>DAOPZG010000001.1:0-65406 GCA_035353235.1 Candidatus Limiplasma sp.
GCCATGCAGGGCAGCCGCCCGATCCTGTGCGATTTGCAGGCGTTGGCCGCGCACAGTTTCTACGCCATTCCCCGGCGCACGGTCGGCGGTGTGGATTCCAGCCGCGTGGCGTTATTATTGGCGGTCATGGAAAAGCGCGCGGGGAAAAAGCTGTTTGATCAGGATGTGTACGTAAGCGTCGCGGGCGGACTGGAACTGGACGATCCCGCCGCCGACCTGGCGGTATGCCTGGCCGTTGCCTCCAGCCTGGAGAATTTCCAGCTTCCGCAGTCGTTATGCGTGATGGGTGAAATCGGCCTTTGCGGCGAAGTGCGCCCCATCGCGCAGGCGGAACGCCGTGTGGCGGAATGCGTTCGCCTCGGCTTTGCGGATATTCTGTTGCCCAAACAAAACCTGAAGAGCCTCACCCATATCGACGGCGCGCGGCTGACCGGCGTTGACACGCTGATGCAGGCGCTGGCCGTAGCGCATTAGTTCACAGTAAAGAAGGGATCCTCCGATGGCAAAAAATAAAACGATCGAGCGGGTGCTCCGGCTGCTGATTACACTGGTGGGCGTTGGCGTGGGCGCGTTGGTCGCCGCGCTTGTGCTGCCTGTGCTGCGCCGCACCTACCCATCCTTTTTTCTGGAACCGTACGGCGTGGCAACGTTGTATCTTGTGTTATGTTTTCTGGGCGGGCTTTTATTATTTCTTCCTTCCCGCCGTATTCAACAGCAGCTTTTGCAGTTAAGCGCAGCTGTGGAGCGGCGCTGGTCCAGCATGCCGACACAGCAGATTTTCCTGTCCGGTATCGGGTTGATCTCCGGGCTGATTATCGCCGCGCTGATTAATCAGCTATTGCTTTCCGCAGGCGCAAGCCTGTTGACCATCAGCCTGAGTGCCATCACCTATGTTCTGCTGGGTACGCTGGGGCTGCAAATCGGCTTTCGGCGTTACCATGAGAGTAAAAGCGAACGCCGTCGTTTTCGCCTGCGCAGCCGCAAACACAGCGCGCTGGACAGCGTTCTGGACGACGCGGGCATCCTGACGGACGACGAAGACGACGAGGAATCAGACGAGCCGGAAGCGGCCCAAGCCTTCGGGAAAGGGATTCCGCCCAAACTGCTGGACACCTCCGTAATTATTGATGGCCGTATTTTTGACATTGTAAAAACCGGTTTTCTGGAGGGGGATCTGGTCATCCCGCAGTTTGTGCTGGCGGAGCTTCGGCATATCGCGGACAGCGGTGACGGGCTGCGCCGCGCGCGCGGTCGCCGTGGGCTGGATGTGCTGGCCCGGCTGCAGACAGAATTGAAGAACAGCGTGGTTGTCAGTGACGCCGATTATCCGGATGTGGCCGAGGTGGACGTCAAGTTGTTGCGCCTCTGCAAGGATTTGAACGGAGTTGTCGTCACCAATGATTACAACCTGAACAAAGTGGCCGGCGTAAGCGGTATACGGGTGCTGAACATCAATGATCTCGCAAATGCCGTAAAACCCATGCTGACGGCTGGCGAAGAACTGACTGTGCAGATTACCCGCGAAGGGAAGGAACCCGGTCAGGGCGTTGCCTATCTGGACGACGGTACCATGATCGTGGTGGATAACGGCCGCAAGCATGTGGGCGAAAGTGTGACCGCCGTAGTAACGACCGTGCTTCAGACCAGCGCCGGTCGAATGATATTCACCAAGCTCAAAACAGACGACACCGCCCGTGACGAAAACTGAACTTTCGTTGATCCCCGGGCAAGCGCTGAATCAATCCCTTGCCGGATGTAACGTTTATACACTCCCGGTTTACTTTTCGACAGATTCTGTTGTATAATAAAGACAAGAAAAACGGAGCGGACAACGGAATAGATCGGGGGAGTGACTTTATGGACGCAGAGAAGGCAATTATTACCATCGGTCGCGAGTACGGCAGTGGTGGTCGCGAGGTTGGCAAAATTCTGGCCCAAAAACTGAACGTGCCTTTCTACGACAAGGAACTCCTTACCCTCGCCGCAAAAAACAGCGGCATCTGCAAAGAACTGTTTGAAAACAACGATGAAAAGGCCGTGCCCAGCTATCTGTTTTCTCTGTTTTCCGGTGTGAATGCGCTGGGCGGCGAAGCCGAACTGCCGCTGAACCATCGCATTTTTCTGGCACAGTTTGAGGCAATCGCCCGTGTAGCGCTGCAGGGGCCGTGCGTGCTGGTAGGCCGCTGCGCCAATTATGTGCTTCGTGCGCAGCCCAACCTGATCAGCGTTTTTCTGTACGGGGAAGTTACCGCACGGATTCAGCGTATTATGCAGGTGGAAAACCTGACGTTTGAGCAGGCGAAAGATCACGTCCGCAAGGTGGATAAACAACGCCAGAGCTACTATAATTTCTTCGCGGACGGCAACTGGGGCCACCGCAGCAACTACCATCTCATGCTCAATACCACGGGCGTGGCGCTGGATGCCGCCGCTGACAGCATCATCGCCTATATTCGGGGCCGGGAATAAATCCCGAAAGCGCACACTGCATACGCGGTACGGGGTTATGCTTTTAACAGCCACCGTCGGAAAGGCTTGAACAGGAAAAGCAGTCCGCTTACCCCGTAACTGATGGCAAGGGTTGCCACCAGCAGGAGAGGGAGCGCCAGTTCGCGGCTCATACTGCTCCAATCGACCAGTGATAATAATTTGATCAGCACCGGATTGTGGATAAAGAACACCCCTAAACTGAGCCTTGAAAGCATTTCAAGGCTCTTTGCGCATTTTACCGACGGTTTAACAGTACTCCTGCGGAACAGTTCAAAAACAGCAATGGACAGCACAAGGATCAGCGGATGGGTGTATGTGATCCGGTAGGCCCAGGAACCAAAGGGGTAGGAAACAGCCTGTACCCCGTCGGCCAGCAGCAGGCAGCCCAGGGCTGTCAGCCACAGCGCCTGTTTGGATACCTTTCGTAGCGCTTCTTTACTGCCCAGGTAGTATCCCAATACCAGGTACAACCCATAGGTTCCCCCGTTCCAGTCTGTCACACCCTGGAACGATACCGGAAAATCAATCCTGAAACATTGCAGCGTATCAGCCAGCGTCGGCACCAGAAAACCCGTGAACAACACAAAACACAGTACCGGCGCAACGTAACGCGCCCGACAGCGCTGAAGCGCAATGGCGACGAGCGGCAATGACAGGTACAGGCTCAGGATGACCGGCATATACCACATATGGGAAAGGGGTACTTTTTCCAGAAACAGCAGATAGCGCAGGGAAGACTGCCACGAGAACTGTTGCCAGTCCAGAAAGAAATAACCGATGTATAAAACGGTCCAAATTTCTGTGATGATCAGCAGATGCAGAAAATTATGGCGGTAAAAACGGCTGATTGCGCCGGGTGTATCATAATGCCGGGGCAGGAGCAGGTATCCGGTCAACATCAGGAAAAGGGGCACACCCACTCGCCCGATTGTAAAGAGGGTTACTCGGTTTACCAGAGACACGGCGCTGAAAAAGTCTCCTGCCGACAGAATCAGGTTCGGGTTGTAAACGCTCTCTACACAATGCACCAGCACAACCATTACGATGGCCGTTGCTCTGGCCGCATCGCACCAGACTATTCGCTTTTCCATGACAAACACTCCCGCAGACGGATCGAACGATGTCCCATCCATTTTCTCACATGGTAAAAGCCCCATCCATAACACGCAAGCATTCCCGTTCAAACGGTGGCGGGGGTTTTTTTCATGTGGAACGGCCGGTATGGTATCCCGGCGCAGTAATAACAAATATTATTGTAACACATCTTAATATTTCTGTCCAATATAAGAGCCAAATATTCATTATTTGATATATCAACTCTGCCAATACCGTCCGCAAAACCGTCATATCGCAGAAAAACAGCCTGCCGGCTCGCATACGCGTTATCCGGCAGGCTGTTTGGATTACAGATGGGATGAACCTCTGAAAGGGGAAACGCACCGTCTAGTTCGGGTAAAGTTCCCCCAGCGCGATCTGGATCGCTTCAGCGTTGAGATATTGAAGCGCTACTCCGTCCACAGCCAGAATATCGTTGAACGTATCCATCGGATACGCCGCCAGCGTCCGGCTCTGGCCGCCGGTGGTCGTCAGGGTCATCTGCCAGCGGGGCGTACCGGCAGGCACCTGCGACTCTCCAAGGCTGCCGGAAACGGTCATTTCCTTTAAACGTTCCACAAGGGAGGTAAACGCATCGGCGGTAATGGTCTGGCCATTGCAGGTCGCCGCAATGTCGTAAACAACGTTTCCTTTGTCGTCCTTTTCTACCTCGTTATTCTCCGTTACCTTCTGAGTGTAAACCGCCTTTATATCCAATGTGCCTGCGCCCAGCTGCACCGCGACCGACGAAAGGCTGTCGGTTCCCATATCCGCAGGGGCGTGGGAAAGCATGTCGTTCGCTTTGGCTTTCAGCAAGGCAGTCATCAGAAAACTGCTGACGCGGTAGCATTTCCCCGCATATTCGCAAAAATAGAAATAATCGCCGTCCGCCGCCCCGAAGGTGAGGTGGATGCTCTGCTCCTCGCTCTGCACGGACTGTACTACACCGTCCGCGTCGGTCCGGGTGGTCATTCCCTGCTGCTGATGCACCTCCACCACCGCAGTGGGATCGTCAAAACCATAGTCCGCCCGGTTGGTGGGGGTGACCGTATCCATCAGCGTTCCCAGCCGGAAATTTTTCAGCGCGTTCATCAGGCTGGTCACCGCTTCACTGTCCATCGGGTAAGTATAAGGCTGCTTCAGCGTTCCCAGATACGTTCCCGTCCCGTCGGATACGAACGCACACTCCATCAGCCCCGCGGCCCTTGTATCGATGGATAACCGATCAATCAGCGCCGGCACCAGCGCTGGCTGCTCCACAGGTAAAAGGTTTTGCGCTGTGTATGCGAAAGCATCATGGATGCCCGCGTCACACATATACACCCCATTGCTGCCGGACCAGCGGTAGTAATAATACCCTGTTTCCGGTACCTTGCCGCCGATTTGCAGCTCAACCTCCCGGCCCGTGGTATAGGCGACCTTTACCGTGATCTCCGGAGGCTTTAACCCCATATCTGCCAGGTTCGCATCCACCTGGCTTTCATCGTCGGTTACGGTATCCTCAATGGAAATTTCCGTTGCGGAAGAAACAATGTCGTCGGTATAGCTTTCGTTCACCAGATCGCTCGCCCCATCCGCCTGCTGCAGATACAGTTTCTCGTTCCGGTACTGAAGCGTGTAGATTTCGCCGTCGCTGTGGCTTACGGTGATCGTATCCAGCACATTCTTATCCCCGGTATCCAGCATTTGATAGCTCAGGTTCGCTTTCAGGTCGGCGGATACCGGGATGGGAAAGCGCGACCGAATCGTCGGCAGCAGAAGCACCAGCGCGGTCGCGACTGCCACAGCCACCCCGAGAAAGATCATACTGCGTGTACGCCGTGTCAATCGGTGTCGCGATTCCTTTTTTTCAACTTTTTTCTGGGGATGCTCCAAAGATTGCTCCTCTCTTCGCGGCCAGCCGCGGTGAAAATCAGCGGTTGCGGCGCGGCAGCAGCACCAGGACCGACGCCAGCAGCAGCAGCAGCGGCAGCGATACCAGTAGCGCTATACCCGCTGTCTGGCTGCCCGTTTTCAGCCCCGGGTGGAAAGCCGATTTCGCCATGATATCCAGCGAAACGGTCTTCTGCGGCAGCAGCTGGCCCATCAGCTGCACGATAAACTCTTCGTTGAAGGTGCGCTGGTACATATATTCGTCGGTAAACACGGAGCTGTTGCCGATGGCGAACATCCGGCTTACATTACCGTTGGCGTGCATCCGACCGGACAGGATCGCCAGTGTCATCTCCCCTTTTCGATCCCCTTCCTGGTAATCGATGGAGGTATCGTCGCTGGACGATGGGTTACGGATGTACGCATGCGCCCCGGACTTCAGCACCGTAGCCGCGGACAGGGCGCTGTCCGTCTGCGACGGCGTTTCAAATGCGCAGGCGCCCGCCAGCAGCAGTACGTCCATACTGCCGCTGATCAGCGGCTGGGTCAGTTCCATCTGGTTGAAATACGGCAACAGGTAAATCCGCTCGCCATAATAACTGCCGGTATCTTCCGTGCCTGCCACCACCACGCCCGGAATGGGCACAACCCCGTAATAAGCAAGAAGGCTGAAATAGTTGGGCAGATTCGCAGGGTCCGTATAATCCCGCATCACAAACAGGCTGCCGCCACTCTCCGCAAACGCCTTAATCGCAGTCAGTTCATCGGTGGTAAAATCCTTCTGCGGATCAGCGATCAGTAAAAGGTCAATGCCGGTGAGCTGATCCCCTGCCAGCAGGTCCACGGTCCGGTGATCGTAGTTATTGCTGGTTAAGAAGTCTGTCAGGTTTGTCAGTGTATCCGGCGTAAGCTCCCCATGTCCCTGCAGAATGCCCACCACCGGCACGTCCGTCTGGGTTACATACACCAGCGCCTCCGTCAGCTTCTTTTCATATGCCAGCCCGGCAATTTCAAAAGTGCCCTTTTCCACATTGTATCCCTGGGTAACAAAATCGTCGTAGGTCAGCACTTTATAACGGTCGGTGGCTTCGCAGCTGACTACCACAGAGTTGGACTGGGATGACTGCGTGATCCCTTTCTCAAACCGGGTCAGAATGCCCGGGTTTTGGGCAATATCGGTGGGGAGCACCGTGATCAGATCAGTCAGGCGATGGTAGCGTTCCAGCACCTCGTTCAGCTGGCTGTCCATATCGCCGCTGCTGTAGAGCAGATACAGTTTGATGGGGTCCTTTAAAGTGTTGATCACCTTTTGGGTCTCCGCACCGGTAGAGGTATAGCCGTTAAAGCTGAAATCGAGTTTCCAGCCATAGGAATCCTCCAGGCTTTTCACCGCGACGTTCAAAAGCACGCATACCGCGATAAAACCGCATACAAGCGCCGTTCCGAAACCGCCGTGCCGCCATTTGGGCTTGCGCAGGGTTTGTACAAGCGTCCTGCCTCGGTTCCGGAAAAAAAGTCCGATCCCCGCGAAAAAACGTCCGATCTTCCTCATCAGCTTCTTCATGCTTCGCCTCCCTGCGAAAAACGCCTCGCATCCATCACCCGTATGGTCGCCACAAGGCATACGGCCGTGAAGGAGATAAAGTACAGAAGGCTGGCAAAACTCAGCTGGCCAATCGCAAACGGTTCATATCGACTGTACAGGCTTAAAAAGTTCAAGGTGTCCGCCATCCAGCCGGAAGGTACCTTATCGGCAAGCAGGTCGATCATCCATAGCAGAAAATTCGCCGCAAACGCAACCACCGCGGCGGAAACCTGGTTTTTCGTAAATCCGGTCACAAAAAGATCCAGCGCCAGAAAACTGAGACTTTGCAGCACAAACCCCAGGTAGCCCACAAACCATTCGCCGGGGTAGACCGTACCGTAAATCCCGATCACCAGCGTGCACACGTTGGTAAGCGCTATGCTGATCCCCATCACCGCCGCTGCCGCCAGAAACTTGCCCATCACGATCCGCCCTACGGAAAGCGGGCTGGTCATAAGCAGCTGGTCGGTGCGGCGCTGGCGATCCTCACACAGCAGGCGCATGGTAAGCACCGGGGTCAGAAGCATCGTAAGCAGCGTCAATTGCGACAGAAAGGGCAACAGTTCCCCCGTCAGCGTCGAAAGATTGTTCAGGTAAAAAATCACGCCGGTCAGCGCTGTAAACACGCCGATGAACACATAGCCGATCGGCGTACGGAAATAGGCCAGAAACTCACGTTTAAAAACCGTAAGCAAGCAGTTTCCTCCTTTGCGCTTCGTCGGTCGGGTTCATCGCGTCGGCATACCGATCAGTCCCCTTTAAAGGGTCAGTCGGAAATCGCTTTTAAAAAGACCTGTTCCAGGTCGTCCTCGCAGCGGGCCAGGCGCAGGATAGGCGCGCTCATGGCGCTGCACAGGGTAAACACCTGCTTTTCCGGCATGGCGGATTTATCAAACAGCAGGGACAGGGAAACCTCATCCTCGCCGGAACCGGGCTGCACGTTTACGGCGCGCACCCCGTCCAGATGGCTCATACTTGCCACCAGCCGCTTCTCGCTGCCCTGCACGGTGCAAAGCAGCGTAACCGTATCGTTCTCGCCCACATCGCCAATCGCCGCGTCCAGCTTCACCTCGCCGTGATGCAGGATCACCACCCGGTCGCACAGTTGCCGGACCTCCGCCAGATTATGCGAAGAAAACACAATTGTCCGACCCGCGCTCAACCGCCGGATCAGCGCGCGGATCTCGGTAATTTGCTTGGGGTCCAACCCCACGGTCGGCTCATCCAATACCAGCACGTCCGGGTCGCCGCACAGCGCCTGTGCCAGCCCCACGCGCTGACGGTACCCTTTGCTCAGGTGTCCCAGCAATCGTTCCCGCATTTCCATCAGACCGGTTTTCTGCATGATCTCACGAACGTGCGCAGGTATCCCCCGGCCTTTCACCTGCTTCAGCGCCGCGACGAACCCAAGATATTCCTCTACCGTCATCTCGTCGTACAGCGGAGGATGCTCCGGCAGATAGCCCAAATCCCGCTTCGCCTTTTCCGGTTCCAGCAACGGATCATTTCCGTCAATCAGAGCCCGGCCGGAGGTGGGTGCCAGATAACCGGTGATAATATTCAAAAGCGTCGTCTTACCCGCGCCATTTTGCCCCAGTAACCCCAGCACCCCGTTTTGAGGAGCCTTCAGGGTAACGTTGCGCAGCGCTTCCACGCTTCCGTACCGTTTGCTTACGTTTTGAACTTCGATCAAGCGCAAGCCCCCTTTCTCGTTTCCGCTCCCCATTATAACAAAGCATGGGCCGACAGGTTGTAAATGTTTTGTGAACAAGCGCTCGAAGCCTTGAAACACAAGGTTTTTGACGTATTCGGATCCAGATGCGGGCGGTTTTTATCGAAATTTCCGTTTAACCCCTGCCTGTTTCGGACACCTTACTATCAGGAGGGAAAATCCCCCCAACGAGTGATTCAAAGGAGAGGTTCCTATGAAAATAATGTATCAGGCAAAAGCGGTTTCCGTCGGCGGTCGTGATGGTCAGGTTACAGTCGAAAACAGTCCCATCCACTTCGAGATGGCGCTTCCCCCGGAGCTTGGCGGAAAAAAGGCCGTCGGCTTCAACCCCGAGCAGCTCTTCGCGGCAGGGTACTCCGCCTGCTTTGGCAGCGCGCTGCAGCATGTGCTGAAGTTAAAACGCATGAACATTGACGCACCCGAAGTACACGTGGATGTCGGCATCGGCCGCAACGAAGCCGGCGGCTTTGCCCTTGCGGCGGATATCACGGTGTTCTTCAAAGGGGTAGATCAGGCTACCGCGGACGAGCTGGCAGCGGAAGCGCATCAGGTATGCCCGTACTCCAACGCGACCCGCGGCAATGTCGAGGTCAACGTCAAAGCTGTCGTGGCATAATCGCACCGGCAGGCGAAAGAACGCCGTTACTCTTTCATGGTTTCCCTTCCTCCAGTCCCCGGGCCGCGCGCAAGGCGCGTTCCGGGGATTTTTTCGTTAACGCAACTGCGCTTCCACGTCCGCCTCGCAGGCGCGCATAGCAAGGATGGTTTTCTCAAACAGATCGTTCAGGTCCCAGCCCAGCATTTCCGCGCCCTGCCGGATCACATCACGCGAACAGCCCGCCGCAAATGCTTTATCCTTAAACTTTTTCTTCACGCTGGACGTTTCCATATCCATCACGCTTTTGGAGGGACGCATCAGCGCCGCCGCGCCGATCAGCCCGGTCAGTTCATCCGTGGCAAAAAGCACCTTCTCCATCATATGCTCCGGTTTCACGTCGGCACACAGCCCATAGCCGTGGGAAACGATCGCGTGGATCATCCGTTCCCCCACGCCCGCTTCGGCCAGCAGTTCCGGGGCTTTCACGCAATGCTGTTCGGGATACATTTCAAAATCAATGTCATGCAGGAGGCCCACCATTGCCCAGAAATCGGCTTCTTCGCCGAATCCCAGTTCCACGGCGTACCAGCGCATCACTCCTTCGACCGTCAGCGCGTGTTTGAGATGGAAAGATTCGTGATTGTATTTTTTCAGTAATGTAAGCGCCTGTTCCCGATTCAGTTCCGGCTGCATGGCAAAGCCCCTCCCTGTTTGTTGTAAGTACCTCTCTATCATAGCACAGCGGTGGTTCCAAGGCAAAGCCGCGTCTTGCGCGCAGCTCCCTGCAATGTTACAATAGGGTCTGTGCGTAGCGGGCATAAAAGCAGATGTTTTTTTGCCAACGATGCAAGAAAACGGATCGTTGCCGCGTTATGAATATTGGAGCGATGAACGACCGCCGCGCGGGGCCGCAGCGGCTATGGAGGCTCTGGAATGCCTGATTTCGAGGGGCTGTACGAAAAGTACGCCACCGACGTGCTTCGTGTATGCTACTTCTACCTGGGGGATCGCCAAAAAGCCGAGGACGTCTGTCAGGACGTGTTTATCCGCCTGATGACGAACGCGCCGGATCTGGAGGAAGGCCATGAAAAGGCCTGGCTGCTGAAAGTGGCGCTGAACCGTTGCCGCGATCTGTGGCGTGGTTCCTGGGCCCGACGGGTTGTACTGGGCAGCCCGGTTTTCGAACTGATCCCCGCTCCGGACGACAGCGAACGCCGCGACGAGGAAGACGCTCTGATGAAAGCGATTTATCAGTTGCCGGCATCGTTTCGCGAAGTGGTTTTACTGCATTATTACCAGAATTACGGCATCACCGAAATTTCAAAGATTACCGGGTTGCCGGAAGGTACCATTTCCAGCCGTCTTTCAAGAGGCCGAAAAAAGCTGGAAAGCATTTTACAGGGAGGGAACGCATTATGAATCGGCTGGAACATTTGCCCGAAATCGCCGGACGCGAGTTGGGCGGGCTGAATGCCGATGAAAGGCTGCATGCCAAAATCCTGAACGCCGCGACGGAACCCACCCGCGCGCCACGGATTCGCTGGCGGCCGGTTTTAGCCTCCTGCGTGGCGATCGTGTTGTGCCTGTCGCTGGGCCTGTGGGGCGTACCCCATCTGTTGCCCGCAAGCGTAACCGGCGTACCGGTGATGAGCAGCCGAACCGCCGGGGGCGATGCGGCTGCCCTGTCCGGCGGAAGCCTCCGGGCGATGGACGTGCCCGCAGGCAGTGTAAGCGTTGGCGGCACAACCCAGGCAGGAAGCATGTACCGCAATCTGTTTGCCCAGGAACGCAACGGGAATTATCCGCTGATTATAGCGGACGGCGCGATATACCGTATGCTCATCAGCCCCACCGATATGGATACCTCTCTGTTGGGCGAAAGCCTTGGTGAGGTAACGGAGTATACGCTGGAACCCGCGTTAAGCAACGGCGGCATTGTCAGCAACGTGGTTTTCGCGGGCGATACCGTATATGCGGTGCAGGGCATGAAAGGCGCTATGGCAGCGGCCTATGTGAACGGCGGTCTTCGGGTTTTCCAGCGGGTCAGCTTCGCGGGCTCCGCGGTTCTGGACAGCGAATCCCTCGCCGATACGCTGATCGGCAGCCATACCGCGACCGCGATGGAACTGACCGACAGCGGCATTGTGGATGACCCCGCGACAGCCCAGAGCCTGATGCAAACCCTGCTGGACAACGCCGAGTACGACAGCGCCGCGTCCGGTACGGACGGTACCCGCAGCCTTTTAATCAGCCTGGACAACGGATTGCTGATCCAGCTGATGGTAGGTCAGGACACCCTGAGCGCCTGTGGGACATGGAGCTGCCCGGAATTTTTCGATGCATACGCCACGGCAGTATCGCCATCCTGATCCATCCATATCGTGCTCTACGGCCGCCGAACCCGGTTCCGGCGGCCGTTTTCGTTGCCGCTCCCTGTGTCGGGCGGCTTTTCTTCCCGGAGAAAACGTGCTATTATGGTAAAAGCTGCAAACGAAACGGAGGCCTTCGATGAAACGCATCAGCATCATCGTTCCCTGTTATAACGAGGAGGAGTCAATTCCCCTGTTCTATCAGGCATGTCGGGAAGCGTTCACCAATCTTCCCGCCGAGCCGGAATGGTGGTTCGTGGACGACGGCAGCAACGACGCGACGCTTTCGTGCCTCAAGGCGCTTCGGCGGGAGGATCCACGCGCCCATTACATCAGCTTCAGCCGCAATTTTGGCAAGGAGTCCGCCATGTACGCGGGGCTGGAAGCCGCCACGGGCGATTATATCGCCGTGATGGACGCGGATCTGCAGGATCCGCCTTCGCTGCTGGGGCAGATGCTGGAAGGCCTGGAAAGCGGCGAATACGACTGCGTAGCCACCCGCCGCGTCACTCGCAAAGGCGAGCCGAAAATTCGTTCGTTTTTCGCCCGCAAGTTTTACCGTTTGATTAACCGCATCAGCAAAACCGAAGTCGTGGATGGTGCCCGGGATTTTCGCCTGATGAGTCGTCGCATGGTGGACGCCATCCTGTCCCTGAAAGAAGTCAGCCGTTTCAGCAAGGGCATTTTCAGCTGGGTCGGCTATAAAACCAAGTGGCTGGAATTCGAGAACGTACAGCGTGTGGCCGGAGAGACCAAGTGGTCGTTCTGGAAACTGCTGGTATACTCGCTGGACGGGATTATCGGCTTCTCCACCGCGCCGCTGGCGATAGCCAGCATTATGGGAATGCTGTTCTGTCTGCTGGCATTTGTGATGATCCTGTATTTTTTTATTAAAACCATTCTCTGGGGCGATCCGGTAGCGGGCTTCCCCGCAATGATCTGTATTATCCTGCTGCTGGGTGGCATCCAGCTTTTCTGCATCGGCATCCTCGGCCAGTACTTAAGCAAAACCTATCTGGAAACCAAACGCCGCCCCATCTACATTGCCAGCGAGAAGGAGTGATCCCATGTCCGTTACCCGCTCCATGAAGATCGACAGCATTCCCCTCGGCGGCGGCGCGCCTGTTACCGTGCAAAGCATGACCAATACCGACACGCGCGACGCGCAGGCTACGCTTGCGCAGGTGCATGCGCTGGCCTCCGCCGGGGCGGACATCGTTCGTGTCAGCGTATATGACGACGCCTGCCTGCCCGCTTTTCGCCAGATTGTGGATGGTGCTTCCGTGCCGATTGTGGCGGATATTCACTATCGCGCCGATCTTGCGGTGGGCGCGCTGGAAAACGGCGCGGCCAAGGTACGCATCAACCCCGGTAACATCGGTTCCGCCGAAAAAGTCCGTCTGGTGGCCGATTGCGCTAAAGCCCATCATGCACCGATCCGCATCGGTGTGAACAGCGGCTCCATCGAGAAAGACATACTTCGCCGCGACGGCGGCGTAACCGCGCAGGGAATGCTGGATAGCGCTCTAGCCCACGCCCGGCTGCTGGAAACCGTCGGGTTTTCCGATATTGTGTTAAGCCTCAAGGCGACCGACGTGCCGCTGACTGTGGCGGCTTACGAACTGGCCGCTAAGCAAACCGATTATCCCCTGCATGTGGGCGTTACCGAAGCGGGGTTGCCCGGCGAGGGCAATATCAAGAGCGCCGTCGGCATCGGAAGCCTCCTTTTACACGGCATCGGGGATACCATCCGCGTATCGCTGACCGGCGATCCTGTGCCGGAAGTGGCGGCCGCGCTTGAAATTTTAAAAGCCTGTGGGTTGCGCAAAGACTATGTGAACGTCATTTCCTGCCCCACCTGCGGCCGTACCAGCATTGATGTGCCCGGTATCGCCGCGCAGGTAAAGCAGGCGTTCGCGGGCGTGCGCGTGCCGCTGACCGTAGCGGTCATGGGCTGTGTGGTCAACGGCCCCGGCGAAGCGCGGGAGGCCGACATCGGTCTGGCGGGCGGCGGGCTGGCCGAAGGTGGCTCCGGGTACGCAGTCGGCGCGATATTTGAAAAAGGCAAACCACCGGAACGCGTGCAGGGCGATCTGGCCGCCCAGCTGATTGAACGGATCTGGCGCCTGCTCCGGGAAAAAACCTGACCGTAGTTACCCGCTACCAAACGCACAATGAGGGATCGATTTTGAACAAGACCGAACTGATTCATGTTTTGGAAGAAACCGTTCCTCCCCTGAAAGAAAAACTGCATGTGGAGCGCGTGCTGTACCGCAAGGCCGATAACAAGGCCTATTTCAGTTTGCTCAGCGACGTGCTGGTGCCGGAGGTGGATTTTCTGGCGCTGGAACGCCGCCTGCGCGGGCTGTTTCCCAAGATGCAGATCGCGCTTCGCGTAGCCTCGCCCGGTCTTGCGGAAGCGTTTACGAAGGACATCAGCCAGTATACGCAGGTACTCAAGGATTTTTTACGCCGCCAAAGCCCGGCGCTTCGCACCTGGCTGGACGACGTGGGTTGGAGTGTGGACGAGGGCCGCATATTGCTGACCTGCCCGGATGATTTCGCGATTGCGTTTTTCCGTCGCAACGGGCTGGATGAGAAGCTTTCCCGCGCCGTATGGGATATTTTCCGACTCAAAATGCCTGTGGCGTTGGTAAAATGCGGCGAGCGCGAAGCCTGGGTGGAAAAGATGCGGGCCGAAACCGCGCGCCGCAGGGAGCAGGAGCAGGCTGAGAACCGTGCGGGAAACCCCCATACCGCGGCACTGACCGACAACCTGCCGCCGCACGGAGGCCCCGCCCCATGGAAAGACACGCCCGCCTCCACGGTTGCCGTCACAGTCGATGCGCCCAATCAAACAACACAGGTGCGTTCACGGCGTACCGACGAATCCGCCGCGCCCCGTAAGCCCGGCACCTCCAAGGGCCCTGTGCTGAAGGGCCGCGCGATTGCCGACCCGCCTGTTCCCATTGTGGAGCTGGCCGAGGACAGCGGCGTGGTCGTAGTGGAAGGTGAAATCATCGGTGTGAACGAACCCAAGGAGTTAAAGGGCGGCGAAACGGTGCTGGTCACTTTCTCGGTGGGCGACGACACCTCCACCATCTACTGCAAAGCCTTTTATAATTATCGCATGAAGCGCGCTGGTTTCGGCGAAACACCCGCCCCGCCCACCGAAGAAGAGCGCGACCGCGTCGCAAAACAGGTGCAGGGGATTCAAAACGGCCTGCGCGTGCGCGTGCGCGGGGATTGCCGGCAAGATACGTTCGTGGGCGATCTGTCGCTTGCGGTACGCGATATGCAGCAAATGCCCAAGCGCGAGCGGCAGGATCTGGCCCCGGAAAACGATAAACGCATTGAATTGCACATGCACAGCACCATGAGCGCCATGGACGCGACCGCCGATGCGGGCGAACTGGTGGCGCAGGCTGCCAAATGGGGTCATACCGCCGTGGCGATTACCGATCACGGCGTTACACAGGCATTTCCCGCGGCATTCGGCGCGGCTAAAAAGAACAACATCAAATTTATCCCCGGCGTGGAGGGCTACCTGTGCGACCTGATCCCGCTGGTAGAGGAAGCGGATGATCGTTCCTTTGGCAGCCCCGTTGTGGTGTTCGATTTTGAAACCACCGGCTTGTATCCCACGGCGGACCGCATCATCGAGATCGGCGCGGTGCGGCTGGTGGACGGCAAGGTAACAGACGAGCTGAGTTTGCTCTGCGACCCCGGCGTACCGTTAAAACCCAAGATCACGGAAATTACCGGCATCACGGATATTATGCTCAGCGGCAAGGAAAGCCCCGCCGAGGCAGTGCGGAAACTGCTTGATTTTATCGGGGATAACGCGGTCGCCGCGCATAACGCACCGTTCGATATGGGTTTTCTGCGGGCGGAGTGCGGGCGGATGGGCGTTACGTTCAGCGCCCCCGTGGTTGATACGCTGGTGCTGGCACGCAGGCTGTACCCCGGGCAGCGCAGCTATAAACTGGGCGCGCTGTGCCGCCAGCTGGGCGTATCGCTGAAGAACGCACACCGCGCCGTGCACGACGCGGGGGCTACCGCCCTGTGCCTGGCCGCGATGTTTGGCGAGTTAACCAAGCGCGGTGCCCATACCCTGAGCGAGATCGACGGGGTTGTGCAGGGCGAAAGCATGAGCGACACCCATCACATCACCCTGCTGTGTACCAGCCAGAAGGGCATGGAAAACCTGAACCACCTCGTCAGCGAAGGTCATGTCAACTATTACTACCGTCACCCCAACATGCCCCGACACCTGATTACCAGATACCGGGAAGGGCTGCTGGTAGGCAGCGCGTGCGAGGCGGGCGAGGTATTCCGCGCCGTCGTGGCTGGCAAACCGGATGATGAACTGGACCGCGTCGCGGCCTTCTACGATTATCTGGAGATTATGCCGCTGGCCAACAACCATTTCATGCTGAAAACCGGCGAAGCGAAGGACGAGGAACAGCTTCAGGCCTTCAACCGCCGGATCGTCGCACTGGGCGAACGGTTGGGCAAACCCGTGGTCGCCACCGGCGACGCGCATTTTAAAGACCCGCAGGACGCGGTTTACCGCGCCATTCTGCAAGCCGGCCTGGGATACGAGGACTGTGACGAGCAGCCGCCGCTGTATTTCCGCACCACCGACGAAATGCTGGCGGAGTTTGCCTATCTGGGCGAGAAGAAAGCCCATGAGGTGGTTGTGGAAGCACCCCGCGCCATCGCCGACCGGGTAGGCGAGCTGCGGCTGTTCCCCAAGCACCCCAAAGGAGAGGACACCTTCCAGCCTTTCTGGCCGGACGCGGCCAACGATATTGAAACCATGACGTGGAACCGCGCGCACGAACTGTACGGCGATCCCCTGCCGGAGCTGATTGACGCGCGCATCAAAAAAGAGCTGGGCAGCATCATCGGGTATGGTTTTGCCACTCTGTATTCCATCGCGCAGAAGCTGGTGGCCAAATCCCTTTCGGATGGCTATCTGGTCGGCTCCCGCGGCAGCGTGGGCAGTTCACTGGTAGCCACCATGTGCGGCATCACGGAGGTAAACCCGCTGCCCGCGCATTACCGGTGCGATCACTGCCACAAAGCTTTCTTCACCCCGCCGGAGCTGGGCGCGGTCGGTGTGGACCTGCCGGATCAGAACTGCGAGTTCTGCGGGGAACCGCTTAAAAAGGATGGTTATTCGATCCCCTTTGAAGTGTTTCTGGGCTTTAAAGGCGATAAAGTGCCGGATATTGACCTCAACTTCTCCGGCGAATACCAGCCCCGTGCGCACGCCTATATCGAGGAGCTGTTCGGCAAGGGCTACGTGTACCGCGCAGGCACCATCAGCGGTCTGGCGGAAAAAACCGCCTACGGTTTCGCCGCCAAGTATCTGGAAGAACGCGGCATCCGCGCCGGACGCGCCCACAAGGAGCGGCTGGCGGCGGGCTGCATGGGCGTAAAACGCACCACGGGCCAGCATCCGGGCGGCATTGTGGTACTGCCCAAGGAATTTGACATCTGCCAGTTCACCGCCATCCAGCATCCCGCCGACGACATTGAGGGCGACACCCTTACCACCCACTACGACTTCCGTTCCATGCACGATATTCTGGTCAAGCTGGACTGTCTGGGCCACGACGACCCCACCATGATGCACCGGCTGGAAGAACTGACCGGCGTCAACTTCAAGGAAATCCCTCTGGACGACCCTAAGGTAATGAGCCTGTTTACCAGCCCGGACGCGCTGGGCGTTACGCAGGATCAGATCATGAGCCCCACGGGCACGCTGGGCATTCCGGAATTCGGCACCCAGTTCGTGCAGGGAATGCTGCTGGACACCCGCCCCGCCACCATGGAAGAACTGGTACGCATCTCCGGCCTGAGCCACGGCACCGACGTATGGCTGGGCAACGCCAAAGACCTGATTGACAGCGGCACCGCCAAACTGCCCCAATGCTTCTGTACCCGTGACGACATCATGAATTTCCTCATTGCCAAGGGCGTGCCCAACAAAATGAGCTTCGATATCATGGAAAGCGTTCGTAAGGGCAAGGGCCTCAAACCGGAAATGGAACAGGAAATGCTGGCCCATGACGTACCGCAGTGGGCCATCGACAGCTGCAAAAAAATCAAGTACATGTTCCCGCGCGGGCACGCGGTCGCCTATGTCACCATGGGTTTACGCGTAGCGTGGTATAAGGTGTATCGCCCCCTTGCCTATTACGCCGCCTATTTCACCATCCGCGCCGACGGGTTTGACGCAGGCACCATGATCCTCTCCAACGCCTCGCTGCGCGACCGTTTAAAAGAGTACGACGCGAAGGACGAAAAATTGAATCCCAAGGAAAAGCTGGAGCAAAACGCCCTGCATATGATCCTGGAAATGCAGGAGCGCGGTATCCGTTTGCTGCCCGCGGACCTGTACCACAGCGACAAGAAAAAGTTTCTGCCAGAGAACGGCAATCTGCGCTGCCCGTATCTGTCCATCAACGGCTTCCCCGAAGCGGCGGCGGACGGTATTCTGGAAGCGCGGAGCACGCCCTTCCTGTCGGTGGAGGACCTGCGGATGCGCGCACATCTGGGCGCCAGCATCACGGATATGCTGCGGGCGCAGGGCGCGCTGGAGGGGCTGCCGGAAACCAGTCAGGTGGATATGTTCTCCATTCTCCAATGAGTCACGCCTCCCGATTCAATACCCTACCATTTGGGTATGTTTTTAATGGGAATCCGTTGACAAGGCCCCATACCCGATGGTAAGATATTTGCGGAGCCAAGGCTCCGCACCTGAAAGTGAGGAAAAAACAATGGCAAACGTAAACAAGAATATGGCAATCAGCGAGGTGCTCAAACTGGACAGCACCACCGCAAGCGTGTTTATGCAGTTCGGCATGACCTGCCTGAGCTGCCCCTTCGCCACATCCGAATCGCTGGAACAGGCTTCCGCCGCCCACGGTGTGGATGTTCACAACCTTGTGGAAAAACTGAACGATCATCTGGCCCAAAAGGCCTGAGTTTTCCACGCGATCAGTCCCTATCCCTTATGAGATAAGGTTTCTCGTTTTCCACGTTCTTTCAGTCAATTCTATGGAAAAGTAGTGGAAAGCATATGGAAAGGATTGCGACATGAAGATCAATTCCGCCCAGGAAGCCCTTTTCGTCGCCTGTGAAATGGAACGCGGCGCAATCCAGCTTTACGAACGCTCGCTGATGCTGCTCAGCAGCCTGGGACGGGAGAAGGAACCCCTTCGCGCCCACCTTGCTTCGATGCTGGCAGACGAAAAACAGCACCTGCTCCAGTTTCAGGAACTGTACACCGGGCTGGAAGCTTCGGTGGAAGAACAGCTGGCGCTGTCTGCGGTCGCCTCATCCGTGCTGTTCGACGGTGGTCTGATGGGCGCCGTTCGGCAGGGGTTGCTTCAGGATGAACGCAGCATGCTCTCCTTCGCGGCCAACGCGGAACAAACCGCAGCGGCAACGTATCGGGGATTCTCCGAGCAAAGCAACGATCCGCACGCAAGCGAAATGCTGACAGGCATCGCGCTGGAAGAAGACAAACACCTGAAAACCCTTCGGGAACATCTGGCTTCGTTGGAAGCCTGATCCAACCTGGTGTAAACGCCGCCCGCTGTAATGCGAAAGGGCGGCGTTTGCCTGTATCCTCAATCTACAATCGAGGGGGCTTTCCCATGCCTGCGGAAAACCGTGATCGTCGCGCTGCCACAGCCACCACCCGAATTGCGCTGAGTGGGATGATGGCCGCGCTGATCTTCGTGGCGACCTACTTCGTTAAGCTTCCGATGGCGATGACCAACGGCTATGTCCATCTCGGCGATGGTTTTATTCTTCTGGCAGCGTCCATGCTGGGTTGGGCTGCCGTACCCGCAGCCGCAGTGGGCAGCATGCTGGCAGACCTGATGGGTGGCTACGCCATGTACCTGCTGCCCACCTTCCTCATCAAGGGCGCGGTAGCCGCCGTTGCGGTGCTGGTCCTGAAAACAAAACATGAATGGCTGAAGGTGCTGGGCCTGATCGCCGCCGAAGCCGTGATGGTCGGCGGATATTTTCTGGCGGAATGGCTTGTGCTTGGTTATGGCCTTGTGGCCGCCACCGCAAGCGTACTGGGCAACACCCTGCAGGGACTCAGCGGTGTGGTGATCGGCCTGCTGCTGATCCCCATGACCCGGCGCATTCATCTGTAAATCGGTTTCTGCCATCCATTTTTTTGGAATGTATTGCTTTTCCGGGGGTTTGATGGTAAGATAATCCTACGAATCCTCAAGGAGGTTGTGAGCGTATGTCCGTAGCCCAATGGATTGTTGGCATTCTACTGATGCTCTCGGCGATTGTGATGATCGTAACCGTTTTGATGCAGAGCAGCGAACGTACCGGCATCGGTGCGGTAAGCGGCGCTGCGGAGACCTTTTTCGGCAAGAACAAGGCACGCGGTATGGACGCCAAACTGGCGCTGGTTACCAAGATTTGCACCGGTTTGTTCGTAGGTCTCAGCATTGTGATGATGCTGCTGGACTGATGAGAGTGAATCCACAAAACGGCCGTTCTGAATGAGCGGCCGTTTTTTGTCCCCTTCTGGAAGGAGGTTCGCCAATGAACCCTGAAACTGTTACCCTCCGGCTTGAAGAGCCGTCCGACGAACGCGAGGTCGAAAGCGTCATCCGCGACGCATTCTGGAACCAGTACGGGCCTGGCTGCAGCGAACACTATCTGGCCCATCTGCTGCGGCATTCTCCCGACTTTGTTCCCGGGTTGGACCTGTTGGCCGAAGCGGGCGGACGCATCGTCGGCAGCATCCTGTATACCCACGCTCACATCCTGCTGGACAAGGGCGGAGAAGTCCCTGTTCTCTCCTTCGGCCCGCTTGCGGTGCACCCGGATGTGCAACGGCTTGGCATCGGCGGACGGCTGATCCGTTCCACGCAACAGCAGGCACGTGAATCCGGCGCGCGCGCAATCCTCATTTATGGCGATCCCGCTTATTACAGCCGATATGGATTTGTCCCGGCGGAAACCTACCGCATTGGCACGCCGCAAAACCAGTATCTGGCACCTTTACAGGCCTACGAGCTTTGGGAAGGCGCACTGGCCGACGCAGCGGGCCGTTTTGTGGAATCCCCCGTTTTCGACCAGTTGGATCCCGACCGGGTTGCGGAGTTCGACCGACAGTTCCCACCCAGGGAGAAGCTGGAGGGCACGCCCGCTCAGAAACGTTTTCAGGAAACCCTGAAGATGATCAAACCCAGAGAATTATAAACCTCAAACAGGGATTGACCCATAAAAAAGGACGGAGCCGATCAGCGCTTCGTCCTTTTGTCTGTATCCATATACGAAGGAACGGGTTCAAACGGCCGCTTTCGCCGTTACCGGCTGATGAACCCCTGCCGGCTTGGGAACATGGTATTCCGCGCCCTCGTTGTAATACACCTTTTCCGGCGGCGTATCCAGCAACTCCGGATTCTTCAGGCAGCGTTTCATCTGGGTAAACAGTTTGGCGAACACAGCTCCGCCGCATACGCGCTCGTCCACCGTGATGCCGATCGGCAGAGTGCACCATCGTTTGGGGTTTCCTTTCGCATCCACCGTATAGCCGCGCTCCGGCGTGCCCAGGCCAAAGAACATGCTGGTGTTGCCGAAATTGTAGATATGGTGGAACACGCTGTGCAGGCCGATTGACGCGTTATTGGTGATAAACATCCCCGTATGGAAAGGCAGCTCGTCAATCAGCAACCCCGGGCAAAGGCCATACCGATCCAGCAGTTTTACGGTTCCAGCGAGCAGTGTCGCCAGTCCCGGTATTTTTAGCGCAAAGGACGCAAGCTTAACGGAGAAACCCGGCGTCTCCGGCTTGCGATTGGCTTCGATCTTTTGCACCAGCCGCGCCGCCACATCGTATATCGTATCGCTTGGGTCATATTTCACCTTGATCACGTTCTCCTGCAGGCTCCCATCCGGGGTGTCCATCAGGATGGTCATGGAAACAGTCAGTTCCTTACGGTTGTAAAACTGTTTGTTCATAATAAAACGGTTCACTTCCGGCACCTGGGAGATCGCGCGTACGTAGCTTGCGATAATCACTTCCAGAAAAGTGATTTTTACCCCCTCGTCGCGCCACTTCGCGGCAATATAGCGCATCAGGGGTTCGTACTCCACGTCGTGCTGCAGAAAAACCATCGCGTCTACGCGCGTGGGCATCAGGTACGGCGTCATCTGGATAATCGGGTCTAAGTGCTTCACGCGGCGGCCTTCATGGCGATGTCCAAACATGGAAATCCGTCCTTTCAATCCAGCACGCGAATTTCCACGGTATGGCAAAGCACGCCGCACGCGAGAAAAACCGTGCCGAGAAATCGGCCTCGCGCGCGAAGGAATAAGGGCGGTATAATCAAAGCAATCATACGCACGCAAAGTCAATTCATTGTATCGTTTCACGGAACGCGCGTCAAGTGTACGCTCCGCTATTCGATTTTTGCCGTATAACTGAGCAGCGTAACGCTCGGGGTGTTCAGCAGCCGGCCTGGCATCGGATAAATACTGCTGGCAGACAGTCCGCCGCCAATGTACTGGTTCAGACTGTTGATGCGTTGCATCCCAAAAATGCCATCGTCGCCAATCATCCACCCTTTATCCGGCACGTAAAGCGGGCCCAGCCCGCCCAACCGCCACTGGCCGCCGCAGTAATGTCCCGCCAGTACCAGCGACAGGCGGCGGAAGCTGAACACGGCCGTCTCGTCCGCCCATTCCACCATCTCGCGCACATAGTCCGCTTCCAGCGGCACATGGGTCAAACCAATCTGCAGATCGTTCTTGTTCATGGTTTTCATCGCGGCAGCACAGGCTGTAATCGCATCCAGCCGGTAGCAGAGCGCACGGTAGCTCGCGCCGCCCTCCGCCTCATACTGCTGTCCCTGGGTTTCCATATCCGTTTTTTGCCGTGTCAGGCTTTCCTGCATTCCCGCAATATCCACGCTGTACAGGTACTCCGGGGTGAACCAGACCATCATCTTCCCCACCGCCTGGTTTACCGGGCGATCCAGATAGATGCCGCCTGCCTCCTGCGCCGCACGTACCCAATCCGCCAATACCTCGCGGTTCCCGTGCAGATCGCTTTGCACCGGCGCAGGGTCCTCGTCGCCCGCAATGAAATAAATCGGCACGTCCGCCTTAATCTGCCGCAGAATTTTAATAAGCGAAACCAACGGGGTGTAATCGCCGTCTTTTCCCACCATATCACCCGTCATGGTGACGGCGGAAAAACTTTTTCCATACAGCAGATTTTTCCACATCTCGGCGTCCAGCCCACGCTCGTCACCGTGCAGATCGGTCACTTCCAGAAGCGTAAAATTTTCCAGTTTTTTATCCAGCGACATAATCCGAACTTTTTCGGTCAACAGATTCGTTTTACGGTTCATCGCCGCATTGGTCAGTAAACAAAGCACAACCGCCGCAAAAAGGACGGAAAGCAGTAAAAACAGGCAGCCCGGCCCGCGGCGTTTCGTTTTCTCCGGGGCAAAAATGTAATAGCTCTGGTTTCGCCGCATATCGTAACCCCCAACAGATTGTACCTGTAGTATTATAGCCTCCCCGCAGGGTGTAGCCGTTACACGTTTCTAATCTTTGTGTTACAATTCCGTGCCGCCGCGCCCGCCTATGGACAGCGAAGCGGCGATATGATATAAAGGAAAAGCAACCGCAAAACAATACAGAAACGGGGCGTACCATGGCGCTGAAAAAATCCTATCGCTTCCTGCGCGGCGTAGTGCGCGTGTGCGCACACCGGATGAGCGTAGAGTGGGAAACGCCTTTCACCGGAGAACCTTCGGTTTTTATCTGCAACCACGCTGGCGCAATGGGACCCATCCATATCTGCGCTTCCTTCCCACTGGCGGATCAATTGCATCCATGGATGAACGCGCAGGTGATCAGCGCCCGCGAAGTACCCGCCTATGTGCGGCAGGATTACTGGTGGAAACCGGAATCCCGGCTGGCGCCGCTATTCAACCGCACGCTCCCCTATCTGGCGGCCGCCATCCTGCCGCCCATCCTGCGAACCACGCCCACCGTACCGGTTTATCACGACGCAAGGGTGATCCGCACCCTGCGTGAAAGCCTGAAAGTGCTGCAGTCCGGAGAACATCTGGTCATTTTTCCGGAGCAGCCCTCCGGTTTTGGGACGCATCAGATGGAACTGAATCGCGGCTTCATGCAGATTGCTCCCGCGTATGCGCGGGTTACCGGCAAGAGTCTCGCTTTCTGGCCGGTACGGATCGACACCGCCGCCCATGTTTTCCACGTAGCCGCTCCCCTGCGGTTTGACGTAAACCGGGCTCTCGGCGAACAGATCGACGAGTTGCTGGCCGGTTTTCGTCAGGGGATTCGCCCGGAGGAATCGTAACCTCCCTGTCAACACTTCCCCGCCCCGCTCGGGATTCCTCCCCGGCGGGGCGTTTTGTTACGTTTGCGCATTACGGCGCCATCCGCCTCCCGTGGTTGCTTACCCGCCCTGCTGTGTGGTAGAATAGTGCTTACGGAAAGCCGATCACAAGCGTCACAGCAGAAGGAGCGACAGGACTTTGCAACATGGAGACAGCCGCAGAACCTGGGCAAGCTCACGGCGAGTGATGCTGGTAATGATGTCGCTGAGTACGTTGTACAATTATCTGTATTCCATGTCGGTCAGCAGCGCCTACGGACTTCTGCCTGTTTTAGGCGGCGCGCTGTTCATGTCGGGAGCCGTCGCCACCACCTATACACAAACGTTTCTGGGCAGCAACCGGAAATATCTCCCACGCCGTATGCGCATCGTCGGCACTCTTTTACTGGTGCTGATGCTGCTGTTTTCGCTCGCGATATTCGCGATTTTCCCAATTTTCAGTGCTTCGCCCGCCGTATGGGCTTTGTTTGCGGTAGTCCTGTTTCTCACCATGCGCGCGATTCTCGGTCGCAGGCTCGTTGCTTTTCGGGTACGCAGGCGGATCGGCCGCACAGCGTTTTTGCTGCTGTTCTCCGCACTTCAGATTGTGCCTGCGGGGATTGCGGCCCTTCTGTTTTTCTCCTCCCTGCCTGACCCGGCCACCTGGCAAACGCTCGGAGGCTATGGGCTGAGCGTTCTTTTGGAGTGTTATACGTTCTGGCGGGAACGCGACGTAATCGCAATGGAGCGCGATCCGGACGACGCCGACCCTGAAACCGTGGAGCATATGGCGGTGGAACTGCGTTCCCTGAACGCCTATAACGCCTACCAGCGAATCCATATGCTGATCCTGATGGCGCTGCAGGTTACGCTGGTGATGGTATACACCTTCATCGGCATTACCTCGGAAGAGATCATCACCTGTCTGGCGCTCACCGTCGGCTGCACCATCATCCTGCGAGAAGCAACGGACTTTCTGCTTGCGCATCTCAAACGCCGCAAACCAGCGATCCTTCAATTGCTACTATTTGGGTTGTTCCTGTGGGTTTACGGTCTGGTGCTGTTTTACCGACAGTTAAGCAGTATGCCAAACCTTCTGCTCAGCTATCTCACCCTTGGGCTTTGCACCAGCGGCCTCTCCGTTTCCGTTACCTGCCTGGCGCAGATGGAGCGCGAGATGACCGAGGTGGCCGAATACGGTCTGCAAAACCATCTTCGGGGCTATGACCGGATCCGTTCCGTGTTTACCGAACTCGCCATTCTGTTGGGGCAACTGGTGGCGCTGGTGCTGCTGGCGATTCTTTGCCTGCCCGCTGCTGGTTACGCCTGGAACACGCTGGATTTTTCCATTCTGTTGCGCAGCTTCCGCCCGCTGATGGTCGTACCGCCGCTCCTGCTGCTGGCAAGCGCTATCCTGAGCGTGCTCCACTTCCCGATGAACAACCGGCACTTCGAAAAACTCCGCCGTTTCCTGACCCTGCAGGACGACGACCCCAACCCGGCGCTGAAAAAGCAGCTGGACGACGTGGTGGTGAAAAAGCATAAAAACCGCTTCGGCGTCAAACTGATTGTGCTGCTGCTGCGCCCCCTGTATTACCATCGGGTACGCGGGCTGGAAAACACGGCGGGGTACGAGGAAGGCCAACTGGTTCTGGTATGCAATCATGGCGAACTGTACGGTCCGGTCGTTACCAACCTGTACGTGCCCATCAGTTTTCGCCCCTGGTGTATCTCCAGCATGATGGAAAAGGACGTGATCGTCCGCTATATCTACGAAAACACGCTGGTCCGGCAGAAGTGGCTCCCGAATTTTCTGAAGATGCCGCTCACGCGCCTGATCTGCCCGGTATGCCTGTGGGTGTTCAACAGTCTGGAGGCCATACCCGTTTACCGCGGCAATCCCCGGGAACTGCTGAAGACCTTCCGCCTGACCATCGAAGCCATGCAGGCTGGCGATAACATCCTTGTTTTTCCCGAACGCGGCGAGGCCGAAGCCCCCGGGCAGAAGGGCTACGTGAGCGAGGGTGTCGGCGACCTGTACACCGGTTTTGCGATGATCGCCCCCGCCTATTACCAGAAAACCCATAAGCGGGCGGTTTTTTTGCCGATATACGCCAGCAAGCACCTGCGCACGCTCACTTTTGGCCGGGCCGTGGAGTACAACCCGGATACACCCGCCACCGAGGAAAAACTGCGCATCGTAAGTGAACTGATGCAGCGCATGGACGGGCTGTATCAGGAAGAAAAAGCGGAGCTTGCCCGCCGCAGACAGCGCAGGCGGGATCATCTGCGCCGCCACCGTTCCGCGCTGGGCCCGGAGGAGCGCCGGGAGCTGGAAACCCTGGAACGCGAGGAGGCGCAAACCTCCCCGGAGGAAACACACCTCTGACCGCGCCGTTTGCCCCGGCGCGCGTTTTATGGTATGATAGCTTATTCCGTCCCATCATCCGTAAGGAGGCATTACCCTGCATGACGTTTGACGCCGTTCAAATCGACCGCGACCTGCGCCGGCGCGGAGAGCCACGTTCTTTCGGCTGGTTCCGCTGGCTTGCGCTGGCCGTTCTGACCGCGTTTTCCCTGTACGTGTATCTGTGGGAGTTCTCCAATATACAAAGCGACCTGTACAAACACGCCGTAATCGCCAGCCAGTTTAATTTTGGAGACCCGCACAGCATAACCAGCCGTTTGGCCTACCCGTTATGGCACATCTTCGTCGCCGCGCTGTTTCAGCTGGGCGTGCCCCTTTCCTGGGCCGCGGCTGTGGTATGCGCGCTTTGCAAAGCATTGCTTTTTGTGCTGGTATGCCGGTATCTTTGGGTGACGGGGGAAAATCGGCTGTCCCCGTCCGCTGTTACGGTCATCGGTCTGCTCCTGATGTTTGTTACCCCTATCCGTATTCCCGGCGTGAACCCGCAAGTGTACCACGGCATCGGTTCCCCTACCGTATGGCACAACCCCACGCAACTGGCCGTGCTGGTTACCGCAATGCTTTGCATACCTTATACCCTGCACTGCTGGTATGATTTTGAATGTCGCCTGCCGCAGACCGGCGCTCAAACCACCCTGCCCTGGCGCAAGGTGGTCACACTGGCGGCGCTGCTGATGCTCAGCCTCGCGTGCAAACCCACCTTCATGCAGGCGCTGATCCCCGCGGCGGCAGCTTTCTTCCTCGTTCAATGGATCCGGCACCCAAAAAACAGCCGTTACTTTTTCCAGATCATTCTGGCATTTGTTCCGGCTGTCGCTTACTTTATGCTTCAATACCTGTACTACACAGGGGTCGTCGTGCCCTATACCAGCGGAGTTGAGTTCGGCGCAACCTGGGCAGACGCCTGGAGCGCGCTTCGGAATATGTTGATGATGGCGGCTTTCCCGCTTTTCGCCCTGCTCTGCTGCCGGAAGAAAGGCCTTTTCCGGGATGCCGGGCTGACACTGATACTTTGGATGGCTTTCTTCAGCGTTCTGGAAGCGACGTTCTTCCGCGAAACCGGCCTGCGGCTGAACCATGGTAATTTCAACTGGGCCAGCATGAGCACCGCCTTTATGCTGTGGGTCATCGTACTGCCAAAGTTTATAACGGCGGTCGCCGAATTCCGCGATGATCAGACCCGCCTTATGCGAGCGGCGGGAGAAGGCACGGTAGCATCCACGGCCTACCGCAGAGAACGGCAAGCACTGCGGCTCCGTTCGACGCTCTTTCTGGCGGCGTTCATGCTGCTGGTATGGCACCTGTACTCGGCCGGTTATTATCTGTATTATCTGTTTTCCACCGGCAGTACATTCTAATCACCTAAGAAACATCCCCTTCCCGGCGGCGAAATGCCCGGAAGGGGATGTTTTTTATCTTATGATTTCAGCGATTTTCTCTACGGTGTTCCAGTTGCGTACCGTAGCGTCCGGGAAGGCGGCGGTCAGCCTTGCCGCGGTTCTGGACAGCCGGATGCTCTGTGCGCACAACAGGTGGATTTCCCGTACTCCGAGAAAGATCCGGTCTCCGTCCTCCGGCAGCGCGGCAAGCCTTGTTCTGTCCGGCATGCAGGGGAGAAAGTACACGTACCGGTGTTCCACAGCCGGGTCCGCCGCTTCAGCTCGCTCGATTTCTTCCATGGAAAAAGGCTTCTCCCCAAGCAGCGCATTAAACTGCGCGCTTTCCCGGATCAACATCCCACAAGAGAAGCCGAAGCGTTCGGCAAAGGCTTTCCGCGCCACAGACAGTGTCTCTTCTTCTGAACAAGGGCTTTCCAGTACGACGTTGCCGCTTTGCAGCAACGTGATTACCTCTGTAAAACCAGCGTCCGATAAAGCCTGTTTCAACGCTGGCATGGGGACTTTGTTCTTACCCCCGACGTTAATTCCCCTTAAAAGCAATACGAAACGCATGGCTCTTCTCACATTCTCCAAATTCAAATCGGTCCGAAGAATATCAATAATCGGGGAATGTCCTGCACGTTTCGCCAGTAGCCGTGTTTCCACCCTGAAGCAGACGGGTCGCTGTTTACCGATCGTTTCAGCCCGTCGCTTTCAACCTTCGGTTCAGGCGGTAAAGTACGATGCGTACTGCTCCCGAATCGCCTCTTCATCTACCTTATAACGGTTCAGATGCTTCACGACCAATGCGGCGGCTTCCTCTTTCTCTCCGGCGCGCACCGCGCGCAGAATTGCCTCATGGTCAGCCACAATCTTAATATCCTTCACGGTCGCAAGGCTCAGACTGCGCACCCGGTCAAAGTGAAGCGCCATGCTCTCCTGCAGGTGATAAGTCTGCAAACGGTTTGTCAGCCTGTAAAACTCCCGGTGAAAATCATCGTCCAGTTCCATCAGCTTTTCCGGTAATTGGTTCTCCAAATAAAACTGCTGCAGCTTCACATTCGCTTCCGCTACCGAGAAATCCAGCGCGGACGCCTGTTCGCAGGCCAGCTCGATGATCGCTTTTTCCAGTACCTGCCTGAGAAAGCGGCTTTCCTCTACCATGTTGCAATCAATCAGGGCAATTCGGCTGCCCCGTTGCGGCAATATTTCCACAATGCGCGTTTTGGCTAACTCAATCAGCGCTTCACGGATCGGCGTGCGGCTCAGCCCCAGCGCGGCAGACAGTTCGTTTTCGCTCAGCATCGTACCCGGTGCGAGTTCCAGCGAGGCGATATTGCGTTTCAGCATTCTCAACGCGTAATCCCGTGCCGTTTCCCGCGTATAGCGTTCGGTGATGTTCATGGCCTCTCCTCTTTCCAACAGGGACGCCGAATTGTACGCACAAATCTTAATGCCTTATTGTATCATTGCCCGCCTCGACAGGTCAATCATCGAAGCGCTTCCCACAAGCAATTTTATACGATTCAAATCCAAATTCATTAAGGAACGCAGCGGTTCTGTTAAGCGACGGGAAACGTAGGCGAAAGCGCAAAGGGGCCGCGCCGAGCCTGTGCGCCGCAGTCAGCAGGTAAGACCGCCACGGGATCGAAGCGTGAAGGTTTCATATTACACCATGGGATAAATAGACTATAACAGCGGCAACGAGGGCACAGCGTTCAGCGACAGATCGGCGCGTACGCCGTTTCGGTAGCGGTAATACGCGGCGCTGCCAATCATCACGGCATTATCGGTACACAGACCGATCTCCGGCATGCACAGGGTGAAGCCATGCTTTTGTGCAAGTTCCGTCATTTGTGACCGCAGCAGCCGGTTTGCGCTCACCCCGCCCGCGAGGCACAGGGTGGACAGGCCGCTGTCCGTAAGCGCCAGCACCGCCTTTTCACACAGGCTGTCCACAATCGCCTTCTGGTAGGATGCCGCCAGATCGGCCCGGGGCAGTGGCATGCCGCTTTGCTCCATCCGGTGACAGGCGTTAATAAATGCGGTCTTCAATCCGGAGAAGCTGAAGTCGTACTTGCCCTCCGGGTTCGGACGGGGCAGTTTAAGGTACGTATCGTCGCCCGTTTCTGCCATGTGGCTCAGCTGCGGCCCGCCGGGATACGGCAGCCCCAGCACACGCGCGCCCTTATCAAACGCCTCGCCCGCCGCGTCATCCACCGTTTGCCCCAGCAGGGTATACTGCCCGTAATCCTCCACGCGGATCAGGTGGCTGTGTCCCCCGCTGGCAACCAGACATACGAACGGCGGGGTCAGCGTGGGTGTGCTCACAAAATTGGCACTTACATGCCCTTCGATATGGTTAACAGGCACCAGCGGCAGGCCCGTAGCGTAGCTGAGGCCCTTCATGCAGCTCACTCCGGTCAGCAGCGCACCCACCAGCCCAGGTCCGTAGGTAACCGCCAGCGCGTCCACGTCGGCAAGCGCCATACCCGCGTCCGCAAGGGCACGGTCAATCACGCGATCGCACGCATCCACATGCGCGCGGCTGGCGATCTCCGGCACCACGCCCCCGTACAGGGCATGCACATCCACCTGTGAAAAAATCACGTTACTCAGCACCCGCCGTCCGTTTTCCACCACGGCGGCGGCGGTTTCATCACAGCTGGATTCCAGCGCCAGAATGCGCACCGTTTGATTGATCTCACTCATCTGTTTCCAGTCCCCATTCGTTTTTCCAAACGTCTTTTTCGCGTTTTGTATATGGTCAGCGCCACGATGGGCCATACCATCAGCGCCGCCGTACAAAATGCCAGCGTGATCCCCACAGGCCGCGCATACGCCGCAAACAGCGGTTCGGGAAACAGCGCCATCACCGGTTCGTGAATGTTGAAAATCCCGTCTGGAATAAAGGTGTAGTGCAGCCACGCCCAAAAAGCGTTAAAATCGAAAGATGCCCATAGCCCTACCCCCAGCACGGCCAACAGCGGTAATAAAGCCCCGGTATAATACCCGCCTGCGGAGAGCCTGCGGTACGATACATTATTCCGGTCAGGAAGCCCGCATAACAGCAGTAGCACCAGCGCCGCCGCTACCGCCATCACCAACGCGCTCCGGGCGAAGCGGACGCCTCCGCGCACCGTATCCATATGCTCCGAAAAAGCCGCTGGCACCACCAAGGCTTGTCCATTCACTGTCACATCCGGTTCCCATTCGTTCTGGTCCCCGGTCAGGTAGCCGATCGTTTCGACCGCCAGCCGTTGCGCGTCGCTCCGGTTCAGCGTTCCATCCGCGACCACATAACGGTCCAGCCCTTCCTCAAATAAGTCCAGCCGGGTTGCGTTATAAACGACCGATCCGGTCAGCGCCGCCAGCGACAGCAGCAGACCGGCGAAAAAGCACAGAAAAAAAGAAGCGCGGCGGCCGCCGCGCCCATAGGCTGCCGAGCGTCCGCCAGAAGCAGCCCCATTCTGCCGCACTTTACCGGCATTCGTCACTTCCGACGCGCCCCTTTCCGTTTACGGTTCCGCATTTGTCTTACGGGCAACAATCAGCGCCGTATGGTCATTCTGCCAAACCACCTCCGCAGCGGAAAAACCCGCTTGCCTCAGCAGGGTGCAATCATGCGCGGCAGTCAGCGGTGTGTCGAAATGCACCGGCGTGCCTTTCTCCACCTTCTCCTCCTGGCAAAGCAGATCGAACCGATGGCGGAACTCCGCCTCCTCCGCATCGTCAAGGGCGTTGTAATCACCCTGCAGGTATACGCCGTCCGTCTTCAGCGTTTCGCAGACGCCGCGGTACAGCGTACGCTTTTCTGCTGCCGTCAGGTGGTGCAGCGTTTCAAAGGAAACCGCCGCGTCAAACGCTTCCGTACCCAGCTTCAGTCGGGTATAATCCCCGCAGATCAGGGTCATCCGTTTGCCGGGATATTTACGCGAACATTCGGCCAGCATTTCCTGACACAGGTCCACGCCCGTCACGCGCGCTTCCGGAAACCTGCGGAAAATTTCCGCAAGTTCCAGCCCGGTCCCGATGCCGAGGTCCAGCAGCGTTTCCACCTTGCCGGGCAGGCGGGCAGCCAGTTCGGCATACCCCGTCCGGCATCCCGGCACATTTCCCAGCATGTGCTCGTCGTATCCATCCACCCGCCGGGCGAAAAAGTCCGCCATAGGTTCCAGTTGATGATCACTCATATTTTATCACTGCATTTTCAGGTACGCCGTGATAAAACCGGACAGATTGCCGTCCATCACGTCGTCCACGTTTCCGACTTCGTAGCCGGTCCGGTGATCCTTCACCATCGTGTAGGGCTGGAAAACATAGCTCCGGATCTGGCTGCCCCACTCGATCTTTTTAAGCTCGCCCTTGATCCCGGCCATCTGCTCTTCTTTCTCGCGGATGTGCAGTTCCAGCAGACGGCTGCGCAGGATTTGCAGACAGACCTCACGGTTCTGGATTTGCGAGCGTTCGTTCTGGCACTGCGCTACGGTACCTGTTGGGATATGCGTCATCCGCACGGCGGAGTCGGTACGGTTTACATGCTGGCCGCCAGCGCCGCCGGAACGGTAAGTGTCAATACGCACCTCTTCCATATTCACTTCAAACTTGCCTTCATCCTCCAGGATAGGGGCTACGTCCAGAGAGCTGAAGCTGGTGTGCCGCCGGGCGTTCGCGTCAAACGGGCTGATACGTACCAGTCGGTGCACGCCCCGCTCGCTGCGCAGATAGCCGTAAGCGTTATCGCCTTCCACACGGAAAGTGACACTTTTCACGCCCGCCTCGTCGCCCTCCAGCAGATCGTTCACCGTGACTTTAAAGCCCATCCGCTCGCAGTACCGCGTATACATCCGGTACAGCATCTGCGTCCAGTCCTGCGCCTCGGTACCGCCGGCGCCCGCGTGCAGGCTCAGCACACAGTCGCAATCGTCATATTCCCCGCGCATCAGGGATTCCAGTTCCAGCGCGTCCGCGTCTTCCCGCAGGGCGGCCAGTTCGGTTTCGCATTCCCGGCCGATTTCCTCGTCCGGTTCTTCCTTCAGCAGCGAAAGCATGGCTTCCACGTCGTCGCAACGGTCGCGCAGGCGCTTCACATGGCCCAGACGGCCTTCGATGTGGCTTACGCGGCGGTTCACCTCGGTAGAGCGCTCCAGATTGGTCCAAAATTCCGGGGCGTTCATCTCCTCCTTCAGTTCAGACAATTCTTCCTGAAGTTGCGGCAGGTGCAATGCGTCCGCCGCCTTGGTAATCGTATCTCGAAGCGTTTCCAGCTCCTGTTGGTATTGTTCGGTATCGACCATATCATTTCTCCTTCAAAGGGGATACTCCCGATTCGAGCGCCGCTGCCGGAGGCAGCCAGCGGCAGGGGGAAGGGGAGATTCCCTTCCCGGATGGCAAAGATCAACGCACGGGAAAGCGCGCGGCGCTTACCCAGTGGATGGGGTGTTTCCTCAGTTCGCGTCCTTACCGCAGCAGTGTTTGTACTTTTTACCGCTGCCGCAGGGGCAGGGCTGGTTGCGGCCCACCGCGCCGGGCTGGTTTTTGTTGGTCGGCGCGCCGCTGGCTTTCACCTGCCCGTTGGTATTCACAGGCTGCTTCTGGCCGCCGCCAGAGAATCCTTCCTGAGTCTTGGATACATCGACGGCCTTGTGCCGTTCCGGCAGGCGCTCCACGCGGCTCTGGAACAGACGGCGCACCGTATCCTCGCGGATCATGTGCACCATGTCGTTAAACATGTCGTAGCTTTCCGCGCGGTATTCCTGCACGGGGTCGCGCTGGCCGTACGCGCGCAGGCCGATGCCGTCGCGCAGATCGTCCATCGCGTCGATATGATCCATCCAGTGGTGGTCAATCGCGTTTAAGAGCACCACACGTTCAAACTCCCGCATGTCGATACCCAGCGCCGACAGCAGTTCTTCCCGCTCCGCGTAGAACGCTTCCGCGTCCTGATAGAGCAGCTTGGTAAATTCGTCCGGCTCATCCATGTCCTTGAGGCGGTCGGCGTACCGGTCAAAGGTGCCGGGTTTAAGGCAGAGACGCTCCAGATATTCCTTTGCCGCGTCCAGACTCCAGTCAAAGCTGCCGTCGCCGGTAAAGTTACGTTCGGCGGTGGAATCGATCATCGCGTGCACCATGCCGACGATGGTTTCGCGCATGTTGTCGCCCTTGAGGATGTCCCTGCGCTGGCCGTAGATCAGTTCGCGCTGCTTGTTCATCACATCGTCGTACTGCAGCACGTTTTTACGGATGTCGTAGTTGTGGCCTTCAATACGTTTTTGAGCGGTTTCGATCTGCTTGGTCAGCATCTTGGCTTCCAGCGGCTGATCCTCGCCCATGCCCAGCCGTTCCACCATCGGCGCGATGCGTTCGCTGCCGAACAGGCGCATCACATCGTCTTCCAGGCTGATGAAGAACTGCGAGCTGCCCGGGTCGCCCTGACGGCCGGAACGGCCGCGCAGCTGGTTATCAATCCGGCGGCTTTCGTGCCGTTCAGTGCCCAGAATGTGCAGGCCGCCCAGCGCCATCACGCGCTCGTGCTCGGCGTCGGTTTCCTTTTTAAAATCAGCGAAGTAGCGGTTGTAAGTTGCGCGCGCCGCCAGCACATCCGGCGTCACGTCCTCGTTATGCCCCACAGCTTCCATGATGACCTCGTCCGCGATGCCATCCTGACGCATCTTGCGGCGGGCCAGATAGTCCGGGTTGCCGCCCAGCAGAATATCCGTGCCGCGGCCTGCCATGTTGGTGGCGATGGTAACGGCGTTTACGGAGCCTGCCTGCGCGATGATGTCGGCTTCACGTGCGTGGTTCTTGGCGTTCAGCACCTCGTGGGGCACACCGCGCAGGTCGATCATATGGCTGAGCATTTCGCTGGTTTCCACGTTCACAGTGCCTACCAGAATCGGCTGGCCCGTCGCGTGGCGTTTCACGATTTCCTCCACCACAGCGCCAAACTTGCCCTTCTTGGTTTTGTACACCATATCGTTGGCGTCGATGCGGATCATGGGCATGTTGGTGGGAATCTGCACCACGTCCAGATTATAAATCCCCTGAAACTCTTCTTCTTCGGTCTTGGCCGTACCGGTCATGCCGCTGATTTTATTATACATGCGGAAGTAGTTCTGGAACGTGATGGTGGCGAGGGTTTTGCTTTCGCGGTTCACCTTCACGTGCTCCTTGGCCTCGATGGCCTGATGCAGCCCGTCGCTGTAACGGCGGCCGGTCATCAGGCGGCCGGTGAACTCATCCACGATGATCACTTCGCCGTCCTGCACCACGTAATCCACGTCGCGCTTCATCATGGCGTGGGCCTTTAGCCCCTGCAGGATATAATGGTAAAGGTCGGCGTTATCCAGATCGGCGATATTCTCCACACCAAAGGCCCGCTGGGCCTGATCGATGCCGTGCTCGGTCAGCGAAACCGCCTTTTCCTTTTCCTCTACGGTATAGTCTTCTTCGCTCTTCAGCCGGCTCACAAAGCGGTCGGCCTTCTCGTACATATCGGTGGATTCGTCGCCCTGCCCGCTGATGATCAGCGGCGTGCGCGCCTCGTCGATCAGGATGGAGTCCACCTCGTCGACGATGCCGAACACATGCCCGCGCTGCACCATATCCGCCTCGCGGATCACCATGTTATCGCGCAGATAGTCGAAACCCATCTCGTTGTTGGTGCCGTAGGTTACGTCGCAGGCGTAGGCGGCACGGCGCTGGGCGTTGTCCATGTCGTGGGTGATCACGCCGACGTTCATGCCCATGAAGCGGAAGATGTTGCCCATCCACTCGCCCTGGAACCTGGCCAGATAATCGTTGACCGTGACGATATGCACACCCTGCCCGGTCAGCGCGTTCAGATACGCGGGCAGCGTGGCGGTATGCGTTTTACCTTCGCCGGTTTTCATCTCGGCAATGCGGCCCTGATGCAGGCAGATGCCGCCCATGACCTGCACGGGGAACAGGCGCTTGCCGTCCACACGCCATACGGCCTCGCGGAATGCGGCGAACGCATCGGGCAGCAGATCGTCCAGGCTCTCGCCACCCTGCACCCTTCCCTTGAACTCGGTTGTTTTCGCGCGCAGCTCGCTGTCACTTAGCGCTTTATATTCGTCTTCTTTGGCCAACACCTGGTCGGCGATTTTCTTAAGGCGTTTCACTTCCGCCTCATTGCTCGTGCCAAGAAACGTTTTGACCATCTCTATTAAAGACAAGGTTTTATTCTCCTTCAATCCTGGCAGCCGGCAAGTGCCTGACGGCCGAAATCATGGCGTAATACGCCGATTGTGATTATACCACGCTTACGGCGTTTTGGGCAAGCGCGCGCAAACGAACAGGCACACAAAAACCACCCGGCGGTCAGCCCTTGCCGCACCGGGTGGCTGTCTGGTTCATTGCGGAACGTCTGTCCCGCTGAAAAACATTCTGTGCCTGAAAAGTTGTAAAAACTTACAGCGCTGTTTTCACCAGCTTCTCCCCCAGCGCACGGGCGCGGGCCAGCGCCTCATGTCCCGCGATGTCGCCCTTCTTTTCCAGGTCCGTCACAGTCACTTCGCCCATGCGCTTCCAGCCAAGATACCCTTCGATGGCCGCCATCGTAGCGCGCAGGGGATCGAACGCACGCTGCGTATCATCCGCGCATACGGATAAAAGCACCGTCAGCCGGATGGGGAACTTCGCGCGCACAGGGTTATACAACCGGTCGAAAATCGCTTTCATCTGCGCGGACATATTGTAAAAATAAACCGGCGTGGCCACCACCAGCGCATCGGTGCGCAGCAGCAGATCGTACACTTCCGGCATATCGTCCGCCACGGCGCAGCGGTCGTGCGTCTGGCAATAATCACAGTTCACACAAGGCGCTATCTTCTTGCCGCGCACCGAAAACTTCGTCACTTCCGCGCCAGCCGCCTGCGCGCCCGCGATCAGCGCGTCCGCGAGGGTTTCGGTATTGCCGCCCTTGCGGGGGCTGCCAACCAGTACGGTGATCCTCATTTTTATTCCCCTCCCTAATCAGCAGGCAAACGACGGGGATTCCGGCGCGACAGGATTGCATTTCTGGTAGCGGCCCGCGCCTTTCTCCCCCAGAAAATCTCCGTGATCGTACACCAGATCGCCGCGCAGATAAGTAGCCGTCACACGCCCGTGCAGCGCCGTGTTTTCCCAGATTGTGTGATCCAGCGCGCCGTGCAGGTCCCGCACGCGCACCACGCCGTCCGTTCGCGGGTCGAACACCGCGATATCCGCGTCCAGCCCCGGCCGCAGCGCACCTTTGCGATCCGCCAGCCCAAACAGCCGGGCCGGGTTGGCAGCGCAGACCGCCGCCACGCGCTCAAACGGAATCCGTCCAAGGTTGGCCTGTGTAAGCAGATACGGGTACAGGGTTTCCACACCGTCGCACCCGTTGGGGATGGTGGTAAAATCGCCCGCGCGCCCGTCCGGCAGGCGGATGCCGTAATCCTTCTCCGCCATGGTAAACGGGCAGTGGTCGGTCGCTACGGTGGAAATATCTCCGCGAAGCAGCGCCGCCCACAGCGCGCTTTGCGACGCGCGCCCCTTGATGGCGGGCGAGCATACGTAATCCTGCGCGCGGGGGCCGCGGTACACGTCACACGTAAAGTTCAGATACTGCGGGCAGGTTTCCGCAAACACGGGCAAACCCTCGTCCCTCGCCTGCGTCACGGCGGCAACGCTGTCCTCGTCCGTAAGGTGCACCACGTACAGCGGCGCTTTGGCCGCCTTCGCCAGCGCAATCACGCGCCGGGTCGCCTCAGCCGCCACTTCCTCGCTGCGGCTGCGGTAATGCCACCACGGATCGGTCTTGCCGTCCGCCAGATATTCCTTCACCCGCGCGGCGAGCATCCCCCGGTTTTCGGCGTGCACGGTCGTCAGTGCGCCGATCCGCGCCGTTTCCAGCAACAGGCGGTACAGCACCTCGTCGGAAAGGCCGAAATCGTACACCATATACGCCTTAAAACTGCTCACACCCGCCGCGACCGCATCCTTTACGGAGGCCAGCAGTTCCGGTGTGCTCAGATCGCTTACCCCGATATGGAACGCGAAATCCACCGCAGCCTTCTCCGCGGCTATGGGGATGCGTTTCGCCAGCGTCTGTGTCAGCGGTTCGCCCTTCTCCTGCAACAGATAGTCGATCACCGTCGTGACCCCGCCGCAGGCCGCCGCGCGCGTGCCGGTAAAGTAATCGTCGCTGGTGTCGATGCCGGAGCATACGCATTCCAGATGGGTATGCGCGTCAATCGCCCCCGGCAGCAGCAGCATACCGCTTACATCCGTTACCCGCGCGTCCCCGGCGGGCAGATTTTGCCCGATGGACGCGATGCTTTCGCCGTCCGTGAGCAGGTCAGCTTTGTACATCCCTTCGGTGGTTACGATCGTGCCGCCGCGAAACAATGTTTTCATGCTTCACCCCTCCTTGAGAGGTATCCTTCACAGCCTGTATTCGCGCAATCTTTGCCAAATCCTGTACCCGTTCCGCGTTTTCCGGTAAGTTGGTCACAGCGTTTTGATCAGCAGCAGTTCCGCCGCCTGCTCCGGCAGCAGCAGCGCGCCCGTATCCCGGTACCCCAGTTTGCGGTAAAAATGCTGCGCGGATTCGTCCACCTGCGTGCTGGTCATCACCCGCTGATACCCTTCGGCGCGCATCCGGTTTTCCCAGTCGCTCACCAGCGCGTGGCCGAATCCTTTGCCCCGTTCCGCCTCCAGAAAAAAGAGCATATTCATGAACGGAATTTCATCCCAGAAAAGCCCGTAGCGCAGCCACCCGACCAATCGCCTATCCGCCTCCGCCAGCAACACACGTCCAAGCGGCAGAAGGTTCGCCAGCTCCCCGGCGGCAATATGCCGATCCCATTGCAGCAGCCACTCCGCGTCTTTTTCGTCCGCCAACCTGATGTTCAACATGCTTATTCCTCCGGCCGAAGCGTCTGCGACGCCCAGTCGAACCGAGCGATAAACGCCGCGTCCGCCGGGCAGAAACGGTAATCGCTCAGCTGATCCGGCTGCACCCAGCGCGCGTCGGTATGCACGTTCAGCCTCAGTACCGTCACGGAAGCCTGCGCCGCCACAAACGCGAAATGAATCAGCCGCCCGTCCGTCACATAATCCATCTCCGCCGCGATCCGCAGCCCGTTCAACGGCAGGGCCAGTTCCTCCACCAGTTCCCGCGCGGCGCAGGCCTCGTAGGTTTCTCCCGGCTCCCGTTTGCCGCCCGGAAACTCCCACAGCCCCTCCAGCGACGCCCAGTCGCCCCGCGCGTCCACTTTCCGCTGAGCGATCAGCACCCGCCCAAGCGCGTCCCGTACCAGCGCCGCGGCAACCTCCATGCGTTTCATCTCCTAAAAATTCCGGCTCATATCATACCGGTCGAAAAATGCCTTACGGAAATCGCCGAAGCGATCCTCCGCGATGGCCTGCCGCACGTCCTCCATCAGCTTAATCAAAAAACGCAGGTTATGGATGCTCGCCAGCCGCGCGCCGGTAATCTCCCCGGCCTTGATCAGGTGCCGCACATACGCGCGGGAGAAGTTCTGGCAGGCATAGCAGTCGCACCCTTCCTCAATCGGGCCGAAATCGTGCGCGTACGTCGCGTTTTTGATTACCAGCCGGCCGTTGCGCGTAAAGCAGGTGCCGTTGCGCGCAATCCGCGTGGCCAGCACACAGTCGAACATATCCACGCCGCGCAGCACGCCTTCCACCAGGCAGTCTGGCGAACCGACGCCCATCAGGTAACGGGGTTTGGTGGTGGGCATATAGGGCATCAACGCTTCCAACATGCCGTACATCACAGGTTTGGGCTCCCCCACGCTCAACCCGCCGATACCGTAGCCGATAAAATCCATATCACTGAGCGCCTTGGCGCTCTCGATGCGCAAATCTTCAAAAAAAGCGCCCTGTACGATGCCGAACAGCGCCTGCTGATCTGCGTTTTCCTGCTGCACCTGATGCGCCTTGCAGCGGGCTGCCCAGCGGTGGGTGCGCAGCATCGCGGCCTCGGCGGTCTCATGGTCGCACGGGTAAGCGGTGCACACATCAAACGCCATCATGATGTCGCTGCCCAGCGCATGCTGAATATCCATGCTCACTTCCGGGGAAATGAACTGGCGGCTGCCGTCCAGATGGCTTTGGAAGGTTACGCCCTCCTCCTTGATTTTACGGATTCCCGCCAGCGAAAACACCTGAAAGCCGCCGCTGTCCGTTAAAATCGGACGCGGCCACGCCATGAAACGGTGCAGCCCGCCCGCCTCGCGGATCAGCTCTTCGCCGGGGCGCAGGTGCAGGTGGTAGGTATTGCTCAGGATGATTTCCGCGCCGATCTCCGTCAGTTCCCGCGGGGTCATAGCCTTCACGGTCGCCGCGGTGCCCACCGGCATATACACGGGGGTATGGATATCGCCGTGCGGCGTATGCAGCACGCCCAGGCGCGCGCCGGTCTGCGCGCAGGTCTTGGTGACTTCAAACGAAAAGTTCTGCATGGGGTTCCCCTTTCGGGTGATATTCTTTTTTCTCCCCGGGGGGAGAAACAGGGTTTCGCGCCTGCGGGCGCGAGCAGGGGCTTTCCGCTCGCCCCTGCGCCCTTCGGCGGCACTTCTTTACATAGCGAGCACTGTAGCAGACAGGGCTCCGCACCTGCGGGTGCGGCCAAAGGGCTTTGCGCTCGCCCTTTGGAAGCCTTCGCGGTCACTTGCGTTACGGCGAGTCGGCGGGTATCGCTCTCGGAGTACAGGATAGTCGTCCGTTCTGCCTTCGGCAGCCCGACCGACAAGCCTGTCCATCCTTCGAGCAACATCCGCCTCCCCGCCCACATGTTGCGAAGCGACAGGGAAATGGCGGGAAAAGACGGGTACGATACGGAAAAGTACGAGGAGAGAGCAAGTAATATCAAGTCGGATGTTCCAGCCAGATGCCGAAAATTATCCTTACCAGGGTTCCCCATCAGTCTGTTGCGAAGCGACAGGGAAATGGCGGGAAAAGACGGGTACGAAACGGAAAAGCACGGGGAAAAACGGACAGCCACACAGGCCGGAAAGAAAAATTGCTGATTTCCAGCAAAGCCTACCGGGAAGCGAACGAAAAAGGGGGATGGCTGAGAATCTGGTCAGGAAGCGAATAAAATAAGAAAGGCTATGGCGGAGTATCAGGACTGATCTCCGTTTACGCCACGTTCGGCCAGAAACGCGTCGATCCGGGCCGCAAAGGGTGCGAACGCGCGGCCCTGCGGGCGGCTCACGAAGGTCATCGGTTCCTTTTTCGTAGGATGATTCAGCGTCAGCACTGCGCCCCACAGCGCGATGGGCTCCCCCGGGTCGCCGCTGCCATAGCGCAGATCCTGCACAACGGGGTGGCCGGATTGGGCCAGCTGCACGCGAATCTGGTGCTTACGGCCCGTTTCCAGCATCATATGCAGCAGTGCCCGATCCGTCTGCGCGTCCGTCGCGATACGCCGCCAGTGCAGCGTGGCCTGTTGCGAACCGGTCGTGCCCGGCGGCACGCAGCGGACGTTGCCGGTCGCGTCGTCTTTTTGCAGCCAGTCCGAAAGCGTACCGGATTCCGGCAGGTCCGCGCCGTGCACCACCGCGAGGTACTCCCGCTGCATGGTATGCGCACGCAGCTGCTCGCTCAGTCGCGCCGCCGCTTTGCTGGTTTTCGCCAGCGCCACCAGCCCGCCCACCGGACGGTCCAGCCGGTGCACGCACCCCAGATAAGCCTCGCCTGGTTTCTGATATTTCGTCACGAGGTAACGCTTCATTTTGTCCAGCAGGCACTCATCGCCCGTTTCGTCCCCCTGCGTCAGCAGGTTGGGCGGTTTTTCCACAATCAGCAGGTGATTGTCCTCGTACACCACCTTACACATCGGGCGTCCACCGCGCCGTAGCGCCGCAGGGCAGCACCCCGCCCGTCGTAACCGGCAGGGCCAGTTCCTCCGCCACGGTCGTACCGCGCCCGCCTATGCACCGCCGCACCACGTTCCCCAGCACGCCCGCCGCGAAGCCCGTGGTATATCCGTTCAGTAAAAAGAACAGCGGGGTATCCGACAGGGCCTGCACGCACAGCTCCGTAAGCCCATACAATTCGTCTTCCAGCTTCCATACCTCGCCGTTGGGACCGCGCCCATAGCTGGGCGGGTCCATCAGGATACCATCGTAGCGGTTGCCGCGGCGCAGTTCCCGCTGTACAAAGGCTTTAGCGTCCTCCACGATAAACCGTGTGCGGTCTTCCGGGATGTTGGAAAGGTCGCGGTTTTCTTTGGCCCATTGCACCATGCCCTTGGCCGCGTCCACGTGCGTTACGTGCGCGCCCGCTGCCGCGCAGGCCAGCGTAGCCCCGCCCGTGTAGGCGAACAGGTTGAGTACCTTCACATTCTGCCCCCGCGCCACGGCCCCAGTGATACGCTCACGCATAAACGCCCAGTTGGCCGCCTGCTCCGGGAAAAGCCCGGTGTGTTTAAAGCCCGTCGGGCGCACATAAAACTTGAGGTCGTCAAGCGTCATCACCCAGCGTTCGGGCAGGGAATGCGCAAACGCCCAGCTACCGCCGCCGGTTTCGCTGCGGGTATAGTGCGCGTCCGCCTTTTCCCATTGTTCCGGACTGGCCTTGGGCCAGATCACCTGCGGGTCCGGGCGGCGCAGGATCACATTCTTCCAGCGTTCCAGCTTCTCGCCGTCGCCGGTATCCAGCACCTCATAGTCACGCCACTGGTCGCATAAAAACATGGTATACCCCTTTGCTTTCCATAACAGGATGCTACTATATTCGTTCCGCAGGTTCCCAAACCCTGCGTGTTAGCCGGAAACGACCACTCCGACAGATACGGTTGGCAATAATAGCGTTTCGCCCGCCGCCCGCCATGCGCGGCACAGCGAACGGCGGGCGAAATTCATTTCCACAGGCCATCCTTTACAGCCCGGGGAGAAAGATTCCTCTTTTGTCAGGCCTTACGGATGCTCAACGTCGCGGGTTTGCCGTTCACGTCCCACTCCTGCGTATACGCGCCTTCTACGGGTTTCCCGGCGGCAAGCGAAGTCGCCAGCACGCTTTGCATAATGAACGCTTTGCCCGCTTCGATGGCGGCGGCAAGCTCCGCGTCGGTAGAATACGTTACGGCGATGCGGTCGGTTACGGCGTATTCCGCGTCCTTGCGCATGGTTTGCAGCTTGCTGATCACCTCGCGCTGATAGCCTTCCTGCACCAGCGCGGGGGTCAGGTTGCAGTCCAGCACCACGGTCACGTCGCCGTCCATTTGCGAGGCGAAGCCCGGCTTATGCACGGATTCGGTCAGCACGTCGTCCTTCGCCAGCGATACTTCCGCCCCTTCCAGTGAGAAAACCACGTTTTCGCCGCGGTTGAACGCGTCCACCACGTCGTTGCCATCGGCTTCCTTCAGCCACGCGCCGATCTTGCCCAGCAGTTTTCCATACTTCGGCCCCAGCGTGCGCATCTGCGGTTTTAAGTTGTAGGTGGTAAAGGCGCGCGCGTCGTCGGTGAACACAACCTGTTTCACGTTCAGTTCGTCCGCTGCCAGTTCCATCAGCGCATCGTCGAACTTCGTACCCTTCACATACAGGGAGGCCAGCGGCTGGCGCACCTTCAGGGCTGCGGCGTTGCGGCACGCATGCCCCAGGCTGACCACTTCCAGCAGCGCCTCCATCTGTTCGTTCAGGCGCAGGTCAATGCGGCTTTCGTCCGGCGTGGGGAAATCGCACAGATGCACGCTTTCCGGCGCGCTCGGATCAACCGAGCGGACAAGGTTCTGGTAAATATCCTCGCTCATAAACGGCATAAACGGGGCGATCACCTTCGCAAGCGTAGTCAGCACCGTATACAGCGTTACGAAAGCGGCTTCCTTGGTATCGTCCATGCCCTTACCCCAGAACCGCTCGCGCCCGCGGCGCACATACCAGTTGCTCAGTTCCTCCACAAAATCGGCGATCGCGTTGGCCGGTTCGGGGATGCGGTAATGGCTCAGGTCGTCGTCCACCTGCTTCACCAGCTGGTTGAGGCGGCTTAAAATCCAGCGGTCCATCAGCGTGAGCTTGACGTTCGCGATGTCGTGCTCCTTCGGGTCGAACTGGTCGATATTGGCGTACAGCACGAAGAACGCGTAGGTGTTTTGCAGCGTGGACATAAACTTGCGCTGCACCTCGCTGAGCGCCTTGTCGCTGAAGCGGTTGGGCAGCCACGGCGCGCTGGTGGAGTAGAAATACCAGCGCACGGCGTCCGCGCCCTGCTTATCCAGCACACTCCACGGGTCTATCACGTTGCCCAGATGTTTGCTCATCTTTTTACCGTTCTCGTCCTGCACGTGGCCCATTACGATGCAGTTTTCAAACGGCGAGCGATCGAAGATCAGCGTGCCAATCGCCATCAGGGTATAGAACCACCCGCGCGTCTGGTCGATGGCTTCGCTGATAAAATCGGCGGGGAATCGTTTTTCAAACGTATCCCGGTTTTCAAACGGATAATGCCATTGCGCGAAGGGCATGCTGCCGCTGTCGTACCAGCAGTCGATCACTTCCGGCACACGGTGCATAGGCTGGCCGCACTCCGGGCAAACGATCTCCACCTGGTCGATGTACGGGCGGTGCAGCTCGATATCCTCCGCCACAGGGCTGGTCGCCATATCGCGCAGTTCCTGCCGGGAGCCGATCACGTGAATGTGCCCCTCCGGACAGACCCACACGGGCAACGGCGTGCCCCAGTACCGTTCGCGGGACAGACCCCAGTCCACCACGTTATCCAGGAAGTTGCCGAAACGCCCCTCCTTGATGTTGTCCGGCATCCAGTTGACGGTGCGGTTGTTGGCCATCAGCTGGTCGTGCAGGGCGGTCATGCGGATAAACCAGGTGGAACGCGCGTAGTACAGTAGCGGCGTGTCGCAGCGCCAGCAGAAGGGGTAGTTATGCGTAAAGGGAACCGCGGCAAACAGCAGGCCCCGCGCCTTCAAATCCGCCATCACCTTTTCGTTCACATCTTTGGTGGGTTCGCCCGCCCAGGGCGTGCCCTCCACAAACTTGCCCTGCGTGTTCACCAGCTGCACGAAAGGCAGGTTGTTGTCCCGGCCCACGCGCGCGTCGTCCTCGCCGAACGCGGGCGCGATATGCACGATGCCGGAGCCGTCGGTCAGGGTAACGTAGTTATCGCTGACCACATACCAGCCCTTTTCCCGGGGATAAGTCACGCCGTCGAAACGGTACAGCTGCTCGTACTCCATGCCGCACAGGTCGCTGCCGGGCATGGTTTTAAGCACCTTGCCCTCGTGCGCGTCCTCGCCGAACACGCTGTGGATCAGCGCCTCGGCCAGGTAGTAGGTCGCGCCTTCCAGCTCAAACTCCGCGTAGGTTTCATGCGCGTTCACGCACAGGGCCACGTTACTGGGCAGCGTCCAGGGCGTGGTGGTCCACGCGAGGATATAGGCATGCTCGCGGCCCTTCACCCTGAAGCGCACGAACGCGGAAGTATCGCTGACTTCCTTATAGCCCTGCGCTACCTCGTGGCTGCTTAACGCCGTGCCGCAGCGCGGGCAGTACGGCACCACTTTAAAGCCTTTATACAGCAGGCCTTTTTTCCAGATTTCCTTGAGGCTCCACCATTCGGACTCGATATAGTCGTTGTGGTAGGTCACATACGGGTGTTCCATATCCGCCCAGAACGCCACCCGGTCGGACATTTCCTCCCACTCGTGCTGGTACTTCCACACGCTTTCCTTGCACTTTTTGATGAACGGCTCGATGCCGTACTGCTCGATGGCGGGCTTGCCGTCCAGATGGAGCAGCTTTTCCACTTCCAGTTCTACCGGCAGGCCATGGGTGTCCCACCCGGCCTTGCGCAGCACATCCTTGCCCTTCATGGATTGGAAACGCGGAATCAAATCCTTGATGGCGCGGGTTTCGATATGGCCGATATGCGGTCTGCCGTTCGCCGTGGGCGGGCCGTCGAAGAACGTGAAGCGCTCCTTCCCCTCGTTATGGTGGAAGGACTTTTCGATGATGCCGTTCTCCTTCCAGAATTCCAGCACCTTTTTTTCGCGCCCCACGAAATCCATGTCCGTCGAAACCTTCTGATACATGCCTTTTCCCCTCCAAAACCGTTCGCGGTACAAAAAAACCGCCCCGTAAAACGGGACGGAAATCATTCCGCGGTACCACCCTGTTTGGCGAAGCATCTTTACGGCAACGCCCACTCGTTCGCCCTGTATCGGGAGCGCCCGCGAAGCCCTGGGAAGCGCCGCCTCCGTCGGGGTTCGTGCTCCGGGGTGATCTGCCGCGTTCCCCTGCCGCCCGGCTCGCACCGCCCCGGGTTCGCTTAGGCTGGAAAAACGAGGCCGTCCCCGTCATCGCAATGTGAATCCGCTTTCGCGGATATGCGCCTATTATACCGTCGGCAGAAAAAAAAGTAAAGGGGAGGCAAGAAAATATTGGGCAAAGCAGTTTCTTGATCAATTGCAGACGCTTCTTTTGTGTGTTATATTGTTACAAAATGGTAATCGCAATGCTACGGAGGATAATATGAAACAGAAAAGAATGATTTTAGCCTTTTTAGTGATTTGCATATGCATGATATTCATCCCGTCTGCTTTATCAGAAGCAAGTTTTGGCTTTGAGAATTATAACTATACTGTTTCCATCGGAAAAAGTGTTACTATCATGCCTAGAATGCAAGGGTTCGATAGTGATCTGCATCCGGCGCTATCATGGAGTTCATCAGATGAGTCTATCGCATCCGTGAAAAATGGAAAGGTTAAGGGCTTAAGAAACGGAACTGCCATCATAACCTGTTTGCTAACGATTAATGAGCAAACATCTTATCATGCTTCCTACACATTACAGGTTTTTATACCTGTGAAGCAGATCACCCCAGATGAGAAAAAAGTTGTCCTTCTAATCGGAAAACCATATACGCTGACAACAACCATATCTCCTGATAACGCAACAAATCAGAAACTTATTTATACATCGTCTGACCCAAATATTGCGACAGTGAATGATGTTGGTATTGTTAGTGCAAAGAAAGTTGGTTCTTGTCATATAACCATGCAAACATCAGATGGAAGTAACAAAAAAGCTTCAATCGCAGTAAAAGTGCCCCATATTGTATATGAAAAGAAGAAATATACCATCAGTACACCAGATTCTCTTCAGATATACTACTGGACACAGGGGTATGGTACTTTTGGGGACGCCTACACATCAGAATATATAGATGTTACCTCTTCTTCAAGCCTTGGTTTTCAGGCAAACGAAACAACCATGACTGTAAAGCCCAAAAAAGCAGGAAATGCATGCATTTATTTATTCTATAATGGTTTCCCAACAGCAAGGATCAATGTTAAGGTTGAGCATTCTGCTGTATACGATAATGTTTCGTATCCAAGATCAAAATATAAAAATATCGCCTCCATGGATTCGGATGATTATGGGAAACCAGTCAGTTTTACATGTCAGGTAGTAAAACTGTCCCCAGATAAAATTGAGTATACTATGCTTGCGTTGGATCAATCACAGCAGGATATCGTCATCATTTCTGGGAATAATGGATTGGTTGAGAATCAGAAAGTTACGATATTCGGTTTGGTTGAACAACCCATTACGCTGAAAACAGAAACCGGCTTACAGGTTCAATATCCATATATACAAGTCAAGAAAATTATAACTCAATAATTTATCAAGGGCATCTCAAATTCAGAAAGAAATGTGCTTATTATACGTAGGGGGAGCGCCGCTTTCACGGCGCTCCCCTAACCCATACGTTTGATTTTCCCGCCTTCGCGGGTGGCTCAATTGTTTCTCTGCCTTACGCTCTGCGCAGCGGCAGCAGCAGGTCCAGCTGCATCCCTTCCGGCTCGGAGTTTCCTTCCTTCAGGTGGGTCAGGTAGTTCAGGTTCTCCTCCAGCAGGCCGCACATATGGTCCTGATCGTTCCAGTCGCCCGCAAACTGATAATCCTCCTGCGCTTCTACCCAGCAGATCAGCTTTTCCCAGTCCTGAAAATTACCCATCGGGATCATATGCGCCGCGTACATCCCGCCCGCAAAGTACTTTTTCGTAAGCGGCGCGGGCACCTGCATATCCTCGGGGATTGTTACCCACATTTCGTAGCCGTGCGCGCCCGTTTCATCCTTCGGGTTCGGATGATTAAACCCGTAATGCCGCAGATCGGGCTTGCGCTCCGCCAACCCCGACTCCCTCACAAAGCGGTCCAGCAACTCGCCTGCTTTCGCTTCGGGTTCCTCGTCGATCACGTGGGCGGCAGCCACAGTGGCGGGCGGCAGGTACACAATGCGTACGTCGGTCAGGGTGGAAAGCGCTTCTTCCGCGCGGTTCAGTTGTTCCATGTTGTTTCCCTCCTTGTCGTTCAGTGCGGGGGGAACCAGCGACGCGATGGCCGCAAGCACTTCTTCGTCTTCCGTAACCAGCGCGCGAACGTGCACATCCGCGGACTGTTCCAGCCGTTCCACCAGCGTTTGTAGGATGTTCCGGACCGTCGTAAGCGCCGCTACCGCGGTATCAGCTTCCGCGATGTTCCGGCGGAATACGTCGATTGCGACCGCCGCGTCCGGCGATTGCAGAATGCGCTGGATCTGTTTGAGCGGGATGCGCAGTTTGCGCAGGATCAGGATTTGCCTCAGGCGAACCACAGCGTTTTCGTCGTACATACGGTAGGCATATCCGTCCTTGCGAAAGCTTCGGATCAGCCCCAGCTGTTCGTAGTAACGCAGCATCCGGGCAGAAACCTTCAATTGTCGGGTTACTGCGCTTACGGTGATTGCTTCCATTGCTTTTTGTTCCCCCTTTCCATAACCAGCGTACACTGCGACACGATGTCCGAGTCAAGCGTATTTTCTCACTTTTCTACAGAAAACGGGAAGCTTTCGCTTCCCGCACAGGTCGGTGATGAACTTTCTGGGATGTTTATTCCTTTTCGTCGCCGAACAGCGAAGCGTGGCTCTCCATCAGGTCCTTCTGCTCGTCCAGCAAATCTGTAAACTTTTCCTGGAACTCCTTGGCGGAAGCGCGCAGCGCCTTCACGCTCTTTTCCAGCAGGTCCTTCTCGTCGCTGGTGTTCGCCAGAATCGCGCTTGCCTTGTCCTGCGCGTCCTTCACGATCAGCTCCGCCTTGTGTTTGGCGTCTTCCACCGCGCCGTCGGCCAGCTTCTGCGCGTTGATCAGGATGGATTCCAGCGTCTGCGTCGCGGGGGCGACGGGCGCTTTCACCACTTCGGCTTCCACGGGTTTCGCAGCCCGCGCGGCGACTTCCGTTTCACGCTTCGCCTTGGCAAGCTCTGCCTCCAACTGGGCGATACGATCCTGCATGGCAACCATTTCATCGCAAATCTGGTCCAGATACTGATCCACATCATAGGGATCGTAACCCGCGCCTTTGTAGGCAAACTCCTTCTGCTCGATGTCCGATACGGTAATGGCCATGATATTGCTCCTTTCAAACGATAATGGGGGAAAAATCATGCGCGGTTGGTTCCGAAACGCGTGGCTTTGACCGGCAGACGGCCCTTGCGGGTCGTTTCTCCGAAACCGTCCACCCGCAAGCGGCCGTAGCCCCTCACGGAAATCGCATCGCCTTCCTCCACCCGCGCATCAGGGCGCAGGGTGGGCGCGTAGCGCAGTTTCACCGCGCCTGAGGTAATCAGTTCCGCCGCCGTTCCACGGCTCAGGTGGAACCCGTCCGCTACCACGGCGTCCAGCCGCGGGCTTTGCACCGTAAAGGAGATAGCCTCGCCTTCCGGGGCCGGCAGTTCCGGCAACGTGTCGGTCAGGCGCACGCTCAGCCGGACATGTCCGGCTTCCAGCAGGCCGCGTGCGATTTCCCCGGCCATCGTCGTCTCCGCGAAAAGATACGCTTTCTCCGGCAGCAGCACAATATCGCCAATACGGGAGCGATCCAGCCCCAGCGCCATTACGCTGCCCAGCAGGTCCCGGTGGCCGGGCGCCTGCTGATGCGGCCAGGTGATCTCGATTGCCGTAATGGGGAATGGCCCGTCTGGTTCCCCGTCGGGGCTGAAGCGGGCCATCTGCCGTTCCGCGCCCTCGTAGCCGCCAGACAGCGACCCGTTCACCCGCGCCCGTTTACCGGCGGCTATCGCCAGTTCGGCTTCGGGCGGCGTTAAGAATGCCGTGATGCGAGCCCGTTGCTGGCGATCCGCCTGTTCGGCCAGTTCCAGCAGCCTGCTGAAAGGCACCGGCGTATCGGCCGTGCGGGGCATTACAGCAGAATGGCTTTCAGAAGCATCAGCAGCCAGGCGGCGACCTTCAGAAGCAACCAGAAAACGACCGGCGAAAAGTCCACCCGTAATCCGGCCAGCTTCGGAAACATTTTATACAGCCATTTCCGCAGTGGCGAGAGCACCGGCTCCACGTATTTTCCCACCAGCAGCGTGTACTTGTTCTGGGGAATCAGCAATGACATGACCACATAAACAAGCATTACCCAAAACGCGACGTTGAGCAGAAAGATCAACAGATTGAAAATGAAATTGAGAAGAGTAACCAGCATCCGTATCCCTCCCGTATCGTTGCAGATTGAAGCGTTTGCCGTAGCGAACCAAACCTGTTACAGATTGTAGGCCGCCGTGCGCCGACGCTGGGGAACGTTTTCAGGCCGCGCGCCTGCCACATAAGCCGCATCCTGCTGCTCCTGCGGGTATTCGGTTTCCGAAGGCTGCCGATAGGCGTTTGCCTGTGCGCCCAAACCGAAGGCCGCACTCTGCCGTGGCGCCGTATAGCCCGCCTGCCGGGGCGTATACCCGGCGTTGGCGGCAGGCTGCCCCGCGTACCCGGCGTTTTGCTGCGCGGCATAACCCATGCCATGCTGCGCCTGATAGCCGCCCGCCTGCCGGGCATCCGCGCCATAACCGGGAATCGGCTGAGGCGCAAAACCCATAGGCTGTTGCCCCGGGAAGCCAGCGGTTGGCTGCGCCGCAAACGCGAAAGTCTGCGGGTTGTTAAACGGCTGTTGCTGATAGCCCGCGTACTCCGGCCGCACATAGTTCTGCGCTTCCACAGAAGCAGCGTATTTCTGCATGGCGGGGTCCAGCACCACGTAAACAGACGGCGAGGAAATCAGATACACGCCCCGCTGCGAAATCTTGTTCAGGCGGCAGCCCAGCGTATACGCCGCGCCGCTTAACATGTCCACGCAACGCTGGCGTTCACTGTCGTTGGCGATAAATTCCATGTTTAAAAAGACCGAAGCGTTCGCTTTGATATACTCGATGATCCGGGTACATTCGTTGCGGCTGCGCAGCAGTACGATATACTCCACATGCGCATACAGGTTGCCTTCCGGCCCGCGGATCATCCCCGGGAACGGCAGAATATTGCTGGGCTGCTGATAGGCAGTCTGCGCGGATGCCTGCGGATAGGCCTGCGTCTGCTGTTGCTGCTGGTAAGCGGCCTGCTGCTGGCGGGCCTGTTCCTCCGCTTCGCGGCGGCGCTGTAAATCCGCCTCGGCCTGCAGGTCCTTTTGCGAACGGTACGGTACGCGCCCGCCGTACGGGTCGTTACCTTCCGCGTTCATCGTTTCCGCCGCGGCGGTACGCGCTGTATCGCCCAAGCCTTCGGTGTCCTGTGTGGCCGCGCCCATGCCGCCGTAAGCCTGCTCCGCCTCCTGCGAGGCATAGTAGGCTCCCCCGGCATTATGGCCGGCCTCTCCGCCGCGGAAGAATCGTCCGCCACGGTCGGACAGCCAATCATTGACCTTCTGGAACATACCCAAGCGTCGTACCCCCTGCCTTGGTATCGGAATCAACCGGATATCGGTCGGGTTTCAGGCACGTCGCCTTGCGGGCGCCGCCCTTTCCCGGGAAAAAACAGGTTATTCCCTGCGGTATAACGCGGTGCCGACACGCACCATGGTAGCGCCTTCCCGCGCGGCAATCGCAAAATCGTGGCTCATCCCCATGGAGAGTTCCTCCATCGCTATGCCCGCGATCGCCTCATCCCGAAGCTGTTCAAACAGCGTGCGCATTCCCCGGAAATACTGCGTCAGCTGGCGTTCGTCGTCCATCAGCGGCATGATCGCCATCAGCCCGCGAATCCGGAGATGAGGATAGTCCTTCATCTGCCGCAGAAAGGGGCGAACCTCCTCCACGGCAAGACCGGCTTTCTGGCTTTCCCCGGCGATGTTCACCTGCACCAGCGCGGGTAAGGTCAGCCCGCGTCCTTCAGCGCGGCGCTCCGCTTCCTCCGCCAGGGCAAGCCTGTCCAGAGAGTGGAGCATCCATACTTTGTCTATTATATCTTTAACTTTGTTGGTTTGCAACCTTCCAATCCAATGCAAACGAAATTGTGGGTCAATTTTCGGCAGTTTCGGCAGGGCAACCTGCGCCCGGTTCTCCCCGATGTCTTCGATACCCAAAGCCGCAAGCTGGTTGATAATCGAGGGTTCCACCGTTTTGGTCACCGCGATCAGGCGTGCGGGAGGCGCGTCACGGTAGGTATTATCTTCCAAAATTTTCAAAACTTCCGCAACATTTCGGCGCAGTGTTTCCGCCGGAATATCCGCAAGCAGCGCCGGTTGAACCGGTTTCTGCTTCTCCTCCAAGGGTAACACCTCCTAATGAAACAGACGTACCGTCTGCCCCTTGCCCAATACCCCCGTCTGGATGGCGGAGATAAACACCTTATCCCCCTGTGTGGCAACGACGCTGACCGGGATAAACACCATGCTCCCATCCTGTTCCACACGCACCACGCCCTGTTGCTCATTTTGCGTGTAAATAGCGGAAGCGGGCACCACCAGGCCGTCGGCATATTCGCCCAGTTCCGCCTGACAGGTGCGCATGTACAGCACCGGCGTTACGTCCCCCAGCACCGCCAGCCGTACCAGCAGCTCGCCGCTGGCACGGGTATAGCTCAGCACTTTCGCGTCCACGGTGGTATTGTTAAACTGTTCCAGCATCAGTTTATAAGTAGTACCTTCCACGGGCGTCCACGTACTGTTGCGGATCAGCATCAGCACGGCGTAGTTATCGTTCTTCACCAGCCGGTACAGGTCGGTTTTGCCACGTTCGGACAGGTTCACATCCGGTTTTTTTCCATCGAACATGGCCCGCACTTCGGAAGGCGAGTATGTCTCAAACTTATCCGGGGTCAGCGCAGTTTCGTACCCGTCGGTGTAGAAGCTGATGATGCTTTGTTGTGTCGCGGCGCGCTGCTTGATCCAGCTGTCGATGCGCTGCTGCTGGGTGGATTCGTTATCATACAGGCGGTTGAGGCGCATATCGCTGGAATATTTACTGCGAAAATACTTCTGCCGCTCGTCAATGGCATTTTTCAGGATCGTCTCCTCGTTGATCAGGTTGCCGCGCGCGCCCTGCACCAGCGAACGTACTTCCAGCCCGCGCTGTACCACCGCGGTTTCCAACCGGGACATCTTCTGGTCGTAGGCGGTTTCGCCGGCCAGCAGGGTCTGCTGATAATCTTTGATCTGGTCGCGATCATCCTGCAGGGTATCCATTTCCTTACTGCTGTAGCCGGTGGAATACACATAGCACACCACGTCGCCACGGTAAACGGTGCTGCCTTCCTGCGCCACGTAATCGATATTCTGCACGCCTTCGTCGTTATAGACCGTTTCGTTTCGCACGATCATCGCGTCTCCGGTATAAATGGTCCCCAGCGTTCCTTCCGTAATCACGGCGGTGGTGGGCAGACTGCCCTTCATATTATTGAGAACAAAAAGCACGGCAACCGCTATGATCAATAAGATTCCCACAGCCTGCACAATCCGGGTGCCCCGGCTGCGCTGGCGGCGTTTTTCCTTGCGCTTCTCCTTGCGTTCCTTTTTAGCGCGCGCCGCCGCGCGGGCTTTCTGCGTAGCCTGCAGTTCGATCAGCTGTTTGGGGCTGATACCCATCTGCGCCGCCTGCCACTGGATGCGCTGTTCCTCGGTCATTCCAGGCGCGCCCTGCTGCGGCGTTATGGGCACGGTCGCCTGAGAAGCCTGCCATTGGGCAAACTGTTCCGGCGTCATCGTGGGGGTCGCCTGCCAGGGGGCAAAGGGGTCCGCGCCCTGCTGGGGAGGCTGCCAAACTCCGGTCTGATCCGGAGGAAGCGTATTCTGCCATGGTCCGGTAGGAGCCGCGCCCTGCTGCATGGCTTGCCATTGGGCAGCCTGCTCCGGGGTCATCCCCTGCATGGCCTGCCATTGCGCGGCCTGTTCCGGGGTCATTCCCTGTGCCGCCTGCCACTGGGCAATCTGTTCAGGCGTCCATTGCCCGTTCATCCCGTTACCCTGCATTGCGCTCCTCCTTTCCCTGAAATGGAATATCGACCGGGAAGGGAAATCGTTCCCTTCCCGATCTGTCGTTATCTTCACTCATGCCCTATCGGTTCTTCGGCTGCTTTCCGGCACAGGCATCCTGAGAGGTTCCGGCCTGTTCTGATAGCCGTGGACTTATGCCTTTACGCGCCGCTCTCCTCGATGGCGCGCAGCCGGGCCAGCACCCGCCGTTCCATACGGGATACCTGCATCTGCGACACTCCGAGCCGCTTGGCCGTTTCGCGTTGGCCCAGCCGGTCACGGTAGCGCAGGACTAAAAGTTGGCGTTCCTTATCGTCCACCTTGCTTAATATCCAGCTCATCCATTGGGTCTGTTCTACGCGCTCGTATCCGCCGTCGTCCACACCCAGCATGGCGGACAGGTCCGCGTCGCCTTCTTCGCCCACAGGGGCATCCAGCGAAGCGATATCCGTCTGGTTGCGCATATCCAGCAAGCCAAGCAGTTCATCAGGCGTAATCTGCATGGCGTCCGCCAGTTCATGGGCGCTGGGTTCACGGAACTTCTCCCGTTCAAACTGCTCCCGGATCTGCTGCATTTTGAACAGCTTCTGGCGCGCATCCCGCGGCACGCGCATTCCGCTGGCCTTATCCCGTAAATAGTTGCGTACGTCGCCCGCGATGGTGGGGATAGCGTAGGTTACGAACCGGAATCCGCGCGAAGGGTCAAAGCGCTCCACAGCTTTCATCAGGGCAATGCTGGCCACCTGCTGTAAATCCTCGCGTTCTACCCCACGCCCCTCAAAGCGCCGCGCAACAGCGCGTGCCAGAGGCAGATAGTTTTCCACCAGTTCATCCCGCAACGCCGGCGACCGCGTAGCCGCGTACCGTTCCATGATCGGAACCAATCGTTCGTCGTTCATCGCGCATCCAACCCCTTACACCGGGAGTGAGAAACCGATCGAGCCCACTCCGCATGCGTCGCTTTGCAGCGATACATCCGGCATCAGCGTTTCCAGCACCCCGCGGGTGATCTCCAGATCGCCGGGGGGCAGATCGGACGGTCCTCCGCTGCGAATGGCGCTCAGGCAGCAATACAGCCTCCCGTCGCAAATCCGCGCGTGCAGTTCCAACCGCTCCGCCTTCATGGGCTGGTGCAGCAGGCAGTCGCAGCATTCATTCGTTGCCGTGCGCAGGTCGTCGATCAGGCCCACATCCATTCCGGCAAGCATTCCCAGACCGCTGAGCGCCATACGGGCAATCAGCACATAGTCCTTGTCCGCAGGCAGGCTGAGCATGATTTCGCTTTGCTTATCCGCCATTTTCCCCAAGCCCCTTTCCACGCTAACAAAGGTTTAAACCGGCTTATCCTACCATATCCACCAGCATCTTGGCAAGTAGCAGCGCCAGAACCGCCAGCATCATCCCGCGCACCAGTCCCGCGCCGTGTTTCAGCGTCATCCGGCTGCCCAGCGCCGCGCCCAGCATGGCGCAAAGCCCCACGGGAATCCCCAGCAAAACCAGCACATGCCCCGTACACAGCAGGCTGATCAGCGCCGCCAGATTGCTGGCGAGGTTTACCACTTTGGCCGTGCCGCTGGCCAATACCTCATTCATCGAAAAAATCTGCACAAAAAGCAGAATCAGAAACGTGCCGGTGCCCGGGCCTACCAGACCGTCGTAAAACCCGATTCCGAAACCAACTGTCAGCGCGATCCAGCCCGTTGCTTTCGCCGTAAGCTGCCGCATCGGCGTTTCGGCAGGTTTGCGCCTGCGCAGGGTAAACAGCGCGGCTACGGGGATACAGCACAAGACCAGAATCCGTACGAAATTCTCGGGCAGACCAACCATCAGCAGCGCACCCAACGCGCTGGCCGCCAGCGCGCCGACCACCCCGGGAATCCCCACGCGCCAGTCTACTTTGCCGGCCCGCGCATAGGTCGCAGTGGCAAGCGCCGTACCCATCATGGCGGATAGTTTGTTGGTGCCCGCCGCCAGCGCGGGGGGCAGCCCTGCCAGATAGTACGCCGGCAGAGAGATCATTCCGCCGCCGCCCGCGATGGAATCCACAAAACCCGCCAGAAGCGCCAGCGGGCAGACAATCAGGAACTGCGTGGCCGTAAGCGTCATGCCGGTTGTTCCTCCCCTGCCGTCAGGGTTTCCGGGGCCGGATCACGCGCCAGCGCGAATAAAGTCAGTGTGGACAGCAAAGGGCTGAAGGCGAAAAACCGCGCGTCCGGCCCGCACAGCACACATAGGGTGCCAAGGTTGTAAAGCAGCGTCGGCACGCAAAGCAGCAGGGCACGCACCCCGTTGCGCCGGAGCGCGCGCAGCGAAAACACCAGCAGCAGCGCGAACGACACCCCGATATTGCCGTAGTACCATGCGGGCAGGTTCAATTGCAGCGGCGCGGTGATCAGGGTTTTGACCGCCGATCCGACACGGTTGATCCGGCCGTTCTGGCGGGGCACGTCCGGCAGGTCGCCGGAATTTTTAATCTGCACGTTGGCCGCGCCCTCGTCGGCCAGCCCCCACACCAGATCGGTCAGGCCGTTTACCGAGGCGAAAGCGTTCGCGGGATCGGCCTTCGCCGCATCCGCCGCCATCCGCAGCACCTGCGCAAGCGTGGCGTGAGCAATCAACCCGCGCGTCGCGCCGAATTTGATCGAATTGTAGTTATGCAGAAGGTAAGTGTTCCACCCGTTCTCATCGGCCATCGCGTCGGTAAACGCGCGGGTTTCGGGAGAAAGCGCATCCGGGTTCTGGCTGCGTATGTCGCATACCACCGTCATGGGAACGCCGATGGATTCCTCCAGCGTGTTCTGCGGGTAGGTTACTTTCAGGGACGAATACAGCGGCCCCCATACCAGCGCCAGCGAAACGACCATCACGGCGACGGCGGTCAGCGCGCCCTTCCGCTGTGCAGCGCAGGTCAGCGCCGCCGTAACCAGCAGCGGCAGGGTAAACAGAATCGCGTTATGCCGCACCAGCGTGGTAAACGCCAGCGCCAGCCCGAACGCGACAGCGTTGCGGGGTCTGCGCAACCACGCGCCGCGCGTATAATACAGGTTGACCGCGTGCGTGCCCAGCACCAGCACCCCGACGGTCATGGCATTGTCTTTCCACAGGAACATCAGCGTGTTCCCCACAATGGGCGAAAGCACCGTAAGCGCGATGACGGGTAAAAGCCATACAGCTTTGACTCCCCACGCGGACAGCGTGGCCGCCAGATATCCCAGCGCAACACTGAACGCCAGACACTGCAGCGCCAGCGCCAGCGTATAGCTGGGGGCGATCAGCGTGCACAGATGCAGCAACAGGGTGTGAAACACGGGGTGCCAGTTGGAGTAGACCCCCGTAAGCGCCTGCGTCCACTGTACGGCGGAATCCACCGTGACCCCGCCGGGATTGGCGGCTGCCAGAAACACGCACAGGATGGCGAAGCTCCCCCCGGACACCGCCGCAAACAGCCGGGGTTGCAGCCGCCCGCGCGCTTCGGGGGCCGTCAGCCGCCAGCTTGCGCGTTCCGCAAACCAGACAAGCGCCATATACAGCCCCGCCGCGATCATTACAAACCAGAGCAGCGCCGCCATTGTCTCCCACGCAGACCGGAAAAGACCGCTGCGGCTCAGGTAAGATGCATACGCCAGATACAACGCAAGGCAAACCGCGCAGAACCGGTACCAGAACCGGTGTGGTCTGCTTTGCCACTGCGGTGCGGGAGCAGGGATTCGGCTTTCGGCTGGTTTCATCTTATGGCACTCCTTCGGCACAAAAGCAAGCGGGCGGCGCCTGCACACAGACGCGCCCGCAACCTGCGGTTACCGAACAAATTCGTGATAAATCGCGCGGATGGACGCTTCGAAATCGCACGCGTCCACGCCTACCAGAATACTCAACTCGCTGGAGCCCTGATCGATCATACGCACGTTTACCTTTTCCCGGCTCAGGGCGCTGAACAGGCGCGCCGCGGTACCGGGGCTGTGCACCATGCCGCGCCCGACCGTTGCGATAATGCCAAGGTCGTCGTGAATGGTCAGCGTATCCGGCGAAGACAACTCCATGATGCGGGAGACCACCTGTTCCTTCACCGGTTCCAACTGGCAGGTTTCCAGCACCACGCACAGCGTGTCGATACCGGTCGGCAGGTGTTCAAAGGAGAGGCCCGCTTCCTCAATGGCCTGCAGCACCCGGCGGCCAAAGCCGCGCTCGCTGTTCATCATCGCTTTCTCGATGGAAATAATCGAGAACCCGATCCGGCCCGCGATCCCGGAAATCACAAACTGATTCTTCGTTTCGTCCGCCTGATGGGTAATCAGCGTACCGTCGTGCTCGGGATGGTTGGTATTTCGGATGTTGGTGGGAATGCCTGCGCGATGCACGGGAAAAACGCTGTCCTCGTGCAGCACCGTCGCGCCCATGTAGCTTAACTCCCGTAGTTCCCGGTAGGTAATGCTGCGTATCGGCAGGGCATCCTTCACAATCCGCGGATCGGCCATTAAAAAGCCGGAAACATCCGTCCAGTTTTCATAAAGATCGGCGCAGGCCGCGCGCGCCACGATCGCCCCGGTAATGTCGCTGCCGCCACGGCTGAAAGTGTGGATGGCGCCGTCCGGCAGGGAACCGTAAAAACCTGGGATGATCGCATTGGGCAGGTCCGCAAGCCGCGCACTCAGCGCTGTGTTGGTGCGTTCGCTGTCAAATGTGCCGTCGGACGCGAAAAAAATGTAGTCCTTCGGATCGACAAAATAGTAGCCGAGATAGTCGCTCAACAACAACCCGTTCAGATACTCGCCACGGCTGGCACAGTAGTCTTCACCCGCGCCGTTTTCCACATTGCGTCGGATCTCGCGCAGCGGCACGTCCAAATCCAGCTTCAGCGCCAGTTCCCGCGCAATCTCGCGGTAACGGTCCTCCACGCGCAGAAAAACCGCCTGCCAGTCGCCGCCCTCGCGCTTTGTACGGCACACGGCGTATAACAGGTCGGTTACCTTATCGTCCCCGTCAAAACGGCGCCCTGGCGCGCTGGGCACCACATACACGCGCCGCGCGTCCATCCGAAGGATTTCGCGCACCTTGCGAAACTGTCCCGCGTCGCTCAGCGAACTGCCGCCGAATTTCGCAACGATATTCCCCATCCGTTCGTTCCCTCCCACCCGCGGCGGTGCCAGTCGGCTGCCGCGTGCACATCCGGGGTGCCGGTCGCAGGCGGCCCCATAAAAACTTATTTTATCCGAACAGAGAGCGCTCCGTCAATCCCCGGCGGAGCAGACATGGCCTCCGGCGCATGTGCAGATTGTATTATTTCTGTGTTTCGTGCCATTCCTCAGCCAATACGCTCATCAGGTTCAGGTCAGCGTACTTCCCGTCCACCATAAAGGCTTTACGCTTTACCCCTTCGTGGCGGAAACCGGCCTTTGTGTAGCAACGGATGGCGCGCGCGTTGTCCGCCGCCACTTCCAGCTCCACACGCTCCAGCCCCAGGGTGGTAAACGCATATTCCAGCAACAGGCCGATCGCCTCCGCGCCGATGCCGCGGCCCCGGTTCTTTTCGCTTGCAATCACCATGCCCATCTCAGCGGAACGCAGCCGCCAGTTAATGCTGAACAGATCGAGTTGCCCCAGATAATGTTCGTCCGTCAGATCCGCAACGATGAAGTACGCCCCGTTGGGCCCCGCGCTCATTGCGTGATTTAAAAAATCGCTCGTGTCGTTGATGCTCTGGGGCATCCAGAACCGGGTGGAGAGGTAGCGGATCGTTTCCCGGTCGTTCACCCATGCGCGGATCGCGGGCAGATCCTCCTGCCGGTAATCCCGCAACATCACGTTTTTCCCATAAAAATTAGGCATTTCTTCCTCCTATTTTGCCAGCCGCAGCCCTTCGCAATCGCGGAAGTGTCCGGTCAGGATGGATATCATATCCACGAGCCAGCCGATTCCAAACCAGCTGCCAGTCAGCAGGTATGCCACACCAGAACCAATCTTTCCCACATAGAAGCGGTGGAACCCGAATACGCCCACGAATGTGCAAAGCAGCAGCGTAACCAGCCAACTTTTTTCCGATACAGTACGCGGCACGGGACGATCCACATACACCGTCTGATAAACCGGTTTTTCCACCACCACCACCTGCGGGTTTTGCGCAGGGGCGGGGGCAGGCTTCGCAACAGGTTCGTCGTCCGGGCGGAACACGGTGCTGCCACAGTTGGGGCACTTGCGGCCCGGGTCGAAGATATGCGTTTTGCAGTAGGCGCAGTAAGCCATATTTGTCTCTCCGTTTCTTTGGTTTGGCACAGGTGGGAGCGTTATTCCTCGTCCGGCCAGGTAAGCGGGTAATCGCTGACCGGGTTGCTTATCAGTTTGCCGTTCTTTTTGAGCGTGCTCAGCACCGCGTCGATATTTTCCTGCTTGTCGTATGGGGTCGGGATAAAGTCGTTGTACTTGCCGTTACTGGAGATACGGGTGGGGATGATACGGAACGCATCGTTAGAGCATACCCCATCCTTGACTCTCAATTTAATCTGGAACACGAAGGTGCTCATATCGTCCGGTTTGCTGTTGCCCGCAAAACAGAAATTGCCCAGCGAGTAACAGATGTATTTCCCGTTGTACAGCTCGATGGGGTTCATGCGGTGGCTGTGGTGCCCCACCACCAGATCCGCGCCCGCGTCCACCGCGATTTTCGCCATTTCCTGCTGGTTATCGTTGGGAGAATACGCCTTCTCCTTGCCCCAGTGGAAACTTACCACCACCACTTCGCACCCCTGACCCTTCAGGGCTTTAATGTCCTGCGGCACCTTGGTAAACAGACGGTCGTACTGGTCAAACGTCTGGTAGGCGAGCATGCCCATCTTTACGCCCTTTAGAGTAAAAATCAGCGGTTCGGTTTCGCAGTAATAGCTTACTCCCGCGTCTCGCAGTGTCTTTTTCGTCTCGGCCAGCCCATCCGCACCCATGTCCATCACATGGTTGTTTTCCAGCGACACGCACTCCACGCCGTTGGCGGGCAGCACCGCCGCATACGCGGGATCGGCGCGGAACAAAAAATCATTGTCCAGCTTGTCCGGGTTCCGGCCGCAGGTGGTCAGCGTGCCCTCAAAATTGAGAACCGTCCAATCGTCATCTTCCAGAATGTCCTTGTAGTTCTGGAACAGAAAGTTGATATTACCATCGTGCTTGGCCAGTTCTTTTTCAAAAATGGATTGTCCGCTGGCCTGCAAGTTATCTCCAATGGTGAAATCACCCCCGAAGGTAAGCTTGAGCACGATGGAACCGTCCGCCTCGTATACCGGCGCGGCACGATCCACAGGGGTTTTCGCGTCGGACTCCGGCACGGCGGCATCCTGTGCGGTATCCGGGTCTGGCGTTGCCGAAGCGTCGGGGTCGGCGGTTTCACCGGCTACCGGTTGTCCGCTCGAATCCAAAATCGTAACGGACACATCCTCGTCGTCCTCGGTCGCCAGCGCGGCGAAGGGCAGCAGCAGGCAAAGCAATAGCAACAGTGCGACGGATTTACGAAACATCCGGTACCTCCTTGTCAATCAGGAAAAAGGGAATCCGGCGGAACGGGCGTCTCCCGTTCCGCCGTAGCGGTCAAAGGTTTTGCACAAACTCAGCGATGCGCGTAAGCGCGATGTCCAACTGTTCCAGCGCCGTGGCGTAACAGCAGCGGATATGCCCTTCCCCGCACTCGCCGAACGCGGTGCCCGGCACACAGGCCACCAGTTTGTCACGGAGCAGGCGCTCACAGAATTCTTCGCTGCTAAGCCCGGTAGCCGCAATGCTGGGGAATACGTAGAACGCGCCCAGCGGTTCAAAGCAGGTAAGCCCCATTTTCAGGAACGCGTCGTACATCAGCCTGCGGCGATGGTCGTAGCTCTGGCGCATGGTCTGCACATCGGCGTAATCGTCTTCCCGGCCCTGGCGCAGCGCCTCCTCGGCGGCTACCTGGCTTTGCGTTGAGGCGCACATAATGGTGAACTGATGGATTTTCACCATCACGTCCATCAGTTCCGCGGGGGCGCAGGTATAGCCGATCCGCCAGCCGGTCATGGCGAACGCTTTGCTGAAGCCGTTCAGATAAATCGTACGTTCCCGCATCCCAGGCAGGCTCGCGATACTCACATACTCTTCCGTACCGTAAGAAAGCTCGCTGTAAATTTCGTCGCTGATCACAATCAGGTCGTGGCGAACAATCACGTCGCGCAGCTGCGCGATGGTGGCACGGTCGAGCACGCCGCCGGTCGGGTTGTTGGGGTAAGGCAGGATCAGCGCCTTGGTTTTGGGCGTGATCGCGTTTTCCATCTGTTCTGCCGTCAGCATGAAGTTGCGGCTCGCATCGGTGCAGATCGGCACAGCCTTGCCGCCGGCAAATACCACGGTCGGACGGTAGCTTACGTAGCTGGGTTCGGGCACCAGCACCTCGTCACCGGGGCACAGCAGCGCTCGCATCGCCAGGTCAATCCCCTCGCTGGCGCCGATGGTAACCAGCACCTCGTTCTCGGGGCTGTAGTCCAGGTGATAACGGTTTTTCAGGTACAGGGCGATTTCCCTGCGCAGGGAGATACGGCCCCAGTTGCTGGTATACTGCGTTTCCCCGTCCAGAATGCTGTCGATGGCGGCGTTGCGGATATGGTACGGGGTAACAAAATCCGGCTCGCCCACGCCCAGCGAGATTGCGCCGGGCATGGTTTGCACAATATCGAAAAACTTGCGGATTCCGCTTTTTGGCACAGCGGCAACCGCCGGGTTCCAGTAGCGGCTGTACTCCATCAGGGGTTCACCGCCAGTCGCTTGTCCTGAGGATCCCCCTCGAAGATCACGCCGTCGCTCTTGTAGCGTTTCAGCACAAAGTGTGTGGCCGTGCCGGTTACGTTGTCCAGCACACTCAGCTTGGTGCTGACAAAGTAGCCCAGCTCCTTAAGCGTATGGGCTTCCACCAGCAGCAGCAGGTCGTACGCGCCACTCATGAGGTATACGGTTTTTACCTCGTCAAAGCGGTAGATGCGCTTGGCCAGCGCGTCGAAACCCTCGTCCCGCTGAGGGGTCACGCGGACTTCGATCATCGCTTCCACGCGTTCTTTGTCGGTTTTATCCCAGTTGATCACCGGTGAATAGCGCAGGATGATGCCGCGTTTTTCCATATCGTCGATCATCGCGCCAACAGCCTCCGGGGTCTGGCCGAGCATCACGGCGAGTTTTTCAAGTGGCAGGCGGCAATCCTGCTGAAGCAGCTGTAAAAGTTCTATCTGCAAATTCTGCATCTGTATCGCTCCTTATTTTCCGCCATATGCGGCGGATGGTTTAGGCTTAAAACAGGCCGACGATGTCGCCGTTCGCATCCACGTCGATAGTGAGGGCAGCGGGGGTTTTGGGCAACCCCGGCATGGCGATGATGCCTCCGGCGTATACCACCACGAAGCCCGCGCCCGCGCTCAGGCGGGCGGAGCGCACAGTGAGGGTGTACCCTTCCGGCGCGCCTTTCAGGGCCGGATCGTCGCTCATGCTGTACTGCGTTTTGGCCACGCACACCGGGCAGCGACCGTAACCGTCGGCCTCGAAGCGTTCCAGCGCCTTTTTCGCCTCGTCGGTGTATTCCACCGTTCCGGCGTGGTAAACGCGCGTGGCAATCGCCTCGATCTTTTCGCGCAGGGTTTGATCGTCCCCGTAGGTAAAGTGCGCTTCGGGAGCGGGGTTTTGATCGGCAGCCCGACAGACTGCATCTGCCAAGGCGATCGCCCCCCTTCCGCCCTGCGCCCAGCCGTCGCAAAGCTCGCAGGCTACGCCGCGTTCCGCAAGCGCCCCGCGTACAAATTCGATTTCACCGTCGTCGTCAGCCGAAAAATGGTTTACGGCCACCACAACGGGAATCCGCCAGATTTCCCGGATGTTATGCACATGGGCCAGCAGGTTGGCCATGCCCTTTTCCAGCGCTGCCCGGTTCGGGGCGCTTAGCTCGGCTTTCGCCGCGCCGCCGTGGTGCTTCAGCGCCCGCAGGGTCGCCACCAGCACGACGGCATTGGGCCAAAGCCCGTTCATCCGGCATTTGATATCCAGAAACTTTTCCGCGCCCAGGTCCGCGCCGAAACCGGCCTCGGTCACCACATAATCGGACATTTTCAGGGCCAGCGTGGTCGCGGCCACGCTGTTGCAGCCGTGCGCGATATTGGCAAACGGCCCGCCGTGCATCAGGCAGGGGGTGCCGTCCAGCGTCTGTACCAGGTTAGGGTCAAATGCGTCGCGCAGCAGCGCGGTCATCGCGCCCGCCGCGCCCACCTGCGCGGCGGTTACCGGCTGGCCCGCATAGGTGTAGGCCACCACGATGCGCCCCAGCCGCGCTTTCAAATCCTCCAGATCGGAAGCAAGGCAGAATACCGCCATCACCTCGCTGGCGGCGGTAATGTCAAAGCCGTCCTCGCGGGGCGTACCGTTTTTAGCTCCGCCCAGCCCCTGCACAATCTGGCGCAGTTGCCGGTCGTTGACGTCCAGACAATGGCGGAAGCAGATCTGCCGCGGGTCGATGGCAAGCGCGTTGCCCTGCTGCACGTGGTTATCCACCAGCGCGCAAAGCAGGTTGTTGGCCGCCGTAATGGCGTGCAGATCGCCCGTAAAATGCAGGTTGATGTTTTCCATGGGCACCACCTGCGCGTATCCGCCGCCGGTCGCGCCGCCCTTCATGCCAAACACCGGGCCCAATGACGGTTCGCGCAGGGCCAGCATGGCGTTTCTGCCGCTGACCGTCATGCCGTCGGCCAGCGCCACGGACACAGTGGTTTTTCCCTCGCCCGCGGGGGTGGGGTTCAGCGCCGTCACCAGTACCAGCTTCGCCCGGTTGGGCAGGCTGCGGTAAGCGCGCGCGTTCACCTTGGCGATATAATTACCATAAGGGGAAAGCGTCTCCGGCCGGAAACCGGCCTTCTCCGCGATTGTCTGGATGGGTTTCAGCGTTGCCGCGCGTGCTATCTCCAAATCCGTCGCCATCTGCGTACCTCCCCGGGTGTCTGATAACAATTGCACACAGTATAGCGCATCCCGGCCTATCTTTCAAGCGCGAGGCACGCAAACGTTCGTGGGACAATATCTACTTCCCGACCGAGGCCGCTGACGCGTGCTTTAACGTGTTCGATTTGGTTCGCGAGGCTTCGGACATTGGTCTCGTTCACGGCCCGGCCGGGTTCGGATCAAAGTCCCTCTCGCGCCCCTCCCGCATAAC
>DAOPZG010000002.1:0-52144 GCA_035353235.1 Candidatus Limiplasma sp.
TGGATGGAAGAATCGTCAAACCATTCGTTCGCGTCGGCGTTCGCGCCGTGCAGCACCCATAACACCGCGCAGTCGTCCCCTTCGTCGGGGACGACTGCGCGGATTTCGGCCTGCGAACGCAGTACTTCGGATGGAAAGGTAAAGTGCAGCGTTGCCATGTGTAACCCTTTCTATGTCGGTTTACGCTCTCGGAATCACCGGCAGAATCACCCGGGAGGGATGTTCCGCATCGTGATAAATTGTCTGATGCGCGACGATTCCTTCGCTCTCGTAACCTACGCGTCCGCCGGTGTTCATGTTGCGGTCAGCGTCCGGGAAGAGGCTGCTGGTAATATCCACGCGGATTGCCTGCCCCTTTTGCACCAGCAGCGCCGTGTTCGCCGCCTCGATGGTGTAACGCACAATCTCCCCGGGGGTCAGCAGCTCGGCGGTTTCGCCGTGGCGGTACCGCGCGCGCACCAGCTTCATCCCAAGCGGCCGGGCCGTACCGTCCATCATCACCAGGCTCACCTTCGCGACAAAGTCCGTATCCACCGCGCTGGAGGCCGCGTACAGCTCCACCGTGATCGGGCCGGTCAGCTCCGTATCCGCCGTAAAAGCGGGGGTAGTGTATACCAGCACGTCTTCGCGCTTTTCGTTGGGGCGCTGATCCTGCGTCATCCAGCGGGTCGGGTCGCCCGTGCTGCTGGGGCAGGGGTTCATGGGGTCGTACTCATAAGTGTCGGCAGGCTCGTTCTTCGGAGCTTCCGTTGAAAGGGCGCCGTCGCCCGACAGGGTGTTCGCGCGCCCCGCGCTGTGAAAATACCACGGCGTATACTGCGTGCGGGCCAGCGGCCACTCGTCTTCCTCCCGCCAACGGTTTTCCCCCATAATAAACAGCTGTACCGGTTTGCCGCTCATGAACGGGCCGGTCTTGCCCTTGGTCCAGTGGTCGTACCACTGGATCAGTTTCCCTACCATGTCGATCGCGTCACCGGAAGCCTCGGGGCCGAAGTCGATCCCCTCGATGACCCGGTCCAGCCGGTCGCCGTGCACCCACGGGCCGACAATCAGCCGCGCGCCCTTGCGGCAGGCTTCGCTGCCGCCGCGTTTGCGGAACTGGATAAAGTTATACAGCGTCTTGTCCCGCAGGAAATCGTTCCATCCGGTCAGGCACAGGGGCGGAACCATCGTCTGCTCAAAGCCTTCCACCCGGCCGATGGAGGCCAGATAGGCGTGATCGTCGATATGCTCCAGCAGATCACGGTGAAACTGCAGTTCCGGCACGCCGTCGATGCTGGCGGCGGGCATATCCTTCAGCGGCAGCCACGCAGCCTGTTCGTCGCCGCGACTGCCGTAATACGCCATTTTTTCCAACGCTTCTTTGCTGTACTGGCCGGGGTAATACTTCTCCCGGTCGCTGCAGCGGCCGTAAATCCAGCCATACAGCACCGGCGAGAACACGCCGAAATCGTAGATGGCGGGAAATTTGGTCCACGAAGTCTGGAACGGACAGATCGCCTTCAGATGCGGCGGATTGGCCCGTGCGCACGCCAGCTGGGAAAACCCGTGGTACGATTCGCCAATCATGCCCACCTGCCCGTCGCACCAGGGCATTTTCGCGATGGCTTCCACGGTGTCGTATCCGTCCTCATCCTGATGGCCCGCCGGGTCGCAGATACCCTGGCTGTGTCCGGTGCCGCGCACGTCCTGAATGACCACGTTATACCCGGCGGCGGCAAATTCCGGCGCGTGCATGTACCCGATCACGGGGCCGGGCGCGTCCTTCAGATAGGGGTTACGGTTGACGACCGCGGGATATTTTTCATCGTCGTCCGGGCGGTATACATCTGCGTACAGCACCGTACCGTCGCGAAGCGTACAGGGCACGTTATAAAGGATTTTAATGTCCTTCATCATCCGCCCGTTCATTTTTTTAGGCATGGGTACCTCCTTCTTTCAGCAGACGCGCCGTTTCGTCCGGCACGTCGAAGCCGCCCACCCTGTCCATGGAGGACACCACATCCGCGCCGGTTTCGTCAAACCGGAACGCGAGGCGATGCACCCGACAGCTTTCCAGCCAGCGGATCTCCACGTTCAGGGTGTCGTCATCCGGCATGGCAGCGCTTAACGCAGCGGTGCAGGCCGGGTTTACGGAAGATACGGTGCTTACCAGCCGCTGGCCTTTCAGCCCCACGGGGCAGGCGACCGCGCCACCATCGGTCAGCACCGTAAGCATCAGGTTGCCGTCCAGCGCGTCAAAGCCGAAGCCTTGCACCGGAACCACATAACCCGGATTGAAAATCCGCAAATCATCGGCAAAGAAACCCACGTTTCCCTGCGCGACCCTATATCGCTGATGGGCCAGCCGTTTCAGCAGGCCCGGGTTTTCGGCATGGTCGGGGGCGGACAGCGCAAGCTTTTTCATCCGCTGCGACAGTGCGGCGGCTTCCCGCGGCGCTTCCGGAAGCTCCGCGTCCGGCAGATTGCGCGCAAAGGCAAACACGGCTTTCATCACCGCGTCGCCCTGTTGACTGTTGGATATCGTCTGGCTCAGGGATACGATCGTATCCTTCTCCGGGAACAGCATGGCCCACTGCCCCATGGCGCCGTCCGCCATCAGGCATTCCTCATGTTTCCACATCATGCCGCAGTAAGAAACAGGCGGGTCCAGATGCGGGTTCTGCGTCTGCGTGGCAAACGCGACCCAATCCGGCGACAGAAGCTGCTTTCCGTTCCAGCGGCCGCCCTGCCGGTACAGGTCCATCATCCGGGCATTGTCTTCGGTGCTGGAAACCAGACCGCCGCTTCCGTTTTCCATCCCGTCGGGATGCAGGTTCCACTTCAGGTGGTCCGCGTCAATCCCGATCGGCCCCAGCAGGCGGTCACGCAGGTATTCGCGCAGGCCAAGCCCGGTCTTGCGGCGGATGCACGCGCCTACCATGGAGCAGGCCGCGCTGTTATAATAAAACGCCGATCCGGGTTTGTGTACGATGTCCATCGTGAAAAAGTTCCGGATCCAGTCCGGATCCGTCACGGCGGGCTGCTTTTCCATCCCGGCGGACATGGTAGTCATGTACCGCATGGTCAGCCCGTCCCAGTAAGGTTTCCCCGCGCACAGCGGCGCGTATTCCGGAAATACGTCGATCAACCGGGTATCCAGGGTCATCAGGCCCTCCAGCATGGCGACGCCGAAGGCTGAACCCGTCATGGTTTTAGTTAAAGATTGGCTGCCGTGCACCTGTCCTGCGGCATAGGGGGCCCACCAGCCCTCGGCGGCGACCATGCCGTGCCGCAGAACCATCATCCCGTGCAGCTCCGAGCCGGAGGCTTCCAACGCGTCCAGAAGCGCGTGGACATCCCCGGAGGGGATGCCCACGGCTTCCGGCGCAACACGCGTCAGCCGAAGAGAGACGCTCATTTCGCCAGGTATGCGGCCAGTTGGTCACGGTAATCCTGAACGATTTCGTCCAAGCCCGCCGCCTTGCACTGGTCCATAAATTCATGATATTTCGCTTCGGTCTGGTCGCCATAGATCCCGAAGCAGAAGGAGAAGCGGTATTCGTTCAACAGAGAGGAAATAACCGCCAGTTCCGCGTCATACTTGGAGGAATCGTACTTGAAGCCGTTCAGGGGGAAGGTATCCGTGGGCACTTCCGCAGCTTCGTACATATCCTGGAAAGCCTGCATCTCGTCGGACATCTTCGGCTGCGGATCTTCGTCGTGCTGCAGGAGGTAGCACCAGCTGCCCCAGCCGTAGTCGGCTGCTTCCGGTCCGGCGGAATAGGTGTTGTTCGTTGTATCCAGGGTGTAATGGCGACCCTCTACGCCGCTCACCAGCAGGCGGTTCACTTCGGGATCGTTCTTCATGCAGTCCAGCGCAACGGCGGCGCGTTCCATCTTTTTAGAGGCAACGGGGAAGCACGCGCCATAACCCATGTAGTTGCCGCGGCGGGTAACGCAGGTGCTGTCCCACAGGGGGTTCATATACACCACGGTGTCGTCGGTAATTTTGCTCTGCCAGCCCTCAAGGCCGGAAGGCACGGAGTATTGCGTGGCGGATGTGCCGGCCTGGAAGTTATCATCCAGCATCGTATCGTTGGAGATAACGCTGGACGGGAACACCCCGCGCTTGTAGAAATCCGCCATCTGCAGGCAGAAGGACAGATAATCGTCGGTATCGGCGAACCATTTCAGATCATTCACGTCAAACGCTTTGCCGGTATCGTATTTCCATACCATCCAGTCGGCGGCGCCGGCGTTCACGTCCATGTAATGGTAACGGGTGGTATACCACGAGCCGTCCATCGGGTAGGAACCCTGCGGGTTCATCGCGTACACGCCGGAATCCTTTTCGCCATCGGCAATCGCGTAATAGAAGTCGATCAGCTTATCGTAGCTGTTGATGTCGCTGGCGGTAAAGCCGTATTTGTCCAGCAGGGACTGGCGGGTCAGCACGCCGGTCCAGGAAATGCCGGAGTCGTCGCGGGGCACACAGTAGTACTTGCCGTTATATTCCGCTTCCTTCCAGGACGATTCCGCCTGGGATTTGGCGGTAAGCGGCATGTACTTCTGTACAAAGTCCCAGTCGAAGCCCGCATAAGCGCCGGCCTTGACATAATCGGAGTAGTTGCACCACGCGGCGCCGTAGATGAGGTCCACATCCTCGTCGCCCGCGAGGAAGAGGGAATACTTGCTCTGGAAATCGCCCCAGGAAACGGGGATGAAGTTGACCTTGGTGTTGATCTTTTTGATCATCAGCTCGTTGGCCTTATCCACGATCTCCTGCCAATCGGGGCCCATTACGCCGACCACGTAGAAATTGATCTCCTCGTACTGGGAAAGGTCCAGGTTTGCCCACGGGTTTTCTTCCGCGGCGGTTGCGGTCGCGTCGGTTGCCACAGCTTCGGTCGCGGCGGGCGCTTCCGTCGCGTCCGTGCTCTCCGCAAATGCGAAGCTCCAGCAGCCCAGCGCCATCATCAGAGCCAGTAACAGAGATACCGCTTTTTTCATGGGATTTTTCCTCCTGTATTATAGTGGGGTATTTTTAAGAGACAATCCTGTCTCCGGGGTTCGGATCAACCTTTGACCGCGCCGATGGTAAGCCCTTTGACGAAGTATTTCTGCACCAATGGGTACAGGAAAATAATCGGGCCGGTCACCACGCACGTCATGGCCATCTTCATGCTGGTCGTTGGCAGGGTAACGCCTTTGGCGAGTTCCGAGTTGCCCTGCGCCACCAGCTGTTTTAACGCCTGAATGGTAGACAGCATATCCTGTAAGAAATACTGCAACGATTGCATGTTCTCATCGGTGTTGAACAGCATGCTGTTGTACCAGTCGTTCCAGTAACCGAGCGCCGCGAACAGCCCCAGCGTAGCCAGCAGCGGTTTGGCAATGGGAATATAGAGCCGGAAGAAGATCGTAAGCTCCCCCGCGCCGTCAATCTTGGCGGACTCGCTGATTTCATAGGGGATGCTCTTCATGTAGTTCTTAGCGATGATCATGTTCCAGACCGAAAACATCATGGGCAGGATCAGCGCGGCGTAGGTGTTTTTAAAATGCAGCACCTTGGTGCACATGATGTACCACGGCGTCAGCCCGCCGCTGAAAAGCGTGGTAAAGAAGAAGAAGAACGAAAAAGCGTTGCGCCATTTAAAATCCCGCCGGGAAAGCACATAGACCGTCAGTGTAGACATCAGTAGCGACAGAATCGTGCCTGTAATCGTTACGAAAATCGTGTTGAAATATGCGCGCTCGATCCGCGCCGGATTGGTAAACACGTACTTGTACGCGTCCAGCGACCATTCTGTGGGGATCATCCGGAATCCGTCCCTGATCAGCGAGTTTTCACTGGCAAAGGAGGATACCACAATCAGGTAAAACGGCACCACGCACAGCATCCCGAAGAGGAAAAGCGCCACGTACCCCAGCGCGCGGAAGGCGGCTTCATTGGCCGGGATCCTGCGATGGCGGCGGTGAGTGATCTGCATATCGGCCCCTCCTTAAAACAGCGTATAATCGGGCTGGATCTTCTTCACGATGAAGTTGACCAGCATGATGGTGGCAAAACACAGTACGGACTGGTACAGACCCGCCGCGGCGCTCATGCCCAGGTTGGTGCCGGACGACATGGCACGGTATACGTACAGGTCCAGAATATCCGCCGTTTCCAGCAGCACGCCGTTATTGCCGACCATCTGGTAGAACATGCCGAAGTCCCCGCGGAAAATCTGCCCCACCGCCAGCAGGAACATAATCACCATTGTGGGCACCAGGTTGGGTACGGTAATACGGAATACCTTCTGCCAGCTGTTGGCGCCGTCGATCTCCGCCGCCTCATACATCTCCTGGTCGATGCCGGAAATGGCGCTTAAGTAGATAATGCTTCCATATCCAACGCCCTTCCACATCCGGAAGAAAACAAGCAGGTACGGCCACGGAGAAGCGGTGGTATAAATGTTTACCATGTTGCCGCCCATGGATTCCACCATCCGGGTGATCAGCCCGCTGTCGTAGTCCAGCAGGGTCTGGATCACGGCGGTGGCAACCACCCACGAGATAAAGAACGGCAAGAACATGAACGACTGGAAGGTTTTTTTGAACCACTTGCAGCGCATCTCGTTGATAATAATGGCAAAAGAAACTTCCATAAACATACCGACCGTGATAAAGACAAAGTTATAGGCCAGCGTGTTTCGTGTAAGCGTCCACAGTTTGTTGGAAATGGCGAGGAAGCGGAAGTTTTTCATGCCAACCCAGGCGCTGCCGAGGATCCCGGAGGAATAATTATAGTTCTTAAACGCGATGACAACCCCGCCCATCGGTATGTAGCAGAAAATCAGCACATAGAGCACGGCGGGCAGCAGCAGCAGCAGATAAACCCGGTTGCTTCGCAAATCCTGAAGAAAACCTCCGCGGCGCAGTGTTCTTCCCTGACCGGTCATTTCGTTCCCTCCCTGTCAATGTAGATCAGGCGAAAGCCTGTAAGGTTGTAGTTCTTGGTACGCGGATAGGTAGCCCCCACAAAGAAGACCCCGGCGTGGTCGTCCGCGCGGTTTGCCCCGCCGCACAGCGGCGTCGCCTCGCCGTAGGTGGTAATCCACCGCCAGCCCAGCCCGTACCCCTCGCGATTACCCTCCGGGTACAGCCCCAGCAATCGGCTCATTACAGGCGGTTCCAGTCCCGGTTCCGCCTGAATATCCCGAAACGCGCAGTTACCGATGCCCGGGGAGCGTACCTCGCGGCTCAGGCGGATATGCCCGTCCACCGCGTCATACTTAAGCGTTCCGGGCGTTCCCGGCGCTACTGATTCGCCGTTGGCATCCAGCGCGCGCCACAAAGGAGATTCCATCCCCATATCCGCATCTTTCACCAGCAACGCATCCATCGGGATCAACTGGATTTCCCCGTTCATCAACCGGAAACCCGAATCCCATTCGTTCAGATTGCCATTCAGGTCGTAGATGCCGTTCGGCGTGCCGTCATGCGACCAGGTCAACGGCCCGCTTCCGCAAAGCGTTTGCCCGTTCTCAGCCAGTTCGCCCTTTTCCTGCGGGAAGAAATAATCCTGTCCGCCATAATTGTTACCATGCGGCAGAAAACCCTGTTTGCGGCACCAGAGCGCGATGGCCATGCGCAGGGCAAAGGGGGTCATGTGCCAACCAGCGCCCTTTTGGCGGCAGGCGTGCAGCGCCTCGTCGTAGCTTACGCCGGAAACAGGCTGAACCATCGGCAGAGAACAGGCGATACCGTCCGCCAGGCTGGACTGGTACTTGCCCACCAGTATTTCGCCGTCTACCCCACAAAACGCCGGGCACAGCGCGGCGCTGCCATCGCCAAGCAGATCGTTTTGCGTCATCCGTGGAATCCGTACCATCACGGACGGCAAACCGGAATCGTCGTAAACGACGGTATTTTTATGATCAGACAACGCTTCGATCGCCTGTTTCAGCTGATCGCCAGCCGTTTCCGGCGTTCCCTGCGTTAGCAGCGCCGCCGCTTCCTGAAGCGCCTCCACCTTTTCCCCACGGTGACCCCGCACCGCATATTCGTTCGCCAGCAAAGCCTGAAGGCGCAGGCGGCCTTCCTGATCGCGTATCGGATTCATTCGGTTTCACACATCCTTCGCGGTCATTATAATTGACATTCTCCTCTCGTGGGTAATATAATGGTCACCGTACAGGCGCATGGAACGTATTGTCTGATTATTTTGGAGGATATTATGCCATATCCGTACTTAACCGAATTACCCATCTGGGTTTCCAGCTGCGGGCAGGGGGTTGTCGGGGCTACCCTGCCGATCCAGAACGGGTTGGACGACAACTGCATACTGCAAGTAAATTCGGGGCGCTGTATGGTTATCTGCAATAACGAAAGGCGTTCCCTGTCGGCCCGCTCGGTCCTTTTTCTGGGCCGAAACACCAGCGCGGAACTGTTGGGTGACCCGGATCAGGAATGCCGGTATACGATGCTGACTTATCATAATGTACAATCTGCACCATACCTTGATTTGAACCGCCTTTGCCTGACAGCTCCGCTGATCGATTCCTTCTTCGCCCAGAAGACCCGGTTCTGCACACTGGAGGACCGGCAATACATCAACGTCACGCTTGGGGAACTCCGTTACGAATGGGAGAATCGCCTCAGCGAATGGAAAACGGCGATTCGCGGCGCGATGGAGAACCTGTTTGTTAAACTGGCCCGCTCGTTTCACAGCCAGTACCGCTTCGCCGGGGTGCGTTACCTGACCGAAGCGAAAAACTATATCTTCCAAAATTTTCAACAGTCGATCACTGTGGAGTCCATCGCGGACGCGGTAGGCATCAGTCGCTCCTATCTGGAAGCGCTTTTTAACCGTTACATGCGCGGCAGTATCGTGGATTACCTGCACGCTGTGCGCTGCGACCACGCGGCGCAGCTGCTTTCCACCACCGGTTTCCCGATCATCGACATTGCGATGGATTCCGGCTTTACCAACCGCCAGCATTTTGCGCGGGTGTTCCGGGTGATCTACGGCTCCACGCCGTCGGAATACCGAAAGCGCAACGAGCATGGCGCTGTGAAGATACGCTGATTTTTCAGTTCGTTCTAACTCAATCCCGATGATTATTCCACAGGGAATAAAAAAAGAAAAGCCGGCGAAAACGCTGATAACGTTTTCGCCGGTCGCTTGTTTTTCACTCCGGGATGCTGTTTATTTATCCCCTTCGGGGATTATAAAGCCTGCTTGTCTTTTTGCGAAGCATATTCCAACCGGGCCGATCATTCGCCAGCCCGGGTGCATATCCCCCACGTGGTTCAGGCGCGTCGCTGTTCCAGTTTGATGGATTTCTTCAGGCCGCCGCGCGTCCAGGCGGTCAGGGTAATCTCACAGGGCAGGGTTCCCGCGCGCAGGTAGATAACCGCACGCCCGTGCCAGGTGGGGCGCGCAGGGCTTGCAAAGGGCGTAAGGTCAGCCGGGTTGCCGTTTTCAAAGCCGATCACAGCCGCGTCGCCCGTTACCTGCACCGTCACCGACTCGTCCGCGTCCGTAGGCACGCGACCCTCTCCGTCTGTCAGTGACAGTTCCAGCGTTGCCACGGTTTGCCCGTCCGCGGGAAGCGACTTGCGATTGCAGCGCAGTGCCAGCGCCGTCGGCGCACCTGTCGTTTCCAGCGCATCCTCCGCCGTTTCTTTCCCGCGTTTGCAGACTGCACGCAGTTGGCCGGGATGATAGGCCACCTGCCACACCGCGTGCGCATCTTCCCCCACAGTCACGGTGCCCTGCGCTTCTCCGTTTACGTACAGGGTGGCTTCCGCCGCGTTGGTATAAACGGAAACCGTTACGGTTTCACCCTCCCTGTACTCCCAACCAAAGGTTTCGGCATAGATGTCCCCTTCGCGGGATGCCGCCAGTTTTGCATAAATCGGTTCCGTCCACAGGGCTTTGCGCAGGCAATACAAGGGCTTTTCATGATTCGCGGTATCAAGCAGCCCAGCTGTAGAAACACGCACCGGCCATCCCCGCGCCTCTCCCAGAAAATCCGCACCCGTCCAAAGGAATTGTCCGGCAATACGGGGATTATGCAGAACCGCCTGCCATGCTTCCGGCGATTGATGGTTCTCGCTTCCGTAGATGATCCGTTTGGGATATTGACGATGATCCTCCGCGTAGCGTTCTTCCATATAGTTATAACCGACCACGTCCAGCTCCTCCGGAAGGTTCACCAGGTTGGAAAGCGCCGGAGCAGCCAGCGCCATCGTAACCGGGCGGGAGGGGTCCAATCGGCGCACGGTTGTCGCCATTTCCCGCGCCACCACGGTCAGGCGGCTGATGTCCGGTCGGTTCGGGTCGTAGCGCAGAGCTTCGTCCGGCTTATTGGCGTCGTTATTGCCAGCCAGCGCCGCAAACGCAGGGTGCACGTAAGGGTCGTTGGGATAGTCAATCTCGTTGCCAATGCTCCACAGGATCACGCTGGGGTGATTTCGTCCGAAACGTACCATATCCTCCAGATCCTGCGTATGCCACTGGGGGAAATCATCGGAATAGCCGTAGTGCTGCGGCGGGTATACGTTGTGCCCGTTGCACCATTTGTTCTTACAGCCTTCCCACTCGTCGAAAGCTTCCTCCATCACCATCAGGCCCAGCCGGTCGCACAGGGAAAGCACTTCCGGGTCGGCGGGGTTATGGCTGAAACGCACGGCGTTACAGCCTGCGTCCATCAGCTTTTGCAGCCGCGTCTGCCACACGGAAAGCGGCACCGCAGCGCCCAGCGCGCCCGCATCGTGGTGCAGGCATACCCCTTTCAGTTTGCGGTTTTCCCCGTTGAGGAAGAAGCCTTCATTCGGGTCGAAACGAAGCGTGCGCACGCCGAAAGGCACGCTCAGCTCGTCCATTTTCCTGCCATGTTCCGTAACGACGCAGCAAAGCCGATACAGATACGGGGTTTCAGGCGACCATAACCGGGGAGAAGGGACCTGAAGCAACGCGGATACGCAGCCGGCTTCCTTCCCCGCTTTCCCCAAAGACCGCGCCACCAGCCGCCCCTCCGTGTCCAGCAGGCGGAAGCTGGCCCTGCCGCACGCTATTTCCGCGTTCACGGCGATTTCGGCCATCTCCGCATCGGCAGTCACCGTGTAGCCGAACAGATCCGACGCGTGAGCGGCCGGCACGATGGTAAGCGTTACGCCGCGGTAAATCCCCGCGCCGGTAAACCAGCGGGAATCCGCCAGATGGAGATGTTCCGCGCGCACGCACAGCACGTTCTCGCCCGGTTTCACCCGCCCTGTCAGCTCGTAGCGGAAGGTGGAATAGCCATAGGCACGCATCCCCAGATAATGGCTGTTGATCCAGCACCGGCTGTGTTGATAAACTCCCCCGAAGGTGACATACACTTTTTTATCGCCGATGTCTTCCGGCAGGGTGAATGTTTTACGGTACCACCCCACCCCGCCCGGCAGATAGCCCGTGCCGCTGGAACAGGCCGGATCGAACGGAGCTTCGACCGACCAGTCGTGCGGCAGGGTGACGGCCCGCCACGCGCGATCGTCATATCCCTGATAAAATGCGTTCTCCGCTTCACCCGGATGGAACCGCCAGGTACGGTTCATGTCAATGGTCTGTCGCATGTTGCGCTCTCCTTACCCCGTGGGCAATATCGCCCCGCGCTGCCGGGTGCGCCGGGGGGATGCAGGTCCCCGGCGGCGCTTCCGGCGCAAAAGGGACCCGCAAGGCAGGCTTGCGAGTCCCAGGCAAACCGGTAAGTTACTTCTTGTATACCGCGTCGATCTGAGCCTGCACATTCTCCATGACCTTGTCGATGCCGGCATCCTTCAGCGCCTGACGGAACTCGGCCACGTAGGCTTCGGGATCGTCTTCCTTGCCGAAGGTGATAACGGGCGCATAGGTACGGAATACGTTGGACAGGTTATCCAGTTCCGCGGAAATGTCGTCGGTGTTGAACACAACCTGGCCGTACGGATAGTCAATCTTCACGGCGTTGTATTCTTCCATCAGCTTGTCATACGCGGGCCAGTCGGTCAGGGCGGAACGCAGTTCCAGCGCGTCGTTGCGGCCCCACCAGTAATCGAAGCTCATGCCGTCCACGGTGTCGTCCTTGTAGGTGTCCGGGCGGGCCATGTAGCCGTTCGCGTCGATGATGTACTGCTGGCCTTCGATGCCGTAGTTAAACAGGCGGTAGAAGGTCTGGTCGTTGCGGATCAGGTCGTAGGCCATCAGGGCACGCTCGGGGGCGTCGCTCTGCGCGGCGATCGCCAGGGCGCCGTGGGTGATGTTCAGGGATACGAGGGTGTTGCTTTCTTTGCCAAACCAGAAGAAGCCAACATCGCTGCCGGGCTGCTTCTGTTCCATCAGATAGCGCTCGGTCTTCCAGGTCTGGGTGTGATGCTGCTGCGCGCCGCTCAGGCCTTCCTCAAGCTCGGCCTTCTGGTCGCCGGTGTAGTTAAGCACGTCTTCACGCCAGTAACCGGCGTCGGCCCACTGCTTCATCAGCTTGGCGAAGTTAACCAGATCGTCGCCTTCCGTGTAGAAGGTGGACAGGGTGTATGGGTCAGTCGTGCTCTTGCCAAAGAACAGGGGAGCGGAGAAACCTTCGATATTGATGCCGCCGGTCTTGCTGGAAATCCAGCCGCCGAACATCTGGTCGCTGTAGGAGGAACCGCTGCCGTCCGCGTCCCACGGGATCACGTCCGGTTTGTTATCCTTGATGTACTGGAAATAGGTGCCAAGGTCTTCCCAGCTGTTCACGCCATTGGTAAGCCCGGCTTCTTTGGCCCAGTCGCCGCGGTAGAGGAAGCCATGGTTGGTCCACTGCGCATAGTTGTCTTCCGGGATCAGGTAAATCTGGCCGTCATACTTGCACAGGTTCCAGTGTTCCGGAGTAACGCTCGCATAGGTCTTGGGGCAGTAGGTTTTCAGCATATCTTCGCTCAGCGGGAGGAACGCGCCGTTCTTGGAGTTGGGCCACGCATCCAGCCAGTCGGTCGCGGTGCCAACCAGGTCCACGGTGCCGTCCTGCATTGCCAGGGCGAGGTTATACTTGGTCTGCCAGTCGGTCCACTCAATCCATTCAATCTGGATCTCGGCGTTGATGGCTTTCGTCAGCTTTTCGTTAAAAACTTTCAGCACATCGTTCGTCTTATTGGTGGGGATGTTGCCGGTAACCAGGAAGGTAAGCACAACGTGCTCGCTGGTATCCACGCCCGGGAACCAACTGGAATAATCCGTGGTCTCGGCCGTTTCCGCCATCGCGGGGATCAGGCACAGAACCATCGCCAGAGCCACCAACAGGGAAACTAGCTTCTTTGCCATGTCAGGGAACCTCCTTTAAAGTCTGTATTTCTTTCGCCGTTATGCAAGCAGCGGCGATGAAACCAAGTTTCAGCCCTTGACCGCGCCCACCGTGAGCCCGGCCACGAAATACTTTTGCACAAACGGGTACAAAAGGATAATCGGGCCGGTGGCAAGCGTTGCGGTCGCCATCTTGAGCGTTTCGCTGGGCAAATCGTCCAGCACCAGCTGTGTGGCGGCCAGCGAGTTTTTAAGCGCCGCCACTTTGTTAATCAGGTTATACAGCCAGTACTGCAGCGGCCGGTACGTCACCTGCGAGCCAAGGAAAAGGGAGGAATAGTACCACTCGTTCCAGTATCCCAGCGCCAGAAACAGGCCGATGGTGGCCAACGCCGGCGTCATGGAGGGAACGATCAGGCTCCAGAAAATCCGAAAGTCGCCCGCGCCGTCGATCTTGCCGGATTCGGTAATCTCGTGCGGAATGGCCTTCACATAGTTTTTCATCAGGATGATCAGCCACGGGGACATCAGCAGCGGCAGCAGCACCGCCCAGTAGCTGTCCTTCAGGCCGTACACCTTCACCATCAGGTAGTAGAAGGGCACCAGCCCCGCGGAAAACAGCGACGTGAAGTAGATGTAAAACGAAATGCCGTTGCGAAAGGGAAAATCCTTACGCTGCAGGGCGTAGCCCGTCATGGAAATAATAAACAGGCCGACGGAGGTGCCGATAATCGTCATGACCACCGTAACCACGTACGCGCCGATCAGCTGGGCGGGCGAGCGGAAAATCAGGTCGTAGGAATAGGTGGAAAAGGACGTGGGCCACAGGGTGAATCCGGTGCGGCGGATCGCAGCCTCGGTAGAAAATGAGGAGGCGATAATCATCCAGAACGGGATGATGCACATCACGGCAAAAATCCCTACGAACACGTACGTAAACCCGCGGATCAACCGGTCCGCCCCATCAATTTTCACCTTCGTCGGATGAAAATTCATCTTTGGTTCCATCTTCAAACGCCTCCCATTAAAACAGCGAATATTCCGGTTCGATACGCTTTACCACTCCGTTTGCGATCATCACGATGGCAAAGCCCACAACCGATTGGAACAGGCCGACCGCGCTGCCCTGGGAAAAGTTGAAGTTGTTCATCAGCGCCCGGTAAACGTAGGTTTCGATAATGTCCGTCGTGTTAAACAGCAGGGAGTTGTTGCCCACCAGATTGTAGAACAGGCCGAAGTTGCCTTTTACGATGCCGCCCATAGCGAACAGCAGCATAATAACCACGGTCGGTTTCAGGCAGGGCAGCAAAATATAGCGGATGCGCTGAAAGCCGTTGGCGCCGTCCACCCGGGCCGCCTCCAGCATGGAGGTGTCAATGCCGGTGATGGCTGCGAAGTATATCACCGTTCCGTAGCCCGTGCCCTTCCACAGGTTGACAAGCACGATGATAAAGGGCCACGCGCCAGGCATGGAATAATACTTGGGCATCACGCCGCCCGCCGTGCGCACCATGTTGGAAACAAAGCCGTAATCGTAGTTGATCAGGTTATATACCAGCAGGCTCACCAGCACGTCGCTGATAAAATACGGCAGAAACATCATGGACTGGGCGGTTTTCTTAAACCACTTGCTCTGCACTTCGTTCAGCAGAATGGCCAGCAACACTTGCAGAAAGTTGCCCAGCAGGATGAACACAAGGTTGTAGAATACGGTGTTGCGCAACAGCAGCAGCAACTGACCGTTTCCGAAAAGGAACTGGAAGTTTTTCCATCCGATAAAGGGACTGCCGAAAATACCTTTGTTATAATTGAATTTCGTAAACGCGATGTATGCGCCCGGCATGGGCAGATAACTGAACAGGAAAAAAAACAGAATCGCCGGAAAGCACATCAGCAACAGCACACGGCTTTTGCTTACCTTGTGCCAGAACGACTCTCTGTGTACCAGCGACGGCGCGGCAACCTTGCCCGGTTTGGCTTGAAGATTCAGCTGCACGATATCGCTCCTTTCGCTTTAGTAACCGGTTACATTTGTGGGAAACCAAAAAGCGGCAATTCATACTTCCCTTGCATTTTCAGCTTATTTTCCCGCCATTCCATTCCATGCAATGGTTGTTTATGGTTTATAAACGTCCAATTCATCAAGTCAAAAAGTAAATTACGCTCGGTTTCAATATGTAACCCGTTTCATGTCTGCATCATAGCATACGTATCGTAAAAATGTCAAGTGCCAATTTTCGGGTGAGTTTCCGTTTATCGAAGCATCGTCCTGTACGTTTCCAGCCAAAACGCAAAACGCCCGGGGAAACCCAATTCCCCGGGCCGTGGTGGTGGATTGCTTTCATGTCTTGGGGAGCAGTTTTCAGCTCTCCACTTTCCGGCAGGATTCTTTTACCGTCAGGCTGGCGGGGATCACGCAGGTACGCGCGCAAGGCTCCCCCGCGATCGCGGCCAGCGCCGTATCAATCAGTTTTCTCGCATAAGCGGCATAATCGTAGTGAACGCTGCTGATATTAGGTTCCGTAAGGTCGGTGATCAGCGAATCGTCAAAACCGACGATGGAGAAATCGTTCGGCACCGAATAGCCGAGACGCAGAATGGCCTGCAGCGCGCCCGCGGCCATCAGGTCGTTAATCGCGATCACGGCGGTAGGCGGCTCGGCCAGGCTCAGCAGCCGTTTCATTCCCGCAAGACCGCTTTGTTCGTTAAACTCACCCGCGTCCAGAATATATTCGTCCCGAAGCGGCAGATTCTGTTCCTCCATGGTCATTTTGTAGGCTTCCAGTTTGTCCTGTGTCTGATAAATATACGAATACCCATGCAGAAAAGCAATCCGCCTGTGCCCCAGCGTGGCCAGATGCCGCACCGCGGCGCGCATCCCTTCCGCATGGTCGATGTACACCTGATAACAGTCGTCCAAATCGACTCTGCCGGCCACTACCACGGGAATCCGCTTGCAGAAACGTGCCAGCGTATCCCGGTAGTGGGCGGGCATGGGCCGCCAGTCCGCCAGACCGCCGCAGATAATCAGGCTTTCCACCCGTTGTTCGCCCAGCTTCTCCATAAAGGCAATTTCCAGCGATTCCTGCGTAAATGTATTATTCAGCACCAGCGTATAATTCTGTTCGTACGCAAGGCGTTCGCATTCCATAAAAATGTTGGCGTAATAAGCATTACGCACATCCGGGCAAAGCATGCCGATCACCTTGCTGCGCGTTTCGCTCAGGCCCCGCGCGATCGCGCTGGGCTTGAAGTTATATTTATCCACAAGCGCCTGCACGCGGTCCCGCTTTTCCTGTTTAACCCCCGCCGCGTTGGAAAGGATCCGCGATACCGTGGCGGTGGATACGCCCGCCTCCCGGGCGATATCATAGATTGTAATCTCCTTTTTGGGGGCCATATGTCACCACTCCTGTAAAGCAGTATACACGTTTCCTCCCTTTTTGGCAAGCGGTTTCATGCGCACTGCCATCCTGTTTCCATGCTTTCCAAGCATCTTTCAAACATTGTTCTTTAATATCTCAATATTGATCATTTTTTCCATCTTTTTTCGATCTTTTCCATCTGTATTTTTCTGTAACCGGTTTATTTTTTTCAATTCTCTCTTGAATCGGCGGTATCAATCCGATATACTGATACAGGGTCTGCTTGCCCTCCGCACCGGTTCCTTTGGCACCGCGTTCGCGGCGGCAAGCCCATCGGAATGCCACATAAGCAGAACCAAATTTCCACGTTGTCTGTCCGATTCGTCGCCCTTGTGGGACGCAAACGGCAGGCCGTGTGGTATGCAAGGAGCGCATATGAAACCGATCACCTTTTCCCCGACTTTGTTGACCGACCCGGGGCAGTTTGCGGTTGGTCGCCTGCCCGCCGTATCCGACCATGACGTTTACGCGAACGAAGGCGAAGTCCGCGAAGGTGCCAGCAGCCTGCGACGTTCGCTGGACGGTCGCTGGCAGTTCCATTATGCCGAAACCCTTGCCGACAGGCCGCAGGGGTTTGAACAGCCCGGCTTCGACTGCACAGGGTGGGGCGGTATCAACGTGCCCGGACATATCCAGCTGCAGGGCTATGGGAAACCGCAATACGTGAACACCCAGTACCCGTGGGACGGGCATGAGGCGCTGCGCCCGCCGGAAATCCCCACGCGTTTCAACCCCGTCGGCAGCTATGTGACCGCCTTTACCGTTCCGGCCGAATGGGAGGGGATGCGCGTCGTTCTTGCGCTGCACGGGGTGGAAAGCGCTTGTTTTGTGTGGGTGAACGGCGTTCCCATCGGATATGCGGAAGACAGTTTCGCCCCTTCGCGTTTTGACCTCACCCCGGCGCTTTGCGGAGGAGAAAACCGGCTGGCCATACAGGTGTATCGCTTCTGCAGCGGCTCCTGGCTGGAGGATCAGGATTTCTGGAGTTTTTCCGGTATCTTTCGCAGTGTGGAGCTGCGCGCCGAGCCGCGCGCGCACGTGGAGGACCTGTTCGTTCACGCCATCCCGGAAGAAGACCTGCGTTCCGCCACACTGTCGGCTGAGGTAACGCTCTCGCTCCCCCGGGAAGAACCCGTTACCCTGCTGGGAACGCTGTTAGACGCGGAAGGAAGGATCGTGGATCGCTTCCCCCTGCCCACGCAGCCCCGAATCGTCTTTTCCCGGAAGATCACCGCTCCGCGCCTGTGGAGTGCCGAACAGCCCAATCTGTACACCCTTCGTCTTACGCTATCCGCAGAAAGCGGCGAGCCGATCGAGGTGGCGCAAACCGAAGTCGGTTTCCGCCGCTTCGAGCTGAAGAACGGTTTGCTGCGCCTGAACGGCAAACGTCTGCTGCTGCACGGCGTCAACCGGCACGAGTTTTGCCACAGGCAGGGGCGTGCCCTGAGCGAGCAGGATATGCTGTGGGACATCCGCACCCTGAAAAGCAATAACATCAACGCCGTACGCACCAGCCACTATCCCAACAACAGCCTGTGGTACCGTCTTTGCGACCGGTACGGCCTGTACCTGATTGACGAAACCAATCTGGAAACCCACGGAACCTGGATGGTGATGGGAAAGCTGCAGCCGAAAGGAGCGCTGCCCTCCAACCGGGAGGAATGGCTGCCCGCCTGCCTGGACAGGGCACAATCGCTGCTGGAGCGGGATAAAAACCATGCCTGTGTGCTGTTTTGGAGCTGCGGCAACGAAAGCTATGGCGGCAGCGTACTCCACGCCATGTCGCAGTTTTTCCGCACGCGCGACCCCGGCCGGCTGGTCCATTACGAAGGAATTTTCCACGACCGGCGGTATAACGATACCAGCGACGTTGAAAGCCAGATGTATACCACCGCGGCCAATGTGGCCGACTGGCTTAACACACATGACGACAAACCGTTCATCCTGTGCGAATACGCGCATGCCATGGGCAACAGCGTTGGCGGGTTAAAAGAATATCTGGCGCTGGAGGATCGTTATCCCCGCTATCAGGGCGGTTTCATCTGGGACTGGATCGATCAGGCGATCGAAACCACCCTGCCCGGCGGGAAACACGGTCTCGTCTACGGCGGTGATTTCTACGATCAGCCGAATGACCGCAATTTCTGCGGCGACGGGCTGGTCTTCGCCGACCGCACGCCCACGCCAAAGCTGGCGGAGGTCAGCGCGCTGTATCAGGACGTGCATATCCTTCCGGACACGCAGGGTGTAGCCCTGCAAAACCGTTATCTGTTTGGTGATCTGGCCGGATATACCCTTTGGTGGCAGCTTACCCGCGACGGGGTCGCCGTGGCAGACGGTTTGCTTAACGATGTGACCGTGCAGCCGGGCGAAAGCCGCCATTTTCCGCTGCCCCTTCCCGAAATGGAGCCGACAGGTGAATACGCCCTGCTGTGCGAGCTGCGCCTGAAGGCCGACACGCTATGGGCCAAGGCGGGTTACACGCAGATGCGCGGGCAAACCGTGTTGCGTTCCGCGCCCGCTGAAGCCGCCCCAACCATTCAACCCTACACCATTGTAAGAGGCGACTTGAACCTTGGCGCGCACGATGAACTGTTCGAGGCGCTGTACAGTCTGGTGGAGCAGGGACTGGTTTCGTTTGGCCGCGTCGGCGCGCCGCTGATCAATTTTCCGCCACGGCCCAGCCTGTACCGCGCGCCGCTGGACAACGACATGGCCAACCGTTTCCCGATGGATACGGCGCTCTGGCAGGTTTTCAGCCAGCTTTCGCGGGCCAATACCGTCGCTGTGGATACCAAGAGCGGCCAGCTTGTGGTTCGCAGCCGTTACGAACTGCCTTCGCTTACGGACGCGGCGCTGGAAGTCACCTATACCGTGCTGTCGGCGAATCGGATTCGGTTGGACGCGACCATCGCCACGCCGCGGCGGATGCTTCGCAACCTGCCGGAGCTTCCGGCGCTGGGGCTGAATTTCCGGCTGCCGCGCGAACTTGCCAACGTTCGTTATTACGGCCTGGGCCCTCAGGAGAATGAAACGGATCGCTGCGCGGGCGCGCTGCTTGGGATATACCAGACAACGGCGGAAGCAAACCTGACCCCCTACCTGAAACCGCAGTATTGCGGCAACCGCACGGGCGTGCGCTGGCTTGAGCTCAGCGACGGAGCCGGGCGCACCCTGCGCATAAGCAAAGTGGACGAACCGCTGATGGTTTCCGTGTTGCCGTACAGTCAGGCGGAACTTACCAGCGCGCTGCATCGGCAGGAGTTGCCCGATCCGGCGTATACCTGGCTGGACGTGGCAGCGGCTCGCTTCGGTGTGGGCGGCGACGACACCTGGGGCGCGCCGGTGCTGCCCGCCTATCGGCTGAAGGCCACGGAAGCGCGCAAGCTCTCTTTTGTTCTGGAAGCCCTGTAATACGATTTCCGCACAAAGACTTTCCAATTTTACAGCATCAGGGATTGAAACGTGTTGCCGCCAGCCTGCGTATCAGATGCCGCCTGCTTTGCGGCCCCCGGGAGGAAGCTGAAAAGCACAAAACACACGATAAAATAACACGACCGGGCGCATCGCTGGATATGCGTCCGGTTGTATTATTTTGCGCAGGACCCTTGCGCACGGTATTGCTCTCCATCTTTTACCCTTCGATAAACTTTTTCACTTTTTTAGGTTCCGCGCCCGGGTTCAACCGCAGTACCTGCGCGGTGATCCGGGCAATCGCTTCTTCTCTGTCCATTTCTGCAGCCTGCGCCAGCACAGCTTCCCCCCAGAAATCCTCAACCGTGCAGAACACCGTGGAGGACCAACCGTATTCCTTCCCAGCAGCGGATGTTTTCTGCTGCCTGCCGCACATGGTAAGGTACATCTTCATTTGCAGTTCCACCAGCGCTCGCTCAAAACGGGAAGCATCCTCTTTGGCGATACCCGCCAGCGGTTTGATGGCATGCAGAGGCAACACACCCTGACCGGCAACAGTTTCGTAAACCCGCTTGGCCAGATGGCTGATCCGCCCCGCCTCGTAAGCCTCCGCAAGCGTTTCTCTTCCACGGCGGACAGCCAGAAAACTGGGAGCCCATTGTGCCGTAAGATACCCGCTCGCATTGAAAAACATCTTGGCGTACGCAATGTCTTTTCGCTCGTCCAGCACGCGCATCCGCCATTCCCACGGATCGGTTTCCGGGTCGCCTGTATGCCAGCGAACCGGCGTATCATAGGGCGGCGTTTCGTCCCAGCTCCACGGCACGATGGAAAATATCCCCTTGTTGTTTCCGCCCCCCATGGAAAAGCCCGCGTCCAGTAAAACACGGATAAAATCCTCATATCCGGCGATGCATTCGTTCTTCATCCTTCTGTTCTCCTTTCAGGCACGGGCCACACCCGCGCATCGGGCTTACACACTGTTCAGCGTTCCACCGCTTCAAAGGACCCGTCGCGCCTGTCCCCCGCGTTACCGGCGTTGCATCACCGATCCCCGTTCCATTTTACGCAAATTGGGCAGACACCGCAACTAAAGATTGTTCAGGATGATTTACCCCCATAACTTTACGCATCTTTTTGCTCTTATTTTTCACCGAGTGGCTTTAAAATTTGTTGTTGCTTTTTTCACGAATTTGGTATTATGGGGTTGGCATTTGCGCTAAAAACTGTTAAAATATAACTGTTGTTATCCAAACTCTTCCTCTGAAGGAAAAGTAAAATCATATCTCACGCGCTCTTGTGAAACGAGCTCCGTATTTCATACTCTTAAATGCGATTTCGCAGTTCACGCTCGTTCACAGGCAGCAACGACACCCCGCCGGGGCGATCATCTATCGTGGAGGAAAAAGCGTTGGCAAAGGTTTCGATCATCATTCCGGTTTACAACGGGGAAGCCTATCTGGCCCAGAACCTGGAGAGTCTTGCATGCCAGACCTGCGGTGACTTTGAAGTGATCTACGTAGACGACGGCTCCACGGACCAAACCCCGCAGATACTTCGGGATTTTGGGAAGAATGACCCCCGCTTTACTCTCCTGCAACAGGCTCATTCAACAGCCGGAGACGCCCGTAACCTTGGCCTGCAACATGCGACAGGGGAATACTGTCTGTTTCTGGACGCGGATGATTTTTTCGATCCCGATCTGCTACAGGCGTCCACCGCCGCTGCGGATCAGGCTGACGCGGATATAACGCTTTATACTTACGATCGTTACCATAATGCGGACGGTACGTTCATCCCGCAGCCTAACGGGCTGCAAACGCGCTGGATCGGTACCCGTCCCGTTTTTTCCCGACAGGACCTTCCGGACCTGATCTTCAATGTTTCCACCATCTGCGCCTGGACGAAGCTCTTCCGACGCTCCTTCCTTACACGCAACGGGCTGGCTTTCCAGAGCCTGCACAACTCCAACGATATATTTTTCGTTTTGCTGTCCATGGCCAAAGCGGACCGAATCGCTTGGGTTAACCGTACGCTTGTCCATTACCGGATCGGTATCAAGGGAAACCTGCAAAGTTCCAAGGGCAAGTCGCCCTGCGACTTTGTGACCGCTTACATCGCGCTGGGAGACGCTCTGCGGAGGGATGGGCTGTATGAACAGGTCGCGGCCAGTTACCATAAAGCGCTGCTCAGCAGTTTTACTTACAATGTCCGCGGCGCGCAGTTCGCAGACATACGAGAAGCGATTTACCACCGTTTTCTGCAGCCGGATGTTCAATCGCTGCATCTGACGGATTGTTCCGAACAGGACTGCCTGAACCCGGATGACCGAAACGTTATCGCCGGCTTTATGTTGGCCATGAAGCGGCAGGAAGCCGCAAAAATGCCCGTCGCGCCCGCTAAGGTCCTGCGGACCGGCGAGAGCGGTCGATCCCCGTGCGTATCGGTCATTGTGCCGGTATACCGAACGGAGGCGTATCTGCGGGAATGTCTGGACAGTTTCGTTCACCAGACGCTTCAGGAGATCGAAATGATCTGCGTAAACGACGGCTCCGACGACCATTGCGAAGACATACTGCTGGAGTACGCGGCCGCCGACTCCCGCATTACCGTGCTCTCGCAGCCTAATCAGGGGGTTTCTACCGCCAGAAACGCCGCCCTGATGCGCGCGAAAGGCGAGTACCTGTATTTTTGCGACAGCGACGATTACCTTGAGCTGGACGCGATGGAGCAACTGTACCGGGAAGCAAAGGTACAGAACGCCGACATGGTTATCTTCAACGGCCAGAGTTTTTTTGAAAACGAGGAGCTAAAAACCACCTATGCAAACTATCTGAATCTGTATCAGCACAGTAAAAGTTACGGCGATGCCCAGAATGGACAAGCCCTGTTTGAGCAGTTGATGATCAACGGCGAATATCTGGTTTCTCCGTGCCTGTATATCGTGAATCGGGATTACCTGCTGCGTAACGGGTTTAGGTTTCTGCAAGGGGTTGAATACGAGGACAACCTGTTTACATTTCAGGTGCTGATCACCGCGGAACGGGCAGTTCACAAACATGAAACCTACTACCACCGACGGGTACGAAACCACTCGATCATCACCGAGAAAGTAACCTTTCCCAAAGTGTACAGCTACTTTACTATTTACAATGCGCTTTTCGCCTTCATCAGCGCCGCGAACCTGTCGGAAGTCAGCACGCATTACGCAAGCCAGCTCCTGAACTCGCTGCTTGCCACCACGAAACGTATGTATGCCGCCTGTCCTCCGCCGGAACAGTATGGGTATCTCGCGCTGGACATGGTCACGCGGCACCGTTTCGATGCGCTGATCATGCAGCCCGTTCAGGCCAGGAACGCCTATCTGAGGCAGGAAAAACTGCTAGAGACAACCCGCAAGCAGTTGAACCAGGCGAATTGTCTTCTCCCGAGGCCTTCGCTGCCCCGGCGCGCCTTCCGTCTGCTTAAAAAGGGTCTGCATTCCCTGCGGCAAAACGGCTTTCGCGTTACGTGCAAAAAGACCTGTAAGAAGATTATCAAAATCTGCAGGGGTCGGTAACTGCGTTTCACAGGCTCATCCTAACAATTCTTTTTCGTACACTCAAGCGGGGTTTCGGCAGCGCATCTGCCGAAACCCCGCTTGTAAACCTATAAATATGATATTTAATCACAAAGCCATCCGTTCAGGCTTTGCCGGTCACCTGTTCCAGCACTTCCAGTACGGCCAGCACCTGCTCGCGTGTCACCCGGTCGGAGGGGCAGTTTTCAGCCGCGCAGGCGACATAGTGCTTCAGTTCCGCCAGAAACATCCCCGTCGGAGGCACGTTGATACCGGTAGGTATTTTCTCCGGTTCCTCCGTGTCGAAAACCGTTACTTCGCCGTCCGCGCCGTAACCGCGCAGGCCGTCCGCATCGTTTACGAGCATCCCCCTTTCAAAATACACCCGCCAGCGGGCCGTAAACGGAATCGCCGCGTTAAACCACGCCGCTTCGGCGCATACGGTCAGTCCGTGATAACCATACAGAAAGCGGTACTGCTCGCGGTACGGTTTATCCGCAGCACCTGCCGTGGTACAGGAAATGGTTGCGGGCTTGCCAAAAAGGCTCACAATCACATCCAGATCGTGAATGTGCAGGTCGAAGGGGATCAGGCCGCTTTTATGCACGTCGAAAAGCCAACTGCCCTGCGTCCACCGGGGCGCGGCGGACAGCCGCTCGAAATGTGCGTCCAGCGCTTTACCATAGCGTCCGTCCCGCACCACGGAACACAGTGCGGCTACCTCGGGCGTAAACTGCAACACCTGCCCCACATACAGTTGTTTGCCCACCCGGTCGGCGGCGGTATACATGGCGCGCGCGTCGTGAAGCGTAAGCGCCGCCGGTTTCTCCACAAGGGTGTGGTTGCCAAGCGACAGGCTTTCTTCCGCCAAAGGACGGTGCAGCCAAGTCGGCACACAGATATCCACCAGATCCACAGTCTGTTCAGTGCATAACGCGGTCAGCGTCGGATACAGCGGTATTCCCCACTCCGCCACGCGGGCACGGTCCGCCTCGGTGGTTCCCACAGCCGCCGAGACTGTTGCGTCAGGGATATGCTGATAATTCATATAGTGAACGGTACCCATACCGCCCAAACCAACCAGCGCGATTCTCATACAGCGTTCTCCTCCCTCAGGGCTCTGTTCACAGGGTAAACCCATGCGCCGTCAGGTATGCGGCGCTATCCGCCACCGCTCGGTCCACCTCGGTTACGTCGCGGGGGCCTGCCTGCGTAAACTCAATTTCCACGCTCAAGGGGCTTTCGTTACCCGCCTGCCGCAGCACGGAGAAAATGCCCGGGAAATCTATCGTTCCCTTTCCCAACGCGGGGAAGTTCCACTCGTTCGGCGCGCCCGCCTTGTCCTTCAGGTGCAGGTAGCCCACGTCGTTCACACAGGCCGCCAGATCCGCCACGGGGTTTACGCCCCCGTAGAATATGACGTTTGCGGTATCGTAGTTGATCTTCACGCGCGGGCTGTTCACGCGGCGCACCACATCGGCCAGCACGGCGCCAGTGCCATGGTCGTGCCCGTGGGTTTCCAGCACCAGCATCAGGTTGTACTTTTCCAGTTCCGGCAGCAGCGCGGCGATATGCCCCGCCACGGTCGCCGCGTCGGCCACGGCGCGGTCCTTCAGGTGCGCTTCGCCGATGGAGCTTACGATATACCGGCAGCCGAAGAAAGCCGCAAGCCGGATGTTTTTCACAAAGTCGCTGATACGGGCGGTGTCCATCAGGTTGCAGTGTCCGCTCATGGAAAAGGGGATCAGCCCAGCGGCATCCAGTTCATCCTGTATGGTCAGCAGCTTTTCAAACGGCATGTCCGGAAACACGTGCTCCGTCCAGCCCTTGGTGGCGGTCAGTTCGATATAACGGAAACCAGCGCGCCGAATACCAGCAATCGCCTGTTCCAGCGTGAAACCGTGATAACAGTTGGAATTCACCGCAATCATCCCGGACATCATCAGCACTCCCCCACATCCCTATGAGTACGGCATCGCAAATAAGCAGAAAAACAGCGGCCCCCGGATCGGGCCGATCGTCCGCCGCGGAGCCGCCATAATACCTTACCGGTCAGTCCTTACCGCTTTTCCGGTGTCCGAGCTTTCGATACTGGCGAAAACCGCCCGCATGGCGGGCAATACGCTTGCACCGGAAATCCCTTCTACGGCAGGATCGTTCACAGCCTGCACGAACAGGTCGATCACACCGGAACGGGTCTGGTTTTCGTTGGTCTGGATTTCGTCCACGTCGAAAAACTCCGCTTTCCCGCCCTTCGGCTCCAGAATCAGCGTGTGCTCCCGGTCGTCGTAGATGCGCAGAACGCCCCTGGTGCCGTAAATCACGGTGGAATTGTCCTCCGCGCCGTAATCCGTCCACGAGGCGGCCATGGTGCCCACGGCGCCGTCGCTCATCGTATAGATACAGATCGCGTTGTCGTCCACCCCGATCAGGCTGCCGTCCGCCAGGCGCTTATCCAGCGTGGTCAGCGTCGCGCGGGTTTCCACCACTGTTTGCCCTAACAGATACTGGATCAGGTCGGTCTTATGGATGCCCAGATCGGCCATTGCGCCCATTACGGCGCGTTTCCGATCGAAAAACCATGTTCCAGCGCCGGGTTCGATACTCCATGTTTCCGGCCCGGCATGGCGGAAGCTGGTACGGAAGGTAAGCGGTTTCCCGATCGCACCCGCCCGGATCAGTTCGCGCGCCTTCACGTGTGCGCCCGCCAACCGCTGGTTCTGGTCAATCATCAGGATTTTTCCGTATGCGCGGGCGGCTTCCACCATCCGCTCGCAGTCCTTAAGCGTCGTAGCCATCGGCTTTTCACACAACACGTGCTTGCCCGCGGCCAGCGCCGCGCAGGTGATGTCCGCATGCGAATCGTTCGAAGTACAGATGCTGACCGCGTCAATCTCTGGGTCATTCAGCAGTTCCCCATAGGCGGCATACGTTTTCGCGCCGTACTGCAGGGCAAGGGTTTGCGCGCGTTCGGCGTTCAAATCGAACAGCGCGGCGATTTTTACCTCCGGGTTAGCGGCATATTCCGGCAGATGGCGCACCTGCGAAATTTTGCCACACCCGATAACGCCGACTTTCAACATCGTTTTTCCTCCTTGCGTTTCCGCGCACCCTAAAATACAGGCGCGCTACAGGCTCCCCGGCGTATAAACGGCAGGATCGGTTCAGTTCCCGCTGTCCTTCTTTTGCAGAAGCACGGCTGCGATCACGATCACGCCCTTAAAAGCTTCGCGCAGGAACGGGGGAACCCCCAGCAGGTTGAGCAGGTTGTTCATCACCGCAAGAATCAGCATGCCCAGAACGCTGCCCACGATGGAACCGCGGCCGCCGCTCATGCTGGTGCCGCCGATAATGACCGCCGCGATGGCGTCCATCTCATAGCCGCTGCCGGCGTTGGCATAGTCCATACTGCCGATGCGGGCGATCTGGATAACGGCGGCCACCGCTACCAGCGCGCCCATCAGTACATATACGCGGCGCTTCACCTTGCGCACGTTCACGCCGGACAGCTTGCTGGTGCGCTCGCTGGAACCCACCGCGAACACCTGCCGCCCGAACGCCGTGTGCTTGCTCACCACATACAGCACCGCCGCCAGCAAAAACCAGTACAGGATCGGCAGGATAATCTCCCCACCGATGCGCAAATTGGCAATATTCAGGAAGTCCTTGGGCACCGCGGGGGAAGAGGACTGCATAAGTTGCTGCGTAACGCTGCGGGCAATCTTCATCATGCCAAGGGTGGCGATAAAGGGCGGCAGGCCGCTGTGCGCCACCAGCACGCCGGAGCATTCGCCCAGCAGAACGCCCACCAGAATCCCCGCGATAATAGCGATCAGGTAAGCAAACGGACCGGTAATCCCCAGCGAGGTTAAAAAGCCCGTGGCGTTGCCGTCGACCAGCAGCATCACGACCGCGCCGATGGCGACCAGCGTGGAGCCTACGGCCAGGTCGATGCCGCCGGAAATAATGACGAACGTCATCCCCAGCGAAATGATCCCTACGCCCGCGTTGTTACGCAGGATATTGATCCAGTTCTTTCCCCACGCGGTAAACCAGTCGCCGACGCTGGGGTAGTTAAAACCCAAAGCGAAGGTTTGCAGCACCACCATCACCAGCAGCGCGCATGTGGTGGAAAAGAGCGGCTTGGTGCGCCAGCTTTCGCGCAGCCAGCGGAGGAAATTGGTCTTCTTCTGAGCCTGTTCCATATCAGTCGTTCCCCCTTCAGGATGAATCGGAAAAAACGGAAGCCAGTCCGCGCGGAAGCCCTCAGCAGCCCGTCGCCAGGCGCATCATTTCGTGCTCCGTCATGCGCTCGCCGCTGACCGTATCGCGTACCTCGCCGTGGAACATCACCAGCGCGCGGTCGCACACCCGCATAATCTCCTGCGCTTCGCTGCTCAGCACGATCACCGCCACGCCCCTGTCGGCCAGTTTGCGAATAATCTCATAGATTTCTTCCTTGGCGCCCACGTCCACGCCCTGCGTGGGGTTATCCAGAATCAGCACCTTCGGGTCGGCACTGAGCCATTTCGCCAGCACCACTTTCTGCTGGTTGCCGCCGGACAGGCTGGTGATGGGGTCCGCGGGTTTCCCCAGTTTGATGCTCAGCGCCTTGCGTTGCCGGTCAAACTCCGCACGCTGCTTCCGGTGGTCAATCAGCCCGTGCCGAACCAGCCGGGGCCAGGTCACAATCGACCCGTTTTCCAGAATCGACATATCCTTTACGATGCCGTTTTCCTTGCGATTCCGGGGCACATAGCCCAAACCCAGTTCCACCGCCTGCCCCGTAGAATGCACGTGCACCGATTTGCCCATCACAGCAATGTCGCCTTCATCGTTCTGATCCGCACCGAACACCGTGCGGAACAGTTCGCTGCGCCCGTCCCCCAGCAGGCCGGTCACGCCCAGCACTTCTCCCGCGTAGGCCGTCAGGCTTACATGGCGGAAAAACGGCTCCCGCGTCAGGTTGGTCAGGCGCAGACGCTCCTCCCCGCGGTTGCATACCCGGCACGCCAGGTTGGAAAGCACCTCATGCCCCACCATGTGGCGGGCAAGCTCCCCAACGCTTGTTTCCTTCACAGCGCCTTCCGCCACCATGACCCCGTCGCGCAGTACGGTATAGCGATCACAAATTTCCATCACTTCACGCAGTTTGTGCGAGATAAACACAATCCCCACGTCCTGCTCCCGAAGGGTGCGCAGCATGGCGAACACGCGCTCTATCTCCGGGTCGGTCAGCGATGTGGTGGGTTCGTCCATGATAATCAGCTTCGCCTTCATCAGCAGCGCGCGGCTGATCTCCACAATCTGCTTATAACTGGCGTCCAGTGTTCCCACCATCGTCCGGGGATCGATCGTAAGACCCATCCGGTCGAAAACCGCGCGGGTTTCGGCCACCATCCGGGCATGGTCCAGCAGGCCGCTTTTCTTTTTCAGTTCCCGGCCGATAAACATGTTTTCATAAATGGGCAGGTCGTTGATCAGGTTCAGTTCCTGATGAATAAACGCGATGCCCGCGTCCAGCGACTGCGTGGGCGTCTGGAAGTTCTGTGCCGTGCCGTCCAGCAGAATGCTTCCCTCATCGGCGGGCAGCACGCCGCCCAGTATGTTCATCAGCGTGGATTTACCCGCTCCGTTCTCCCCCAGCAGCGCGCAGATTTCGCCGCCCTCCAGGTGAAAGTTCACGGATTTCAGCACCCGGTTGGCGCCGAAGGATTTACTGATTCCCTGCATCTCCAGCTTCATGCAGCCGTTCACATCCGTTCCGGTCAAATTACAGCGGTTCTTCGCTGCAGGCAGGCGGTTCGCTTTGCGCCAATTTCCGCCACGGCTATTGTCAGCGCGTCGCGAACCGCTCGCGGCAGGATACGTGCGATGGTCAGAATGCTGGCCCGCAGTATGCTGACCATCGCACGCGTAACGCCCCAAACACAGGAACAGGTTGGGAAGGGCACAGGCCCCTCCCAACCGCAGGTATCGAAAGTCGATTAATAAACGGTGTTGTTGGGGTCGATGTACTGCGCGCAGTTGTCGCGATCTACAATCGTGGTGGGGATCACTTTCACGGCGTCCACTTTATCACCCTTGAGTACGCTCACGGCCATATCCACGGCGTCGCGAACCATCATCGGGCTGTACAGCGCGGAGCAGATCCAGATGTTCTGGTTCTCGGGCATCATCTTGAAGTATTCCTGCATTCCGCCGCCGCCGGTGATTACTTTAATATCCGTGCGGCCCGCGTCGGAAATCGCCTGCAGGCAGCCGATGGAGGTTTCGTCGTCCAGACTGTACACCGCGTCGATCTGCGGGTTGGCGGCCAGGATGTCGGTAAAGTCTTTCAGGCCGTCTTCACGGGTGAACTTGGTGGCGTATTCGACGATCTTCATGTCGGGCGCGATCTGGGCCATGGTGTCTTTAAAGCCCTTCATGCGCAGGTCGGACACGGAGCCGCTGGTGGGAACGGGCAACGCAACGACGGTGCCGGTGGTGCCGATCTTGCTTACGATGTACTTGGCACTTTCCACGCCCATGCCCTCGTTATCGCCGGTGACACGGTACACGCCCGTGGCATTGATGGCGATATCGAAGTTGACGACGGTGATGCCGCTGTCAATCGCGGCCTGGATGGGCACTTCCATGCCTTCCCACTGCGGGAACGCCACGATGGCCTGCGCTCCCCAGGTTTTCAGGTCGTCCAGCTGGCTGGTCATTTCCTCTGCGTTGTTGGAGGTGTACAGTTTGTACTCCACAGTGTCCGCCAGTTCCTTGCAGCGGGCTTCGGCATTGTACGCAACGCCGGCAACCCAGCCGTGAGTGACCGCCGGGGCGAGAATGCCGATTTTGATCTTGGCGGTTTCTGCGGACGCGGACAGGCTTACGATGCCCAGGCAGAGCGTCAGCGCGAGTACGACGGCCAGAATCTTTTTCATGTTGAATTCCTCCGTTTTGTTTGTAAGGTGCTCCCCCGCACACGCGGGAGGCGTTGTTGACGCAGGAGGACACCAAATACCGCATGGTACCCCGCGGGATTCGATGTTCCTTTTGCTGATGCAAGAATAGCATACGGTTTTACATCTGTCAACGGAAACGCATTCTTTTACATAAGTTTTCATTACTTAAAATATGCGCTAATACGTTTTGATACAACGCTGTTTTGCTTCACATTATCCTTGTTTAATGTAAATGTTTCACATCGAATTACATTCTTTACATCCCGTCGTTTCCCGTGTTATAATTCACACAAGAGCAGATTATCTCCGTTCGCAAGGGAGGGCATTTCATCCATGAAGAAGAAAAGCGCGGAGCCGACCATTACCGAGGTGGCGGCGCGCGCGGGCGTTTCGATCGCCACTGTGTCCAGAGTGTTAAACGACAAGGGCAACGTGAAACCCTCCACCGTGGAGCTGGTCAGCGCCGCAATGGACGAACTGGGCTATGTGCGCGAGGAACCCTCCGCCGCGCACAACGGGCTGATCGTGGTGGTGCTTCCCAACCTGGACAACCCGTTTTACGCAAAAATCGTGAAAGGGATTCAGGTATCCGCTAAAAACCGCGGACTGGAAACCCTGGTTTACACCGAAGGCAACGTAGACGACCGCAGCCAGCGCCTCATCCGCCTGCTGGGCATGATTAACGCGGGCGGCTGCATCCTGCTGTCGCCGGTTAACGACGAGGCGGTGCTGGCGGCCATCGACCATGCCGCGCCGGTCGTGCAGTGCGCCGAGTATAACGAGCGCAGCCCGCTCCCCTATGTAAGCGTGGATGATTTTGCCGCCGCCCGCAACGCCGTGCATACCCTTTTGCAGCGGGGCCGTCGCCGCGTGGCGCTGATCAACGGCCCGGACAAGTTTAAATACGCCCGCCAACGTTATCTGGGGTATGCCGAAGCGCTGCGTGAAGCGGGTATCCCGGTTGATCCCTCGCTGATCTTCAAGGTAACGGAAATGGGTTTTGACAGTTCCTTTGCCGTAGCGAGGCAACTGCTGACCGCTGGCGTGCGCCCCGACGCGATCCTCGCCACCAGCGACATGTTCGCCGCCGCCGTAGTGAAGGCCGCCAGCACCGAAGGCGTGCAGATTCCCGCGGATTGCTCGCTGATCGGCTTTGATAACACGTATATTTCCATGGTCAGCCATCCCAGCGTTACGGCGGTCAACATGCCGCAGTTTCAGCTGGGGTATATGGTCTGCGAAATTCTGGCGGACCGGATGCTTAACCCGACGGGCGAAGCCCGGCATGTTCTGCTGGAAACCGAGCTGGTTTTGCGGGACTCCATTTAGCGGAGCTCCGTTACGCCGTATCACGCGCCGGGACAGCGCGGGGCGGCACTTTTCCCAACAAACAGAAAGGCCGGGCTCTCTCCCCGGCAACAAGAGGTGTTACGAATGAAACTGGGTTTTGTAAGCGCAATCCTTGCCGACTGGACATTTGAAGAAATGATCGACACAGCGGCTACGATGGGGTACCGCTGTGTGGAGGTGGCTTGCTGGCCGGTGGGCCGGTCCGAACGCCGGTACGCGGGCGTGAGCCACATCGACGTGGACAGCCTGACGGATGAAAAGGCTGCCTATCTGCTGAATTACTGCCGTCAGCGGAACGTGGAGATCAGCGCCCTCGCCTATTATCCCAACCCCATGGACGCCGATCCCGCAAAGCGCGCCGTTGTGCTGGATCACCTGAAAAGAGTGATTGCCGCCAGCGCGAAGCTGGGCGTCAATCTGGTCACTACCTTTATCGGACGCGACCAGCATAAAACCGTGGAAGAAAATTTGGAACTGGCAAAGCAGATCTGGCCCCCGATTCTGCGGCTGGCTGAAGAGAAGGGCGTAAAGATCGCTGTTGAGAATTGCCCCATGCTGTTTGACGGCGATCAGTGGCCCGGCGGGCAAAACCTGATGACAACGCCCGCCGTGTGGCGCCGGGTGTTTGAGGCGCTTCCCTCCCCCAACCTGGGCCTTAATTACGACCCCTCCCACTTTGTATGGCAGATGATGGATTACTGCAAACCTTTGTATGAGTTCCGCGAGAAAATTTACCACGTGCATTTTAAAGACATCAAGCTTTATCCCGACAAGCTGGCGCAGGTCGGCACCATGGGCTATCCGCTGGAGTATATGAGCCCCAAGCTTCCGGGGTTGGGCGACGTGGACTGGGGCCGGTATGTGTCGGCTTTAACAGACATCGGTTATGAAGGCTTCGCCTGCATCGAGGTGGAAGACCGCGCCTTCGAGGGGACGCGCGAGCGGGTGCTGGATTCGCTTCGTCTCACCAAGCGGTACATGGAACAGTTCGTGATCTGAAAAAGAATGGATACAAGGAACAGCGCCACGGGGATAATACCCCCGCGGCGTCGTTTTATATTGTGGGAACATTACAGAGCCATGTCGTCCCGGCCGCGTGCGGTAGCCCCTTTGCGAGGGTTTGCGCGGAAGAAGAAATGCTTGCCGATTTCCGTCGCCAGAATGTACAGCCCGGCGATACCCAGCAGCGCCATCATCATCGGGAAGGGCACCGGCACGATGTTTAATACCTTTTCCAGCGGCAGGTAGGGAATCAGCATCGTCAGCAGCCCAACTCCGAGGGTGGAGAACAGAAGCAGCGGCGCCGGTCTGCTTTTGAAAAACGGCTTTCGGGTGCGCATTACCAGCAGGGTCAGCAGTTCGGTAATGATCGAAAGGATGAACCAGCTGCTCTGAAACATTTCCTGCGGGGTATGAAAGCCCAGCAGCAGCACGGCAAAGGTGAGGTAATCAAACACCGAGCTGATCAGCCCGAAAACGATCATAAATTTCTGGATATAGCGCGTGTTCCATCTTCTGGGCCTTTGCATGTCCTCCGCGTCCACCGCGTCGGTTGCGATGGTCACAGCCGGGAAGTCCGTAAGGAAGTTAATCATCAGTATCTGTTTGGGCAGCAGCGGCAGAAACGGCATGAACAGCGACGCGCCCGCCATGCTGAACATATTGCCAAAGTTGGCGCTGGTGGTAATCAGGATATATTTGAGCGTATTGGCGAAGGTTGTGCGTCCCAGCTCAATCCCACGCCGAAGCACGTCCAGACCGCTGTCCATCAGCACGAAATCAGCGGCCTCTTTGGCCACGTCCACGGCGGTATTCACGGAGATGCTCACATCCGCCGCGTGCAGCGCGGGCGCGTCGTTGATGCCGTCGCCCATGTAGCCCACCACATGGCTCTTCTTTTTCAGCGCCAGAATAATACGTTCCTTCTGGTTGGGGTCCACCTCGGCGAACAGGTTGGTGTTTTCGATTTTTTTCCACAACGCTTCGTCGGTCATTTTACCCATTTCCGCGCCGGTCAGCACGCCCGTTACCGTCAGTCCAACCGTTTGGGCGATATGTTCCGCCACCAGCCGGTTGTCCCCGGTAATGATGCGCAGACTTACGCCCAGTTTTGCCAGCGCCGCAATCGTCTGGTTCACGTCCGCCTTGGGCGGGTCGAAGAACAGCAGAAATCCGGCGAATGTCATGCCCGCCTCGTCGGACCGCTCATACTTCTCCTGCTTCACCACCGTTTTGCGCGCGATGCCCAGCACGCGCATGCCCTGTGCGCTCCACGCGGCAAAACGCGCCTGCAGCGATTTGGTCTGCGCCGTGTCGAGAGCCAACGTCGCGCCGTCCGCGTCAACCGTGTCGCAGACCTCCAGCACGCTACTGAGCGCGCCTTTGGTAACCATCGTGCATTGTCCGCCGTCCTCCACGACGATGCTCAGGCGTTTGCGGATAAAATCGTAGGGGATTTCGTCCACTTTCCGCGTGCTGCCGATCTCCGATTTGCCGCGGCTGATTATCGCCGCGTCCAGCGCGTTGGGCAGCCCCGTTTGCATCGAGGCATTCAGGTACGCCAGGCGGTAGATTGCGTCGGCCTCGTTGCCCGCGGTGTCCACGGCGCCGTCCAGCCGCACGACGCCCTCGGTCAGGGTGCCTGTCTTATCCGTGCAGAGAATATCCATACTGCCGAAATTTTCTATCGAAGTCAGCCTGCGCACGATCACGCCCGCTTTGGCCATCATACGCGACCCTTTGGAGAGCGTGATACTGATAATCGCGGGCAACAGCTGCGGCGTAATGCCCACAGCCAGCGCGACCGAGAACAGCAGCGCGTCGATCGCCGGTTTGTGGTACATCACGTTGATCGCAAACACCGCCAGCGTAAGCACCAGCATGATTTCCGTAAGCAGATAGCCGAAGCGCCGCACGCCGCGCTCAAACTCCGTCTCAGGCGGCCGCAGGGTCAGTTTCTGGGCGATTTTCCCAAACTCCGTGCCTTCGCCCGTTTGCGTTATCAGGATTGTCGCGGTTCCGCTTCGCACGCTGGTCCCCATCCAGACGCAGTTGGTACGATCCTGCAGTTCCGCATCCTCCGCCACGGCTTCCGGGTTTTTCTCCACCGGAAAAGATTCGCCTGTCAGAATGGACTGGTTCACGAAGAAATCATTGCCGGCCAGCACCCGCCCGTCCGCGGGGATCAGGCTGCCCGCCGCCAGCGTCACCACGTCGCCCGGCACGATCTCGCTGGAAAACACCTCGGTCGGTTTTCCGTTCCGCAGGACCGTAGACTTGATCTGTACCCGCGACCGCAGTTCTTCCACCGCATTGCTTGCGCTGTACTCCTGAAAAAAGCTCAGCAGGGCGCTTCCGAAAATGATGGCCAGAATAATCAGCGAGTCGTACAGGCTGCCGGTTGCCGCCGAGATGCAGGTGGCGATAATCAGGATAATGATGATCGGGTTCTTAAACTGCCCCAGAAACAGCAGCAGCGGCCCGGTCCTTTTTTTCGCTTTAATCGCGTTTTTGCCATACTCCTTCAGCCGCTTCCCGGCCTCGTCCGCCGTCAGGCCGCCAGCCTCGGTTCCGTACGCCCGCAGTGCGTCCTCCGCCGACAGATGCCAGTACCGGATCCCCTCCGTTTTTTGCACAGGCCATCGCCCCTTTCCAGAATAGGCTTCGTACTCTGCTGCGCGGCCGTGAAACAGTCGCTATTCTCTTATTCGGGGGCGGCGCTCCGCTTCCCTTTCGCCTTGTCCGCATAATTCATCAGCGCAATATCCGCATGCCGGCCAGAAAAAATAAACGGGACAGGCCCCGGTCGTTCCTTGACCGTATCGGAAGTTATGTCTATAATGTGGAACCAGAGAAGAAAACGTTTTACCCCGCACAGACGGCCGACCGGACAAAAGGAGGTTTTTCTATGCAGCTTTTGCTGGTGGACGATGAATTTTTCGTTCGTGAGCGAATCCAAAAACAGATCGACTGGAAAGCGCTTGGGATTGACGCCGTGCGCACTGCGGAAAACGGTTTAGAAGCGCTGGACGTCGCCCGTGATTTTAAACCGGATATTCTGCTGACCGACGTTCGCATGCCACAGCTGGACGGTATCAAACTGGCCGAGGAAATCAGCTGTCAGTACATTGAATGTAAAACGATTTTTATCAGCGGCTATTCGGATGTCCCCTACCTGCGCAGCGCCATCCGCCTGCACGTGGTGAACTACATCGAAAAACCGATCGACATGGAGGAACTTTCCGCATCCATCCGTAACGCGGTGGCGGAGATTAACAGCAACCGTCTCGCGCAATGCGGGCGGCTTCACATCGAGCAGAAAAACCGGATGGAACAGCTTGTATCCCTCGCCAAAGGGCTTACCCAGGAGGAGACGGCGGAAGCCTCCGCCGCGTTGTTCACCCAGTTGTTCGGCGCCGCGCGCTGTGACTGCTACGCCACAGCGATCACGCAGATTCTGGGCTTTTCGGAACAGACCCACGTAACGGAGGAGGATGTGCAGGGCTACCTGGCGCAATCTTTTGTGGACCCGGAGGTGCAGTGCATCGGCTTTCTGCGGCAGGACCGAATTGTGATGCAGTTAATGTGCCGCTCCCCGGAGGAGCGCCGCAAGGATCGCCTGAAACCGTACTTCCGTCGGCTGATCAGCCTCCTGTCTCTTAACGGGCTGACCGGTTTCAGCGTCGTAGGGCGGTTTGTGAAACAGCCCGGCCAGCTGCATGATTCCTACCAGAGTGCGCTGCTGTGCCTTCCCCGGTGCTTTTTTAAAGAACCGGGCTGTCTGTACCTGTATCGGGAGAACGTCGGTAACGCCTTTGACATGGACAGCGTTTCCCTTTCAGAATATTCGCATGCTTTAAAGAAGGAGAACGACAAATCCGTAATATTCCTGCTCAGCAATCTGACCGCACAGCTGAAAACACACGACGAAACCTCGCCCTTTCAGGTCGTTCGTTTTTACTACTCCATTCTGGTTTTGCTGTATCATGCCGCCCAGAAAGAGAGCATCCTGCTGTCCGACCGTTTTGCGGACGAATATCAGGTGCTGGATTACATCAATCAGTTTCATTTTCTGGACGAGCTGCACGAGTTTACCGTGCAGATGATCCAGCGGTATTATGAAGCAATCAATAACAGCCTGACGGAGAACACCATTGTGAACCGGATTCTTGGCTATCTGGAGCAGAATTATGAAAACCCGGACCTGAGCGTTACGATGATCTCGGAACATCTCAAGCTTTCCTCCACCTATGTGTGCCACCTTTTCAAGAGCACCATGGGCACAACACTTGGCACGCACCTGACACAGCTGAGGATTGACAAAGCGCTGGAGCTGATGGAATCCGGTAATTACAAAGTGAAAGAAGTCGCCCGGCAGGTGGGATACCGCAGCGGCAACTATTTTTCGTACAAATTCAAAAAACGGATGGGCTATTCGCCCAGCGGAGAAAAGGACGAGGCGTAATGACCAGCATCCTGCGCAAAGGTTATCGCTCTTTCCGGGAAAAAACCCGCAATTGCCGCCTCGGCACCAAAATGAGCGCGCTGATCTTCGGTTCGGTGCTGATTCCGCTTTGCATCGCAATGCTTTTATTCAATGTGTTCACCGGCGACAGCCTGGCGCGGCAGGCGCGCGCCAATGCCCAGAACGCCTTTTCTCAGCTGTACGATATTTTCTCCAGCCGGTTTGATATCGTAAAGCAGGATACGCTGCTTTTACAGCAGGATACCAACATCCGCGCGCTGCTGCAACAGCAGATGACTGGGAAAGACATCCTTCAGCTGGTGCAGAACAAGGCGCTGATGAATACCACGTTTGACTATATCCAGAACCGCAACATCTGGGATATGCGTATCCGCGTATACCTTCCGCCCGAAAAAAGCCTGCTGATCGACAACGAGCGATTCTATTCCGCCGCCACTGTGGATTTGCAGCCCTGGTATCAAAACCTGGTCGCCCAGCCTTATAAAAACGGCTGGATTTATACCGCCGACGGCGCAGGCACGGAAGCGGACGCCGGGATGTTCGCCTATACGGTTCGTGTCTGCAACCCGCTGCGTTTTTTGGACACAGCGGCGGTGATCCGGTTTGATTTTTCCATGGAGAAAGTACTGCATACCATGACGCAGTCCCTTCCGCTGGTCAGCGGCGCAACGGTGTACCTCCTGTCCGACGACGGGCAGATCATATTGCAGTCCGCCTATGGCGACAGCACCTTCCAGCCTTCGCCGCCCACATGGAGCATCCCCATCGATCAGCCGCAGTGGACCGATTATCAGGCGGGCGGCCAGCAGTACTATCTGCAGCAGCAGCGGTTCCGTTATAATCCGTGGTGCCTGATGATGGCGCTGCCCAACACCAGCGGCATCCGGTTATTATACCGCAATTCACAGTGGAGCTTTATCCTGCTGATGACGTTCATCGGCGGAATCGGTATCCTTGCTTTTTCCCTGCTGTTCTCCCAACGGATTGTGAAGCGCCTCACGCTGGTCACCAACGGCATGAGCAACCTCAAGGACGGCGTGCTGCAAAGCCTGCCGGCTCCGACCACGCACGACGAAATCGGTATCCTGATCGAAAGCTACAACTACCTCACGGAAGAGCTGAACATGCTCAACTCCGCGCGCGCAATGGCGGATTCCAACCAGAAGCACGCGGAGATGATCGCGCTGCAGGCGCAGATTAACCCGCATTTCCTTTACAACACGCTGGAAATGATCAACTATTTTGCCATGATGGGCGACGCCAAGCAGGTAGAGCGTATCGTGATGCTGCTGTCGCGTTTCTACAAGCGCTGCCTCAACCAGGGGGAAGAGTATTCCACCCTGTCACAGGAGCTGGAACTGACACAGGCTTACATGAGCATACAGGAGATCCGTTACAGCGGAAAAATCCGTTTCGTTCAGGAGGTCGCTCCGGAACTGATGCATTGCAACATTCCGCACATCGTGCTGCAGCCCATCGTGGAAAATGCGATTCACCACGGCATTATGAATAATCCCGATCAGGAAGGAACCATCACCATCCGGGGAGAAAAGAAGGGCGATCTTCTTCTGCTGACCGTTTCGGACGACGGCGCCGGGATGACCGAGGAACGGCTGCACCAGCTGAACGACGGTCTGGACCTGCAATACAGCATGACCGAAGTTGGCAGCCACTTTGGCCTGCGCAATATTCACGAACGGCTGATGAACCTGTACGGCGAGCAGTACGGGCTGACCTTCCAAAGTTCGTTGGGCGTAGGCACCACGATTACCATTACCATTCCCCTGTGCAGCGACTGATAAGCCGCCCGCAGGCAGGCAAAGCGAACGGGCCGACACACCCGATCCGGTGCGTCGGCCCGTTCGCTTTGTGAAGCTTTGATCAGAAACGGAATTCTTCCGCGGGAGTGGTCGGCGGGAACGCTTCCAGCACAGCGGTGCCCTTTTCCAGATAGAACACTTCAAAGATGGGGTTGTCCGGGCTCTTGTACAGGCCCTTTACGCCGGGCATCGCTTCCATTACGCGGGTTTTGGCTTCCAGCGCAGTGTCAAACACCACATGCCCGCTTACGCGCACATACTGGGAATAGTTGGGCTTGCAGAAGATCACTTCGGCGTAGGGCGTTTCCTTCAGTTGACGGTACACCTTTTTGGTGTTGTTGGTGCAAAACCAGAACTTGCCGTCCTCGTAGAAAGCGAAGCCGAAAGGGCGAACACGCGGCTGGTTGTCTTCCGTAGAGGCAAAGAAGCCTACTTTGCCAACGCTGTCAATCAGATCCAGAACCTTTTTCATGCGATAACCTCCTGATGTTTCTAGTTGTTCCGATAATCTCATCATAATCAGTCTGTCACATCGTTGCTCTGCGAATCTCTGCTTTCCGATACGATTTTTTGCTTTGTACGATGCGGACGAAATTCGTACGTTTTTGCCATGACAAAATATCCATGCGAATCGCAGTAATTTTGAGAACAGCCCGACGCATCCGCCCTATATAATAAAATCATCCGAAAACGGAACAATCGTTCAAAACTGTCAAAGGGGGACTCATCGTGATTGGAAACGCTCCCGCGCCGATCCAACCCGGCAGCAACCGCGGCCTCAGGCATATTTACAACAACAGGTTTCTGTATTTAATGCTGATCCCGGCCATCGTCTATATCGTCGTTTTTTCCTATCTGCCCATGGCCGGCATCGTGATCGCGTTCAAGAAGTTCAATTATGTGAAGGGTATTTTCGGCAGTGACTGGGTGGGTCTGAACAACTTCAAGTTTCTGTTCAGCTCCAACAAGCTCTGGTTCCTCACCCGTAACACGCTGCTTTACAACCTGGCCTTCATTTTCCTGGGTATCTTCGTGCAGGTCGCCTTCGCCGTAATGATCAACGAAGTGCGTATTCGCCGCTACAAGCGCGTGTTCCAGTCCTTCATCTTTTTACCGTACTTCATCTCGTGGGTCGTGGTCGCCGCAATGGTGCAGGCTACGCTCGGATATGAATACGGCATGGTCAACCGCCTGTTGGAAGCGCTGGGGATGCAGCGCCTCAACCTGTATGAAAGCGCCAATCCATGGCCCGTGTTGCTTGTGCTGATCTACCTGTGGAAATCCACAGGGTACGGTTCCATCGTCTATATGGCTTCCATCACCGGCATCAGCCAGGAACTGTATGAGGCGGCAGCCATCGACGGTGCGAACCTGTGGCAGCGGATTCGCCACGTAACCCTGCCGGGGCTGAAACCGACGATCATCATCATGTTTCTGCTGGCTTTGGGGCAGGTGTTCCGCGGTGATTTCGGGCTGTTCTATCAGATGGTGGGCAACAACGCGCTTCTGCTTCCCAAAACCGATATTCTGGATCTGTACGTATACCGCGCGCTGGCGTCCACCAGCGATCTGGGCATGGCGAGCGCAGCCGGTTTCTACCAGTCCCTGCTCTGTTTTATCACCATTATGACGGTGAACGGCATCATTAAAAAAGTACAGCCCGAATACTCGCTGTTTTAGGAGGGAGACCGTATCATGGATATGTCTGCAAAACCGATGCGCACGGGGACGAAGATCCACGAGCCGGATCGTATCGCCTTCAATATCATTTCCTACACGCTGATCACCCTTTTCGGGCTGATGTGCGTTCTGCCCTTCGTACTGGTGCTGGTCACCTCCTTTACCACGGAAACGTCACTGATGAAGAACGGCTACACTTTCTTTATACCGGAAGTTTCCACGCAGGCGTACGACCTGGCTTTCCGCAATCCGCAAAAAATCCTTTGGGCATATCGGAATACGGTATGCGCAACGCTGATCGGCACCGTATGCTCGGTGCTGCTCTCCTCCATGACGGGCTATGTGTTGCAGCGCCCCGATTTTAAACCCCGCAACAAATTTTCGCTGTTCTTCTTCTTTACAACGCTGTTTAACGGCGGCCTGGTGCCGTGGTACGTGCTCTGTTCCCGGTACCTGGGGTTCAAAAATAATTTTCTGGCGTTGTTGCTGCCGCTGATGTTTTCGGTGTGGTACATGATCATCGCCAAGAACTACATGAAGGGCATCCCTTATGAAATCACCGAATCCGCCAAGATTGACGGCGCAAACGACCTGCGCATCTTTTTCCAGATCATCCTGCCGTTGAGCACGCCGCTGCTGGCAACGTTGGGCCTGTTCTCCGCGCTGGCCTACTGGAACGACTGGTATAACTCCCTGCTGTTCATCAGCAAAGACGAATGCAAGAGCCTTCAGTATTTCCTGCAGGAAATCCTCAACAGCATTCAGGCGATGAAAAACCTGGTCAACTCCGGCGTGGATGTTAGCTCCATGTCGCAGAACCTGCCGCAGGAAACGTTAAAAATGGCGATGACCATCATCACCACCGGCCCCATCATCCTCTTATATCCGTTCATCCAGCGGTATTTCGTCAAGGGCCTCACGATCGGGGCTGTTAAAGGGTAACACAAGGCAGGATTGCCTTGAAAATAGAGAAGGAGGATTCTAATATGAAACGGTTACTCTCCATCCTACTGTCGCTTGTGATGCTGGTCGCGCTGTTCCCCGCGTTCGGCGCCCTGGCGGACGACACGGTCATGACCGCGACCACGTCGGACGGCCGGTCGATCATGGTTGCGACCGACAAAACGGACCTCAGCACGCCCGTTGCGCCGGAGAACAATCCCTGGTCCAGCTTTGACACGTCCGAACCCGTACACCTCGTGTTTTACGTGGTGGGCACGGAGGGCGAGGACCACCAGAAGGTGATCGATCTGGTGAACCAGCGCATGCAGCAGCTCATCAACACGACCATCGAAATCCCCGTGATGCCCCTTTCCGACTTCCAGACCAAGTATCCGCTGGTGCTGGCGGGCGGCACGGATTGCGACATCATCATGACCCATCCCTATATCGGGCCTTTCTCCACGCAGGCCGACAATGGCGCCTTTATGGAGCTGACGACGGATTTCCTGAACAAATGGATGCCCGAAACCATGAAGTCCCAGGCCCCGGTCAGCTGGAAACAGGCCATGTACAAGGGCAAGTTGTACCAGATTCCCCGCAACGAATCGGACTACGAGCAGGCGTACGGCGTGGTCGTATTGAAATCCCTTCGTGAAAAGTACAACATCCCGGAAATCAACAGTCTGGATACTTTCCAGCAATACCTGTACGCGGTGGCGGACGGCGAAAAGGACACCGGCATTTTCCCGATGTACGCCAACCCCACCTGCCCGATGACCCTCACCTTCTTAAACGGCCCCGAAAACTGGCAGACGGTGAGCACAGGTTTCGTTTGGGACGCGGACAACAAGGAATTTAACCCGGACGATATCTTTATCTCCACACTGAGCGACGAATACCGCGCGTACTGCCTGCGTATGGCCGATTGGGCCAAGCACGGCGTATGGCCGTCCAACGCGATCACCAACGTAACCCATATCGGCGATCTGTTCAAAGACGGCAAGAGCGCTTCCGACATCTGCATGTACAAAGCCGCCAACGAAGACGTGGTAAAGCTCAGCAGTCAGGGCACGGACGCGGAATTCTTCAACATTATGCCCGCCACGGCCAACACGCGCATTTCTCCCTACAACTACGACGGTCTGGCAATCACCTCCTTCTGCAAAACGCCCGAACGCGCCGCGCTGGCGATCGACGTGATGAAGAACGATCCCCTGATTGACAACCTCCTGCAGGGCGGTCTGGAAGGCGTACATTACATCCTGAATGCCGACGGTTCCCACTCCGACGGCCCCAGCGCGGAGAAATACCCCTGGAGCGGTTGGGCCTGGTGCCTGCGCAGCCAGCTGAACCCCACCGTGGGCGGCATCCTGCCCGCCATCGCCGCGGTACGGGACCAGTTCGCCAAAGCCAACATCGACCCCGCCCGTTTCCCCGTGGACGGCTTCACCTTTGACAACACGGGCCTGGAAGACGTATCCGCCACGGTGAACGCGCTGAATCAGGAATGGGCCGCGTCCTTTGACCTGGGCGTGTTCGGAGACGATACCGGCGCCAAGCTGGACGAATATATCGGCCTGCTGAAGCAGGCGGGTATCGAGAAGCTTCTGGACGCCTGCAAGCAACAGCTGAAGGACTTCTTAGCCGCACAGGCCAGCTAAACTGAATTTCCCACTATCCCCTGGCTGGGGTTCCCGGGGAGCCCGCTTCCAAACGGCGGGCTCCCCGTTTATCCAGAGAGATGAGCCTCGCCGGACTTTATACTGTTTCAAAACCGTTCGCGATCTATGCCGCATTATGGATTTGAAATAGTATTACCCCCCTTACGAAACGGAATACCGATACGGAGGCAGACCCGCCATGAAGAACCGCCTGGAAATGATGGAAAAAGGTCCGGTTGCGAAAAGTATCCTGACCCTCGCGCTGCCCACGATGCTTGGCATGGTGGTGCAGATGATTTATAACATGACCGACACCTACTTTATCGGCCAGACCAGGGACCCTTATCTGGTCGCGGGCATATCGCTGGTGATGCCGTTGTTTTTTGTGATTCAGGGCATCGGCAACGTATTCGCCGTAGGCGCCGCCAGCCTGATCTCCCGCCAGCTTGGTGCCAAACAGTTTGAGGACGCCAGACGCACCAACGCAGTTTCGTTTTATACCACGCTGATTCTGGGCGGCGTGATGACGCTTCTTCTGATGATCTTTAAAAACCCGCTGATGTCGCTGATCGGCGCGAGCCCCGTTACCTATCAGCCCGCGGACGATTATTTTTCCATCATCTCACTGTTTGCCATTCCGATGGTGCTTGTGATTACCCTTGGCGGACAGTTGCGCAGCGAAGGCGCCACGATACAATCCACCATCGGCACAGCCATCGGGCTTTGCATCAATATCGTTCTGGACCCGATCTTCATCCTGACTCTGAATATGAAAGCCGCCGGAGCCGCATGGGCGACCATTATCGGCGCGTGCTGTTCGGTGCTGTATTATATTCTGTACTATGTGCGAAAAAAATCGGTTCTCTCCATTTCACCGCGTTACTTTAAACCCTCCCGCAGAATCTATTCCGAAACGCTCAAAATCGGCGGTCCCGCCGCCCTTTCGCAGATTGTGATGAGCGCCGCGTCCATCCTGAACAACAACGTCGCCGCCTCCTTCGGGGACATCATGGTCGCGGGCGTCGGCGTTTTCATGCGGGTAGGCACCCTGTGCCTGATGCTGCTGTTGGGGCTGACCACCGGCTACCAGCCGTTTGCCGGTTATAACTACGGCGCGAAACACTATCAGCGGCTCAAGAGCGGTATCAAAGTGACCGCGCTGATGGCGACAGGGCTTGCCTGCGCGTTCGCCGTTCTGTTCCTGACCGTCGGCGATCAGATGATCCGCTTTTTTATCGACAACACCCCCACCGTGGAAGCCGGCACGCTGCTGCTGCACGCGCTTTGCGCCTCCATGCCGTTCGTCGGCCTTCAGCTTACGCTGATGGTTACGTTTCAGGCGCTGGGCAAATCCGTAAGCGCCATGATCATCACGCTGGGCCGCCAGTGCCTTTTCTACGTACCGCTCGTGCTGATTCTGCCCCGGGTGTTCGGCCTGAACGGTTTCGCGTTCGCACAGCCTATTGCCGACATCCTGACCACGATCATCGCCGTGCTGCTGTCGCTGTCGCTGTTTAAACACCTCCGCACCCTTACGGACGGGCAGACGCAGCCGGTGCCGGAAAACCCGGCGGACTGAAAAGCAAAATCGTATACAGGATAACCGAATATTCGCCGTCTCTTTCCCGGCGAAGAACGCTACAATGGAAGAAAGAAGAACTGGATAAGGGAAAAGCTGGCTGTCGTGAAATCCAATGACCGTCGGCAAGCCCCCGGGCACAGACAAAACAAAGGCCGCGTCTTTCCGCACGGCGGGCGGTCTTATCACCGGGCAGAGAACAGACCGTCCCTGCTCAACAAAACGAGGAGGAAACTGTATGAAAATCGGCATCATCGGCGCATCCGGCAAAGCCGGAAGTATCATCGCCCTGGAAGCAAAACAGCGTCGGCACGAAGTGACCGCGATTGTCCGCGACAAGACAAAAGTAGACGGGAAAGGCTACGCCGTTCTGGAAAAAGACCTTTTCGACCTGACCGTGGAGGATCTGAAGGGATTTGACGCCGTTGTGGACGCGTTCGGTACCGCGTTTGACCCGGCCAGCGCGCAGGCCCACCAGACGTCGCTTAAATATCTGACGGACATCATGGAAAAGCTGCCCGAAGTCCGCCTGCTGGTTGTCGGCGGCGCCGCCAGCCTGTATACGGACCGTACGCGCAAGCAGTTGGTTCTCGATACGATTCCCGCGGAGTGGCAGGCTGTGCCCGGCAACATGAAAGCAGCCTTTGAGGAATTGCAGAAGAGCCGCGCGAAATGGACGTATTTCTCCCCTGCCGCCACATTCGATCCGAAAGGCCCCCGCACGGGCAAGTATAAGCTTGGCAGCAACATCCTGCTGCACAACAGCGATCAGGAAAGTTATCTGAGCTATGCCGATTACGCTGTCGCCATGCTGGACGAAATTGAGGACGGCACGCATATCCGGGAGCGTATTACCGCCGTATCGGAAAAAACGCCCAACAAAGACGGGTATTACGGGATCGAAAACAAGAAACCCGTTTTTGAGGGGATCAGCACCTATCGCCCACATCTGAACCACGAGCTGACCGGCCGCTGCTTCCGCATGATCATGGATCGCACCGGCGACCAGATGGTCACCTTCCAGACCGATACGGTGCTGGAATACACGTGCGGCGGCCGCACCAGCCGCGAGCCTTATCAGTGTGCCAAGGGCGCGGAACTGGCCTATTTCGTCAACTTTGAAATCAAGGGCGCCGTACCCCGCGACAACGTAACGCTGATCATCGATCTGCAAACCAATCTGGTTACGGTCGTCAACACCTATACCGGCTACAACGACCGTTATCCCACCATGTGCGACAGCGATTACGACTTCGGCGCAATCGACCTGCCCGACCGGGAGCTGCCAAAAAAGCGCCACGGTTATACCACCGACCTGGTGGGGAAGCGGATTCAATGGCATTACGGCCCGGAGTTTGCCATTATTCATTGTTACTACCACCCCAACTACGTCCGCGCCACCTTCGACCCCAGCATGATCGACCGCCTGCCGCCCGCCCCGCCGGAAGACGAGGAGGCCTGGAAAAAGAACCCCTACGACGAAAAAGCGGTTTACGTAAAGATTCGGGACGGGCTGTATGTGGTGAGCTTCGTGGAGCAGAGCATGTCCCGGCGCGGCAAGGTCGGCAACAGCCTGCTGTTCTTAATGGACACCGACCGTCTGCACGACGTGGGCCGCTCCTTCGGCCATTCCGGGCAGTTCGGCGGGCAGGGGTATCTGCCGGAGAATTACCTGTTCGGCGCGTACGGCGAGTTCGTCCCCGCCGGAGACGGGCTGGAAAACGATCCTCCGTACTATACGGTGTAAGGGGGAGAAGCATATGAGAATCGGCATTATCGGAGCCAACGGAAAAGCAGGAAATCTGATCGCCGCGGAGGCTTACCATCGCGGGCACGACGTAACCGCCATCATCCGCGACGCGGAGAAGATGCCCGGTATCCCCTATCACGTTCTGGAGAAAGACCTGTACGACCTGAACGCGAAAGACCTGAAAGATTTTGACGTAGTCGTCAGCGCCTTCGGTCTGCCCTTTGGCGGGGATCATCCCGACGACGCTTACCAGCAGGCATATGATCATCTGATCGACGTGTTTGAAAAGCTGCCCAAGGTTCGTCTGATGGTCGTGGGTGGCGCCGCGAGCCTTTATCAGGATGAAAGCCGCACCGCGAAAGTGATCGAGAAGTTCCCGGAAGCGATGCGCAAGGACCCCGCCGACATGGCCAAAGCTTATAAAAACCTGAAAAAGAGCAACGTGAATTATACCTATTTCTCCCCGGCCTGCTACTTCGATCCCCGGGGCAAGAAAACCCGCCATTACAAGGTCAGCGACGACGTGGTGATCCTGAACCAGAGTGGGGAAAGCTACATCAGTTATGCGGATTACGCTTACGCCATGGTGGACGAGATCGAGCGTGGCAACTATATCCGCCGCCGTTTCACAGCCGTAAGCGACAGCCGCCGCCCGGTTGTTACGGAGCCGTATTACGGCATCCGAGCCGAGCGCCCTGTTTTCGAGGGGATGAGCCAGTACCTTGAAGCGTATAATTTCGAGCTGGCGGGGAAAACGCTTCGTTTGGTTTTCGACGACGGAAAAAAGTACGTGGCGGAATTTCTGGACGGTCACACCCTGCGCTGGAGCGAAATGGGTTCAAAGGGCACCGTGGAACATTACGACTGCGCCAAAGGCGCCGAGGACGTTTACTTTGTCAACTTCGAGTTTGTGAACGCCAAGCCCCGCACCAACCTGACGCTGGTCGTCGATACCGCCGAAAGGCTGGTTACGATGGTGAAAACCATTACCGGTTATCATCCGAAGTTCCAGTACATGACGGATAGCACCTATCATTTCGGCGCGATCGACATGCCGGGCTTTCCCCTGCCTGCCCGCCGCCACAAGTTTACCGCGGATTTGATGGGCAAGCGCATCCACTGGCATTACGCGCCGGGGATTGAGATTGTTCACGTATACTACGCCACGGACTACATGCGCGTTACCCGGCCGGACGGAAAAGGCTGGGGCACCCTGGACGCCAGCGAGTGGGACGAGCTGATCGAGCGCGAGCCGTACGACGAGCCGGCGGCGTTCATCAAAATCAAACACGGGTTGTATCTGGTCAGCTGCATGGAAAAAAACATGGCCTGCCGCGGCTTTACGGGCAACTCGCTGTTATTCCTCATCGATACGCTCCGCGTGCACGACGTGGGCCGTTCCTTCGGCCACGCCGGGATGGAAACCGGAAAAGTCCATACGGAAAATTACCTTTTCGCCGCGTTTGGCGAGTTCGTTCCTTCCGACGGCGTGGTGGAATCCAAGCCTAACCGTTATCGGGAGCATCAGATCTACTGACCAAAGGGGAGGGAAGCCCGCAATGGCAAAACATCTGTATCCGCAGTTTACCACAGAGGAAATCGACCGGATCATCCGGGAATCCAAACCCTACAACGTCGGCGGGCTCGGGGGCAACCGCCCCCCGCTGTGCGGGGAGCTGATCGGCCAAACGGTCACCTTCCGCTACGATAACGGAACCGTGCTGATCTACGAATTTAAAGACCTCAATACCCTGACCTGGCGGCACGCGGGATGCGCCGAAACCAAAGAAGAATATTACGAAGCTCTGAAACCGGACGAGCATGTGGTGTTTTTCGAGCATATCGTGGAAGGCAGCCGCCCACAGGAAGCCCGGATGGTCGTATGGGATACGGACACCCGTCTGGTAACGACGTTCTTCGTGCGGATCGGGAACGAGTTTTCCACCCGCGAGGTGGACCGTGACATTGTGTTCGGTTACGTTGACGACGGCGGAGAAGCCCCAGCCGAAAGGCAAAGCCTTACGGAAGATCTGGTTGGACGCTCTATCATCTGGACCTACTCGCCATCCTTCACCATCCAGCACATCTACGCTTCCAAATGGTATTCCGCATTCGTGGACTTCAACACCTTCTATGGCGGACAGTTGCTGGATTCGCCCTGCAACTACGTCAAAATCAACGATCACGTTTATATATACTCGTGGATCGAAACCGAGGGCGCGGGCGTGCAGGGTTTCGCGCTGATGAACCTGTACACCATGCACGACGTGGGCTGCTTTTTCGGCATCAACGGAAGCGGACGGTTCGAATGTTACACCTTCGGCGCGACAGGCGAATACGTGGGGCAGCTGACCAACCTGAACATTCCCAACGACATGAAAACGGACTACCCCTGGCCCCCTGTCCGGCCCGAGAGTGAGAAGGAGGCTTAAACCGTATGAGCAATCAATTGCGTCCTTACCGTTCCGGGATGCTGACCAAAGCGATGACCGAGCAGGAAGTGGCGGCGCTGGCGGCAGCCAGCAAGGACTACTTTACAGGCGACCTGTCCGGGCGGCGGCCCGCGTTCACCCGGAAGCTGACCGGAAAAACGCTTGTGCTGCGCTTTGATAACGGCGGCCCTTACCTGACGCACCGCTTTACGGACGAGCACACGCTGCTGTGGAAGTACGAAAACGGGGCCGAGCGCGAGGAGTATTACGAAGCATTCGAAATCGACGATCAGATTTTTATGATCGCCTATCTTCGCCGCAACAGCCGCCCGGCTACCTCCTGCACCTGCGTGGTGGACCTGAAAATGAATCTGTCCACCCTGATCGTCTCCGCGATGGGCACCCGTCAATCAGCCCGCGATATCGACCAGCGCGTGTACCATGGCGTTGTGGAACGGGACGGCCTTCCCACGCCCTATGTGTGGCGGCATCACCCGACCCGTGACCTGACAGGTCGTTCCATGGGCTGGTCCTACCGCGACGACATGACCAGCCAGCACATTTTCGGCTCTCCCCATTCCATTTCCTGGGTGATTCTGCAAGGGCCGGGCACGGGGCTGCTGGGTTCCGCGCCCTGCAAGTATTTTAAGATCAGCGATCACGTATACCTGTATACCTGGCTGGAAACCATGGGCTCCGGGCAGCAGGGCGTGGTGCTGATGAACCTGAAAACCATGCACGACTGCGGCACATTTTACGGGATAAACCATAACCAGCGGTTTGAGTTTTACACGTACGGCGCACGCGGTTATTCTCTGGGCAGTTATGAAACAAAGGACCGATTTGTCTGGTAATCTGCGCCCGGCCGCCGTTTCCGGCGGCCGGAAACGATACGGGCGAACATACGCCCATACCGGAACCGCAACCGCGAAACAGGAGGGAACCGTATGAAAATCGGCGTGATCGGCGCTAACGGGAAAGCCGGGCGGTGCATCATCCACGAAGCGGCCCGCAGAGGGCATGAAGTGACCGCCATTGTACGTAACCACGAAACCATCATGGGCCCCGGCTACCCGATACTGGAAAAAGACCTTTATACCTTAACCCCCGACGACCTGAAACCCTTCGACGCCGTTGTAAGCGCCTTTGGGCTGCCGTTTGACGGCAAACACCCGGAAGGTTCCTATCAAAGAGCCTACGGGCACCTGATCGGCGTGATGCGTGCGCTGCCCGATACGCGGCTGCTGGTCGTGGGCGGCGCGGGCAGCCTGTATACCGATGATACGCATACCCGCACGGTGCTTGATACCATGCCGGAAGGGAAAATGCGGCAGGACCCGGCCGACATGGCCAAAGTATACGCCATGCTTCGGGACAGCGGGCTGAAGTACACGTTCTTCTCCCCCGCCTGCTTTTTCGACCCCAAGGGTGGCCGCACGAAGCAATACCAGACCGGCACGGATACCGTGATCCGCAACGCCGCGGGCGAAAGCTACATCAGCTATCAGGATTACGCCTGTGCCATGGTGGACGAGGTGGAACAGGGCCGCTTCGTCGGCGCGCGCTTCACCGCCGTATCCGAAAAAAAGTACCGCGAAGAGCCGCCTTATTATGGCATCTGCCCCGAAGCCCCAGCCTACGATGGTCTGAGCCAGTACCGGGAACCGCTCAACTTCGAGCTGACCGGCCGGGTTTTCCGTCTGGCGCTGGATCAAACCGATCCCTGCGTGATCGAGTTTCTCACCGGAAACACGCTTCGCTGGACTGTCGGGGGCGCGGAAGGCGTGGAAGCTCCCTACGAATGCGCCAAAGGCGCGCCGGGCGTGTATTTTGTCAACTTTGAGTTCGCCACGGGCAAACCGCGTACCAATATCGTGCTTGTGCTGGATGTGGACGAACGGTTGGTTACGATGGTAAAGACGATTGGCGACTACGACGAAAAGTACCCCTATCTGGTAGACAGCCAGAATTACTTCGGCGCTGTGGATGTGCCCGGCTTCCCGCTGCCCGTGAAACGCCACCGCTATACCACCGACCTTGTCGGCAAGCGCATCCAGTGGCGCTACGGACCCCATCTGGGAATCACCCACGTCTATTTCAGCGCGGATTATCACCGCCTCACCTTCCCCGCAGGGCCGCTGAGCGGCGTGCCCGAGTCGGAGTGGCTGGATATGCTCCGCCGCGAACCCTACGACGAAAAAGCCGACCAGATTAAAATTAAGGACGGATTATACCTGTTCAGCTGTATGGAGCAGAACAAGGCCAAACGCGGCCAGACCGGCAACTCGATGGTTTTCCTGATCGACACCCAACGCGTGCATGATGTGGGGCGTTCCTTCGGCCGCTCCGGCGTCTGGAACGGACAGGATTACGAGAAGGAAAACTATCTCTTCGGCGCTTTCGGCGAGTTTGTGCCCTCCGACGGGGTTGTCGAATCCTGGCCGAACAACTTTCTGCGCGACTGGAAAGCGCAAAGCAATACCTGACCGGGAAACCGGGAGGCCGCTGCCATTGCGCCGGTCTCCCGGTTTTTCGATTGTTTGAAAGGGGCATGTATCATGACAGACGAACGTCTGTATCCGGAAATATCACTGGACGGTTCCATGTTCAAGCGTAAAGGGGCCTGGTTCGGCTTGTTCCAGCAGGGCTGCAAGTACGGGGACATCCGGCTCTGGCTGGGCACCTGCCGGGGGATGGCGGTACAAGCGCCGGAGCGCAATCGCCTGATCGAGCTGTTTCCAACGTATGAGGGGCGCAAGCTCCCCTTCACCGTAACGGCGAAGCCTGACGAGATGACCCTCGTGACCCGGCATGGCAACGTGCGCTT
>DAOPZG010000003.1:0-51712 GCA_035353235.1 Candidatus Limiplasma sp.
TCCCGCAGCACATCCATCGGTTTGCCGGACTGGCCGAAACGGTCTTCCACGCCGATCTTGCAGAACTGGCAGGATACCTTACCCGCGATGGCCGCGGCCGCCGCGTCGCCCAGACCGCCGATTATGCTGTGCTCCTCAACGGTAAACACTTTTCCGCATTTCTGTGCGTAAGCGCGCACCAGTTCCTCATCCAGCGGCTTTAACGTGTGGATGTTCACCACCGCAACGTCCATGCCCTTGTCGGCCAGCAGTTTGGCGGCGTCCAGCGATACCTCCACCATCGTGCCGTAGGTGAAGATCACTGCGTCCTTGCCCTCGCGCATCACATGGCCCTTGCCCACGGTAAAAGGCATGTCGTCAAATACTGCGGTAGGCAGGCGCGCAAGGCGCAGATAAACCGGCCCGTCCATCTCCGCGGCGGCCAGCACGGCCTTGCGGGTTTCGTTGGCGTCACAGGGCGCGATCACGGTCATGCCGGGCAGCACGCGCATCAGCGCGATGTCTTCAATCGCCTGATGGCTGCCGCCATCTTCGCCAACGGTCAGGCCCGCGTGCGTAAAGGCGAGTTTCACATTGTTATGCGGGTAGCATACGGAGTTACGGATCTGCTCAAAGCAACGGCCGCCGAACACCGCAAACGTGGAGCAGAAGGGAGTCAGCCCCATCGTGCTCATGCCTACGCCCAGATCAATCAGGTCTGCTTCGGCAATGCCCACCTCAAAGTGGCGCTCAGGATACGCATCCTTAAAATACTTCGTCATGGTCGCGGAAGCCAGATCGGCATCCAGCACCACGATTTTATCGTTCTGTTTACCCAGTTCCACAAGCGTTTGGCCATAGGCGACACGGGTTGCGATCTTCTCACTCATGGTTCACGCCTCCAATTCTTTCAACGCCTGCGCGCGCTGTTCTTCATTCGGGGCTTTACCGTGCCAGCCCGCCTGGTTTTCCATGTAGGATACGCCCTTGCCCTTAGTGGTGTGGCAGATGATGCAGGTCGGCTTGCCCGTTTCGGCGGGCTGATCCAGCGCGTCGAGCACCTGACGCATGTCGTTGCCGTCCTTCACTTCGACCACGTGGAAGCCAAAGGCCGCGAACTTGGCGGGAATATCGCCCAGGCTCATCACCTGGTTGTTGCTGCCGTCAATCTGCAGGCCGTTGTTATCCAGAATAAAGGTAAGGTTATCCAGCTTATAATGCGCGGCGGCCATGGAAGCTTCCCAGATCAGGCCCTCCTGGCACTCGCCGTCGCCCAGCGCGGCATACACATGGCAGGGGTTCCCGCTGTATTTCGCGCCCAGCGCCATGCCCGCGGCGATGGAAGCGCCCTGCCCCAGCGAACCGGTAGAGGCGTCCACTCCGGGGCACTTTTTCATGTCCGGGTGTCCCTGCAGAATGCTGTGGATCTGTCGGAAGCCCTTGAATTCTTCCACCGGGAAATAACCGCGGCGGCCCAGTACACCGTACAGCGCGGGAGTCGCGTGTCCCTTGGACAGCACAAAGCGGTCCCGGTTGGGGTCATGAGGGTTCTTCGGATCAATTTTCATCTTGGAAAAGTACAGGGCAACCAGAATCTCCGTAACGGACAGGGATCCGCCCGGATGGCCGGAACCGGCGTCGGCGGTCATGTTGATGATGTCGCGCCGAACCTGCCTGCACGTAGCCTCAAGCTCTTGGATGGTCATTTCGATCTCTCCTTATTCAACTGCCTGTGGGCCGCGCCTGTGTTTGCCCGTCCCACATTCGGTGGGCCGCCTCAGCGGCGCGCGAATCTGCGAAAAAACGCGCCCTCGCGTACCGACGTCTCGCGAAAACGTTACGCCGCGGGCGCGGGAGGCTGCATAAATTCGTACTTATTATAAAAGCGCACCGTTCCAATGTCAAGCCGAAGCAACCGGAACCGCCCCCAAAATCCATGCTTTTCTATCCTTCGTACGGACAGCCTTTGCTCATGTTTTCGTTGATTTTCCGGGATCTTTCTGCCTTTATCGTCTCGGGCATCCTTTGGTTTTCTTTTGTTTCCTCCTTTCGGTTCTGCATGCCTATTTTCGGGAAGCGTGACAAACGGATCATTTTATTGACCGTACAACTTCGGGGCGGTTTGTTTATTCGCCAAATACTGCCCGACTTGACAAGGAGCGCAATCCACGATATGATGCTACCGTCCAAACGTTTGCACATTGTTCGTACCCAGACCGCATGATGCGGCTGTCCCCCCAAGGAGGTCAGTATGGCAACGAAAGCGACGATCAAGGATGTGGCCCGGCTCGCGGAGGTATCTCCTTCTACGGTCAGCCGCGCCCTTCGTGATAACCCTCGTATCTCCGAGCCTGTTCGCCAGCGGGTACGTCAGGTAGCGCAATCGCTGGATTTTCACCCCAACCAGATGGCGCGCAGCCTGGTTAAACAGGAAACGCGCATCGTGGGTGTGCTGTTTGCCGAATCCGCGTCCGCCAGCATGGGCCATCCTTTCTACCCGGCCGTTTTGCAGGGGCTGGGCAAAGTGGCGGGCGAGAAGCGGTACCATATGCTGCTCAGTACCGGTGCGGAAAACCTGAGCGAAGAAGCCGCGGTGCGCGATCTGGCGGACAGCGGCTTCGTATCGGGGCTGGTCTGCCTTACCACCCTTACCAGTCCTGCCGAATCGTTGGATTCGATTCGACTGCCGATGGTGGAGATCGGCCATCCCCTGAACCCGGAAAACAGCTATTACGTTGATAACGACAATGAACTGGCCGGGTATCAGGCCGCGAAATACCTGCTGGAACGCGGTCACCGCCGCATCCTGTTTTTAGGCTATGACAAGCGTTTTAACATGATGGCTCACCGGTTAGGGGGGTTCCGCCGCGCCATGGCCGAATCTAACGCTACCGTGCCGGAGGATTGGGTGATTCCGACCCGCATGATTGAAAATGCGCCGGATTTTAACCACCTTGGCGAAATTTTCCGCAGTGACAGCCGTCCCACAGCCGTTGTCAGCATGGACGATCCGCTGTCCATCGGTCTGAACGGTTTTCTGCTCACGCTGGGACTGACCGTTCCGGCGGATGTGAGCATCGTAAGCTTTAACAACACCCAGGCTGGTCAATACCACTCCCCCGCCCTTACCTCCATCGACGTTCACCCCCGCGAGCTGGGCATTCACGCGATGACGCTGCTGCTGAACATCATTCGCGGGCGTGTGGAGCAGCCCACCCACATCGACGTTCCTTTTACGCTGATTGAGCGCGATTCTGTCGCTGCGCTGCGCTGATCCGCATCCAACTTTTTGCAGGCCGGGTTTTGCCTCCCAGCGGCGGCAACGCCCGGCCCGATTTCTTCAGGGAGGTTTTCTTTTTGAAACAGATTTCGTTAGGTTCCGTATTCCATATGCCGTGGCTGGAATATCGCCACGCCACCCCGGAAGGCGACGTGGTGCTGCGCCTGCGCACCGGCCGAGGGGATTTTAAGCGCGCAGTTGCCCGGGTGGCAAACCCCTACACCTTCCCCAATCCCTTCGCGGGCGCGCAGGAGTATCCCATGACGGTCGCCTACCGCGACGACCTGTTTGATTTTTACGAAGTTCGCTTCCATTGGGATGATCCGCGGATCAAGTATCTTTTTATCCTGTACGCGGACGGCGATCGCCTTTTCAAACTGGATTCCAACGGCCTGCGCGCAGGCGACGGGGAAGACGACATCAGCGAATGCTTCACCTTCGCCTACGCTTACCCAGCCGAGCCCATGCCGGATTGGGCGCGCGGCGCGGTCGGATATCAGATTTTCCCGGATCGTTTCCGCCGCGAAGGCAAGCCCGAAGATGGACTGGAGCCCTGGAACAGCGACCGTGTGCAAAGCACCTTCCGTTTCGGTGGTAACCTGAACGGCATTCGCGCGGCCGTGCCTTATTTAAAAGAGTTGGGCGTCAAGCTGGTTTACACCACTCCGATTTTCCTGAGCGACAGCGCCCATCGCTACAACACGTTCGATTATTATCAGATTGATCCGCTGCTGGGCACGCAGGACGACCTGAAAGCCCTGTGTGACGAGCTGCATCAGAACGGCATCCGCCTTGTGCTGGATGGGGTTTTCAACCACAGCGGTCTGGGTTTCGCCCCCTTTGTGGACGCAAAGGAGAAGGGGAAGGACAGCGAATACTACGACTGGTTCTTTTTCGATAATTCGGAACCCTGCGGCTATCGTACCTTCAGCCATGAACCCTACATGCCGAAACTGAACCTGAAGAACGAAGCCTGCGCCGAGTACTTCCTCAAGGTGGGTCAATACTGGCTGGAAACCTGCGGGATTGACGGCTGGCGTCTGGATGTCAGCAGTGAGGTTTGGCCGGACTTCTGGCGTAAGTACCATGCCATGATGAAACGGGTGAAGCCGGACAGTCTGATGATCGCCGAATGCTGGGATGACAGCCGCGAATGGGTTACGCAGGGCGACATGTTCGATTCCACCATGCATTACGTGTTGAGTCGCGCCATCTGGCGGCGTTTTTGCACCCATACGATTTCCACAGCAGCCTTCGACCGGATGCTCAATGATGCGGCGATGCTCTACCCACAGCGGAATCAGGATGTTCTGTGGACCTTTCTGGGGTCGCACGATACCAAACGCGTGCTGACCCGCGCGAACGGCGATGTGCGTATGCTACACGGCGCGGCGTTCTTCCAGTTTACCTTTATGGGCGCGCCGATTATCTATTACGGCGACGAACTGGCCATGGAAGGCGGCGACGACCCGGATAACCGCCGCCCCATGCGCTGGGATTGCGTTGAAAACAACCCAACCCACGCGCATTACCAGCGCCTCGCCGCTCTGCGCGCAGCGCACGAAGCCCTGCGCGTCGGCGCGTTCCACACCTGGCGGGCCGAGGAAAACGGCTTGTATGCTTACGAGCGGTTTACTGCCGGCGAGCGCCTGCTGTGTGTGCTGAACACCGCGACAGAACCCCTGACCGCACAGCTTGCGCTACCGGAATCCCTGCGCGGCAAAGCCGCCGTGTGCGACCTGTTCGGCAATCGTTCCCTGCCTGTCTGGAAAGGCCTTGTGGAAGTCACGCTGGCTCCCGGTGAAGGGATGATTCTGCAATAAGGCGCGCACCTCTCCTGTTAACTGAACAGAAATGAAAAGAGGAGCTGGGGGTAGTCTTCCGGCTCCTTTTTTGTATCCTTCTGCTTCCTGATTCCGCTGGTTGCGCCGGCGAAAATGGGGAGTTTATTTATTCCTTCTCAGGTGTGGTCTTTTCAAAAATGACGGTCTTTTCCTTCAAACTGATTTTGCCAACGCGCCAGCCGAACGCTTCCAGCTCCTTTTTTGCGTTCAGGAACGAATGATCCAGCGGCACGCCTGCGGCAATACCAATCTCATCAAAGGTCATTTGAAAAGCGATTTCTGTTCTGCTTTGTACATAGTCCCATAGCGCTTTGTATTTACTCACTTTTCCAGCCATCCCATTCCCGCCTTTCTCTATAGCCACTCATTCGGAATCTGCACGTAGTCATTCTATGGGAACTGCCCCATGCTGTCAATCAAGGCCAGCAGAAGGATGATCCGTCAGGTGATATAAGGAATTATATTGCAGTTTGAATCTTATTATCATGCGCTCTGCCTTCGCAGGATTTACGAGGAGTTTCAAGATTATCGTCGCACAGGCGTTTTTCATTTTTACATTGCACCATTCGCTGCATGTTTTCCATCGTTCTCTGTCTCTTTTACTATTTGTCGCTTTCCATATTCCCACGGATTATGATATAGTATCGCATACGAGAACCGGATTTTTCAGGAGAATCGTTGAACAACTGTGTATCCGGAAACGGAGGAACGCCGCATGCAACAGAACCCAATCCTCTACGCCGATTACCCGGACCCGGATGTGATCAGTGTAGAGAACGCCTACTACATGGTAACCACCAGTATGCACTTCTTTCCCGGCGCGCAGATCCTGCGTTCGTTCGATCTGCTGCAATGGGAACACTTAGGCTACGTGTTCGATCGTCTGGACGACTCACCCGCTCAGGCGCTGGACGGGGGTAACATCTACGGCAAAGGCATGTGGGCGGCCACGCTGCGCTATCATCAGGGGATTTTCCATATAGTGTTTGTCTGCAATGACACACATCAAAGCTACCATTTTACCGCCTCCCGCCCGGAAGGGCCGTGGAAGCGACATGCCATGGAAGGTTTTTACCACGATCCCAGCCTGCTCTTCGATAGCGATGAACGGGTGTATATTGCCTACGGTAACCGGGAAATCCGCATAACGGAGCTGCTCCCCGATCTGTCCGCGCCCCTGCCCGGCGGGCTTGACCGTATCGCGCTACAGGATTCGGCAGACATCATGCTTGGTTATGAGGGTTCCCATTTTTATCAGATCAACGGTCGGTATTATCTGTTTAATATCCATTGGGCTCGTGGGAAAAGCCGCGCACAGTGCTGCTATTGTGCCGATTCGCTGACCGGCGTGTTTACCGGCGGTGAGATTGTGAACGACGACGTGGGTTTGCCCGGTTATGGAGCCGCACAGGGCGGCGTTGTGCAAACTCCGGAAGGGGTCTGGTACCTGATGCTGTTTCAGGACCATGGCGCGGAAGGCCGCATGCCGATACTTGCGCCGATGGAGTGGCAGGATGGATATCCCTTCGTACCGCCCATCCCGAAAACCTTCGCATATGAAAGCACACCCACCGCGCCGCTTTATTCGGACGATTCGCTCCGCAGTGCCCCTCTCTGTCCTCTGTGGCAGTGGAACCACGAACCCCACGAGGATTACGTTGCCGTAACGCCCGCGGGGCTTCACCTGACCACAGACCGCGTGGTGACGGGGCTGGAACAATCCGTGAACACGCTGACCCAGCGCACCTTCGGCAAGCGGTGCACGGCAGAAGTCACCGTAGACGCGCAGACGATGAAACCCGGCGATTACGCAGGCCTTTGCGCGTTCATGGGCTGTTACGCCCAGTTGGCGATTACCCGGGATGAGAACGGCTTCGCGCTCTCCCTGATTTCCCGTGTCGCGACAGAACAGCCCTATGCTATCGCGCCTTCCGAGGAAATTCCCACAGAAAGGGTACGGTTCCCGTGGGAATCCTCTTTCGTGCGCTTTCGCGCCCGGTTTGATTTTCGGGAGCTGCGTGACGAAGTACACTTCGATTACTGGCAGGACGACCATTGGGTTGTCATTGGCAGACCCCACCGGCTGGTTTACCGGCTGGATCATTTTGTTGGCTGCCGCATCGGGTTGTTCTGCTACGCAACGCGCGAAGCAGGCGGCAGCGCTGTTTTAGCCGATTTCACCTGCCGCGTGGACGAACCGTAACGTAAGCGGGCGTGGGATGATGGTTGATTCACAGGCGCATCTGAACGATTATAAACACAGAGGGTAAATCAGCCTCCATTTTCTATCTGTTGAAAGGGTCCGGCATTGCTGCCGGACCCTTGAACCATAATCATTCGTTTCTCCTTCGTATAGCTTCGCTCACCAGTTCCGCCGTGCCATCACCGTAGGCATCCATATTTTTCCGGAACCGCTCGTCAGCCACATACATCTGCCCTAAACCTGCCAGAATTTCATCCGTGCAGTGGTAGTAACGGGCGGTGATGTGGTCCTGCCACTTGTAAAGAACCGCGCGTACCTCCGGGCTGGTGGGGCTGTGCCCAATCAATCCTGCAAACTCCCGCAGGATCGCTTCGCTCTCCGCGTTCACCGCTTTCCAGTCCTCCTTGTTATAACCCGCCGTTTTCTTCTCGCTCTCTTTCCAGGCGTTGGTTTGCCCCCATCGCTCCTTGGCTTCACGCGCGTATTCGTCGCGTTTGCCTTCCCAGGTCATTGGGTTAAATTCGTTCAGACTCATTTCGTCTTCTCCTTTCAGGATACGGTCGCACAGGTCGATCAGCCGCTGCAGGCGGTCCTTTTTCAGTTTGAGCAGTTCCCGGTGGCGCAGCACCGCAGTTTTGCGGTCCTGCTCCTCCATCGTAAGCATCGGCGCAATCTCCCCCAAAGGAAAGTCCAGCTCCCGGAGGAACAGAATCCGCTGTAACCGCCGCAGAGCGGCTTCGTCGTACAGGCGATAGCCTGCATCGCTCTCCCCGGCAGGCGGAAGCAACCCGAGCTGGTCGTAGTACCGCAGCGTACGTCTGCTGACCCCGGCCGTATCGGCAACCTCATGCACTGTCATCATTCTGTGATCCTCCTTATACTATTTCAAATCATTAACGCTACAATCTCGCGGCGCTTTGATCCTGTAACATCGTCGCGAAGTCTCCACGTAGCAACCGCTACCCCAATCGCTTAGTCGTCGCAGGCAGCGCTGCCGCTTGCCTGCTCGCTTCGCTCCTCACCTGCGGGTCGCTCACGGCTATGCCGTGGTGCCCACTGGGCACACGCTTCCCTTTGGTGCCTTCGCCTCCGCTCCTCGTTAGAGAATAAAATCGCTCGTGATCTTTATAGCATTCATGAATTGAAATAGTATTACGGCTTTCCTCGCCGTATATACAATATAGACCTTGACGTAACGTCAAGGTCAAGGGATTTTTTGGTTTTTTCCGGTAAACCCGCACCGGTCAGATCAGGCTGCCCAGACTGTTCACAATGCCCGCCACCGCGGTCAGCGCCGCAGCCGTAAGCGCCCCGCCCACCAACCAGATAAACAGGATTTTCAGTCCCTCCGCCGCGCTGATCACCGCAATCTTCGTCACCACCAGCTTCGCATCCGCCATGCCGGTAATCCATGTGAGCAGCGCGCACAGCAGCACGTAGCTAGCCGCTGTGCCCAGCAGGATCATCACGCCGCCCAGCACGGGTGACACAAGGCTGAACAACATGCAAAGGATGGATGCGGCGATGGTGGGCAGTGTGAAAATCGCCGCCAGATTGGACGCAAGCAGGAACGAAAAGCGTACTTTTTTAAACGCGCACAGGTAAATCAGGGCCGCCGCCAGCGGCGCGATCACCGCGAAAAGCTGGCAGACCGCCGCAATGCCGCCCACCGAAGCAGCCATTTTGCCAACAATGTAATTAATCCCCTGGTTCATGCTGCCCGTATCGCCCGCCAGCGAGGCGCCAAAGAGCCGGGTGAAGCCGCCGTACAGCATGGAGATCATGCTGCGCATACCTAAAATTGCCGCCAGAAACGTAAGCAACAACGACAGCACCGTTACCACAGCGCCGGTATAGCGGTCGCCGCGATCCATCATGCCGCGCAGGGTTTCACCAGGGTCTGTGAAAACATCCCGGATCACATGCGGCAGGTTTCCCATCGCGGTTAAAAAATCACCGCGCTCTCTGGCCGTACGCCCATATGCCTGACCGTATCCCTGCGAATTGTTCGTGTATCCCTGATAGCCGGTATTTCTTTGGGGTTGTGTGTTATAACCGGCATTGCCGGCCTGCGGATACTGTGGGTATCCCTGCCCCGCGGGCGGTGTAACCGCGCCCGGATAGGTTGGATATCCTCTGTATGCCTGCGCTACGGGGGTACCGCACACAGGGCAAACCGCCGTACCGTCAGGCAACAGGCTGCCACACTTCGGACAGTTCATAATATAACCTCCTTCACCCGGTTCCTCTGCAGACGGTAAAGCCATTCTGTTGATAGAAATACGAACAGACAGCCGTCCATTACACTGCCATGCAGACGGAAGCGGGCGCTTCCATGCGTCTGGTCGACTCCCAAACGCTCCCTGCATCGTATCATATGGGAGCCTTCTGTACAAGTGCCCCCAATAACACGGGTTGTAACAGTTCCGGTTCGCTTATACCGCTTCCGGTAGGGTAATCTTCTTTACAAGCGTAGCGTCCAGCAGATAAATACGCATCGCGCCGTCATCCACAATCTGTTCCGGGGGCAGGTTATTCAGGTATTCGCTCAGCGTAGACTGCGCGTAATACCGTTCATCCCAAAACTCAGGTTCTGTACACAGTGCGGCAACATTCATCTGGGCCAGCGCGGGGCCGACCTCGGCAAGGCTCAGGTTCATCAGGGGTACAATCGGGTTGCTGGTCAGCACATAACCTCTGGCGCGCAGCGCGTATTGGTAGCCAGCGCGGGTGATCAGTATTTTCTCCCCCTCCGGCACCGCCGCCTGCAACTGCATCAGCAGAGCGTTTTCTTTGCGAAAACCGGTATCCAGCGCCGTGTCCGCATCACTCAGCATCGGTCGGCCATACCGATAAAAGCTGTTCCAGTAGCCGCTTTCCTTCGTGCCGTTCCAAAACGCCAGTACACACAGCAGCGCGCACAGAAACGCCGGAACCCGCCGTGTCCACAGGCCGACGCGGGGCAAGTGTCTGCGTAAAGCCACACCCGGCTTGCCAAGTACACGCCCGGCCCACGCAACCAGCGCGGGCCACTCGGCTTCCGCCGCCGCCAGCACCGCAGCCACGGTTACGCCTGCCAGCAAAAACCATTGCAGGGTATAGCGCTGCATGGTAAGGAACGAGCCGGAGAAGCTGTACAGTTTCGTATCCAGCAGCCCCGACATGGGCGCAAGGGTAAACAGCGTATACAGCGAAGCCGTCAACACCGTGGTGACCCGTTCGGCTCGCGCTGCCTGCGCGGGCGCGTCCATCATCATGACCGCAGTCGGCCCGTCAGTATGCCGGAGCGCTCTTCTCAGGTCTCTGGTTTGTACGCGGCCCTGTACCCGGCGTACCGCCAGCACAACCAGCGCCGCCACCAACCCTGCCAGCGCCAGCCGGAGACCCCACAGCCCCACGGGCGTGGCGTAGGCCATGACAATATCGTACTTCGCCTGCCAGAAATTCAGGTGGGTCGTCGTTTCTTCCAGCTTATACTCGCTCTGCATGTAGGCCTGATACCATGGCGCGCTGGTAAATGTAGTCATCAGCCGCCACGGGCTCATTTGCCCCCATTTAACGTAACACCACAGGTTGCCCGCGTAAGCGGCCAGCGTGCCCGCCGCGCCGCCCAACGCCAGTCCCACGGCGCGCAGCAGCGTACGCCCCGCCTGCCCCGTGCGGCGATTGAGCGCCTCCAGCCAGCAGATCAGCACCCAGCCCGCCACCAGAAAGGGAAGCACCACAAAGCAAACCACATGCGTGCTCATCGCCGTAAAGCACAGCGCAATCACAAACGCCAGTTTGCCAAGATAGCGTTTCCAGTTCCCATCCGGCCGCAGTTCCGCAAGGCCCACAGCCGCCAGCAGCACCGCCATGCATCGCCAGATGTCCCGTGGAGCCAGCGCATAGGAAACCACCAGATTCGGCACCAGGTTGAACAACAGCAGCCCCAACAGAATCCAGCGTTTATTACCGCGCGTCAACTGAATCAGCAGGGCCGTAAACCCCGCCAGCAGGTAAAAGATCAGCAATCCAAGCCCGGTAAACATCGGCTTATCGTACGGATAGCCGTAGGTATCCCCGGTGTGCATCAATCCGTACGCCATGTACAGTTCCATCGATGGGAAATGGGAGTTGCCGCGGAACTGTCCGGTCGGATCGTCCTTCTCCAGCAGTTCGCTCAGATTACGATCCTCGCAGTAGCGTAGTCCCAGCGCCATATACTCGCCGGAATCCGCCTGCGCGGAGCTTGCGCTGGTCGCCACACGAACGCACACAGGTACCAGCAGCGCCGCCATCGCCGCTGCCAGACACAGCGATACCAGCGCGGGCCGGTCAAAGTGCAGCAGCCGCTTCGTCCACGCATAAGCGTGCCGCCAGAGCGGTTTGACGCGCCACAGACTGCGAATCCCCGTCCATAGCAGATACAGCGTCGCTATCCCCGGCAGCGCGCCAATGTACACCCATTTACTTGCCTGCGGCCAGACCGCTGCCAGCAGCAACATCCACAGATACTGCAAAAACGGCGTCACCGATACGCCCGCCAGAAACGCGCCCAACCGGTTGTGTTTTACCCAAAGCCGCCTCCGCGCAAAAAAAACGCCCAGCGCCAGCGCCTGCAGGGCGCAGCTTGCCAGATAAAGGTTCCGCCATCCGTTGCCAACCGCCAGCCAGTCCAGCATGCCCCTTACCTCCCGCGCTTCGCCAGGCGATCCGTTTCGGCGATAAAATAATCGTTGATATCCACCTTTTCCGCCAGCAGTTTTTTACGCTTCTCCTGCCCCGCTTGTTCCAGATTCGGGTCTGACAGCAGTTCGAGCGCCTTCGTCAGCGCCCGTTCGTAACGGTCGTCGCCGTCGTTATAGTTATACAGCAGGTGGAAACGCTCGCTCTGTTCGCGGGTGCTTCCGCTTTGGATCACATTCACATACATCGCGTGCACGCCCAAAATCGCCGCCTCGCTGGCCATAGTGGCTCCCTCGCTGTACACCAGCCGAGCGAAAGCCAGCACATGGTGCGCCATCGCATATGGCGTCCGCAGGCGGTAAGCCTCCATTTCCGGAGAAAGCGGCTTTTCGCTGCTCACCCACACCCGCACCCCAGCGGCTTCCAGCCGCCGCACCAGCGACAGCTGCTCCGCGTCGGAAAGCCCGTGTTTACCCACGTCGTGGCTGGCGTTCCAGGCAACGAAACGAACCAGCACATACGGTTCATCCGGGTTGAAGCCGACTTGTTTTAACACCTCCCGGTCCGGCGTAAACACGTCCGGGTGCAGGTAAAACAGCTCCTTATACGTATCCACCCGTTCCTGTTTGGGCCCCAGGTCGGTCAGAAACGTACGCGGGGTGATAATCTTGCTGCTGAACCGTTTGCAGATATTCAGACTGAATTTACTGACCTCCGTATCCTCGTACAGCAGATGCGGTTTGCGGCATACCCACGCGGCCACCGCCATCATGGGCGATGCCCGCCCGATCAGGATATCCGGGCGGAAGCGCAGCGCGTGCATCGTATGGTTGCCGCACAGGCGGAAAAACAGCCAGCCCTTTTCAATAATGTTCTTTCCCGTTCCTTTGGCGCACAGCACATAGGGGATGTTGTAGCTGCGCAGCAGTTCCGCCGCGCCATCCTTGTCAATCGCCAGCACCAGCACCTCGTCGCCACGGGCGCGCAACCTTTCCACGATGGAGTGGAACTGGTGCGCCCACGCGGGATGGTCTACCGAAAACATTACTTTCATCTGCGGAAGTTCGTCCTTCCGGCCGATTGCGGCCGATTATTGCAATAGGATGCGCAGTTCGCCCTCCGGCGTAACCGGGGCGATTTTGCGTTGCTGGTAGAGAATACGGTTCTCGTTGCGGTTGATGCGCACCATGCTTTCCATCGCCACGCCGAAGGAAAACATCAGTACCGCAATCAACAGGCAGAACGCCGCGATCAGCCCGGCAAACAGATAACCGCTGAAATAGCCCACCTTCAGGTAGTGGATCAGGAACATCATCCCAAAGATTGCCGTGGGTACGAGGAAGCACCCACCCAACAGGCCGAAAAATTTCATGGGGTAATAATCCCGAAGAAGCCCGGACAGGATTTTAAGCGTGCGCTTGAAATAGGTCCACACGCTGCCCGCCACCCGGCTTTTCCGGTCCGGGAAGTATCGCACGGAAATTGGCACCTCGGCCATAGCGAGGTTCTGGAATTTGAAGCTCACAAAGCTCTCCTGCGTATAGGTAAAGCGTCCATAAAAGTTGATTTTCAGCAAAGTTTCCCGGTTATACGCGCGGAATCCGCAGCTCACGTCCGAAAAAGTCTGCCCGCAGAAACGGCTGACCAGATGGTTCATCTGCCGATTGCCCCAGCGTTTCACGGCGGGCATATGCTCGATTTTCCGTCCCCGCATAAAGCGCGATCCGGTCACAAAATCCGTTTCCTCCCGCAGAATCGGATCAATCAGGTTCTGGATTTCGCCCGGGTCAAACTGCCCGTCTCCATCCATGTTCACCATCACGTCAAACCCATGTTCCACCGCGTAATCCACCGCCGTGCGAAATGCCTGCCCCAGCCCTCTGTTGCACTTGTGGCGCACCACCATCGCCCCCGCCGTCAGCGCGAGGCGGGCGGTATCGTCGGCGCTGCCGTCATCCACCACAAGCAGGCGGCGTTCGTCGATCCCTGCGAATGTCTCCGGGATACTCGCAAGTACCTGAGCGATCTTTTCCGCCTCGTTATAACAGGGCAGGGCAATCAGCAGTTTCATATCTGCAACTCCTTCTTCGTCTGCGTTTCTGCGCGCTGCAATCCGCGCTGGCCGGAACGCAATGCCTGTGACAGCAGTGCCAGCAGTACAGGCGCCATGAAATACAAGGGCATCGCGTATCGGAAGTATCCATTTACCGCCGAAAACAGGCAGCCCAGCAACGTAAGCAGCGCCGGCAGCATCGCAATGGCATTCTCCCGCCTGCGACAACCCATCACTCCCGCCAGAGCGAACAGCGCGAACCAGCCATACAGGCCGGGAGCGCACAGCAGGCGGAAGGGAGCGTAATCGAACAGGGTTTGCAGCGTGTTTTTCAACGCCGCCGAACGGTTGGACACCGAGAAATCAAAAATGCCCGCAAGCGTTTCCCTGTGGCCCTGTTGACCCAGCAGAAAGTTCGGCTTGATGGTGCTTACGTAACCAGGCATCAGATAACCATAGGTGTTATGGAAAAAGGCGCTTGCGTACGTGGCCGGATGTTTCAGCCCCAGGCGGAACCAGGTTGCGTAGAACGCGCTTTTCTGCTCCGGGGTCGCGTCGCTTCGCCAAAGCGTTTTCACCGGGTCGGAAAGCTCACCGTTGTAGACCGCCTGCAGTTGGTCCGTCGGAAGCACCGCATTGATCGCCGCCAATTCGCTGTCGGTCAGCCCGCCGCCCGCCACGGTGCGCGCCACCTGTTGCAACGGCGCAGACCAGTTCTCGGTTTCCCGCGCGGGCAGCGCGTGCAGCGCGGGCACGGCAACCCCATACAGAAGCCCCAGCGAAGCGCCGATCACCACAAGCCCCATCAGCGGCGCTCGCCATGACAGCCGTTTTACGGAGAGGGAACGAATCAGCATGGCAGCCAGCGTAATCCCTGCCAGCACAGCGCCCGCGTTACGCAGCAGCGCGCAGGCCGCAGCGGACAGGCACAGGCAGAGGGTATCCGTTGCTCTGGGTCTGAGTGCGGTCAGCATCCGCCAGACTGAAAGGGTAAGCCAGAGAACCGTCATGGAAAAAACTGTATCTTTCCCCACACAGAACGCAAAAACCGGAAAAATGGGGCACAACGCGAAGAAAGCCGTGGAAAGCCCCACCAGCCAGCGCGGCGAACCACCGTACGCTATCTGTCGCAGGGTGTCGCCTAATAACCAGGCCATCAGCGACGCCTGTACACACACGTACAGCGCCACCGCCGCGTCAGCGGAACCGAAGAGGCCCGTTCCCGCGCGCACAGCCAGCCACAGCAGGCCCGTCTGCGCCAGCGGATTGCCGTTTTCCAGCGGGATCAACCCAAAAATCTGCTTCAGCTGTGTGATGCTGTCGTTGCTTACGGTGCCGGGCCACACGGCGTACAGGTAAGGCAGCCAGCAGACCAGCAACAGTAACGCAGACCCCCACACAGGCAGCCCCGCGCGTTCCGCGTGCGCAACATTCGCCACGGCTGCGGGCAAATAGGGAAGCGGCTTATCTGCCTGCGCCGCCCAGGCACCCTGCGATGTGTCCGTCGGACGGCTGCGGAAGGGTTCGGCCTGCTGCGCGACTGTTTCGGGGTTGGCACCGGGTACCGACGGCTCAGGAAAGCCGGGCATCGCATCGTCAACCGGTTGAGAAACAGGCGCGGGCTGTGACAAAGCAGTGCGCTTTTCAGCCCACTGTGCAGCCCATTCCGGTACAGGCGGGCGATAGGGTTTTCTTACCGGCTTTTCGTCTTCGACTGGTTCAGTATAGGCACGTTTCCGCGCGCTTTCCACCCAAGCGGGCACCGGCACGGGGACGCCATCCGTTTGACGTGATCCCGTTGCAGCGGGAACGGGATAGCGGGTCAGTGCCTGCAAAAGCAGTGCCATCCCCATGTAAAACAGCGGTACGCGACCGGCGCAGTATAAAAACGCCAACTTCTTCTGAGTTGTCACAAGTTCCGCCGTGCCGGTATTTGCGAAGCTTTCTCCCAGCGTCGTCACGGCGGCAAACAGCAGGGCGAGTATCCAGAGGCGAACATTGCCAAAGCTACGGCGGCGTTGTCCCAACGCCCGATACCCCAGCGCCACCGCCACCGCCGCAACAAGCCACAAGCCGGTATCCGGCAGGGTTCGTTCCCAGCCAGTGCTGCCGGCATCCTGTGCCGCCCCTGTCAGCGGAACACAAAGCGCGGCAACGGAAAGCGCCCATAACAGCGCGAGCAGCAGCGTTTTGAGGCCTCCGGCGCGGGTAGTTCGCACGGCTGGTTCCCCCTTTTTCTCCCTGAAATCAACCCATTCCTGTCGGAGGTATCTTATCTTTTTTTAGCAATGCTGTCAAGGCAAGAGCGGTTTCACGACCCCTGCGGACAATCCCCATGAGCACGGGAAAGGCCCCGAAGCGCGTTTTGCTTTTCACACGCTTTGGGGCCGGTATCAGTCCGTCCATTTTCTAACCGGGAAGCCGTGATAATCGCGGATCAGTCGGTAACCACATCGTAGGGCCAGTCGATAATACCGCCAAAATCCCGCACGTCGGTATATCCCAGCGATACAAGCGCCTCCGCGCCTGCCTTGCTGCGCCTGCCGCTGCGGCAGTACACCAGCAGGGTCGCGTTCCGGTCCGGAAGCGCCTCCGCCGCCAGCGCTTCCAGCTGCCCCAGCGGCAGCAGCGTTGCGTTGGGGATATGCCCCGCGTCGTACTCCGACTGCTCCCGCACATCGATGATGATCGCGTCCGGGTTTTCATCCATCACCTGCTTAGCTTCCTGCGCTGTAATCTTCTGATAGCCTCCGGCAGATGGTACCGTAGCCGCTTCCGTGCTCACGGCGCCTGTTCCCTGCGCGCTTGCCGCAGGCATTGCCGTATCCATTGTCGCCGCAGGCGCGGCGCAGGCCGAAAGCCCCAGCAGCGCCGCCAGCAGGAAAGCTCCCAGCGACCCCTTTTTACAAATCCATTCCTTCATATTGAATGCAGCTCCTTCCCCGCAACCCGTTCGCGCGATCCAAAAACAGGAACGCGCGTTGATTTACAGGAAAAGGATACCCCGATAAGAAGGATCTGACACATTCCGGGCATCGCTAAGAATTTACAAGACCGTCCGGTGATTTCCGCAGGGCTGTCCACAGCGAATAGGCCAGAAAACCCGCACAGGTAGCGAAGGCTTCGCCGGTTTCACACGCGCCGGTGGTCTCGTTCACGCTTTCGCACGCCAGGCCGTTATCCATGTCCGTTCGCCGCAGGTGCTCAAGTGCCGTATCGGCATGCCCGCACAGCAGGCTGTTGCAGATGGACAGAACCCACGGGTGCGGCGCATGCTTGCAACCAATTTCAGCAATGGGATACCCGGCGAAGGAAAGCGCATACTCCTCATCGCGGATGAACGCCACGGTATTTTGCCAAACCGTATCCGTCGGCTCGCAAAACCCGTAATGTGGAAGCAGCTGCAGGCTTCCCGGGGGCTCGTCGTACAGGTCCCAGCCGCCCAGCAAGTCCACCGACCACGCGAAGAACCGTTTTCCGTTCTTCTCCCGCACACAGTGGGCATACACCGCATCGCGCACGGCATCGGCGCGCGCGGCCAGTTCAGGCCTGCCCAGAAAATTTGCCAGCGCACGCAACGCGTACCAGACAAGCATATTATCATATGTCAGGTATGGGTAGCGGCGCATATCATCGGTCGGTTGCAGAAAGGTTTCGTACAGGTCAACGTCCGGGTGTTTTTTACTCTCCAGCGTTTGCAGCACGCGCCTGAGCGCGTTTTGCACGAACGGTTCCCGCGCGAACGCCCCGTCCCCCGTTTTTTCCACATAGCGGTTCAGAGCCACCACCGGCGCGCACAGCTCGTCCAGCTCAAACCCCGGCTCCAGCACTGTACCGTCGATGTAGCGACTGTGAGTGCCCAGATTGCGGGCCTGCCGGGTGAACACATAGGTGAGAATTTCACGCGCGTAGACCGCGTCCGTTTCCAGAATCGCCGGGAACGCCCACAGCAGACTGTCCCGGTCCCAGTAGGCCGCGCTTACGTAATAGCGAGGGCTGCGCGAGGTCATCAGGCAAAGTTCCTCGGTATCCACGCTTCGCCCGGAAGCATAGAAAAACGTGAAGAAAAGGTTTGCGTTCAGCAGCGTATTCAGCGCCGGATCGTCCGTATGCTTTTCCCGTACGGCCAGCCACGCTTCCGTGCGGGTCAACAGCGCGTCAAAGCCCTGTCGCAGCAATTCCTTGGCGGCTGTCGCCGCAGCGACTTCCTCGTACCCCACGCCGAAAAACACGTCCAACGTTACCGATTGCCCGGGCTTTAACGTCTCCGTACGGGAAATCTGATACTCAAACCCTTCCTGCGACCAGTCCGCGTGCTGATTAATCTCACTGAAGGGCTGGTCGTCCTTCACGATGGGGGCAAAGGCGAACAGCGGTACCCCCGGCTTCTGGCTCCACACGAACATATGGTTCCAGCCGGAACGTTTCACCTCCCGCCCCAGCGGCAGTTCGGCGGTTTCGTTAATTTCGTGCAGTGTGCGGTCCCAGCGTCCCCTAAGCCCAATCTCCGCCAGCACAGGGGTGTTCCCATCGTTACGCGCGGCCAGCCGTAACCCGAAGGCCCGCTCCCCAACCGGCGTAAGATACGTGCAGGTATATTGCAACGCTCCGGTGTGCGCTGTAAACCGGGGAATCCAGCTGTGCGCCCGCTCCCATACGGGAGTAAGCGACGCGCGCATACCGTCTGCGGCCAGAAACGGCCGGATCAGCCCCTCGTCTCCGCGAAGCTCCAGCAGGCCCTTCAGTTGCATGGAAAGGAAAGTGACCCCTTCGATCGCACCGTCCTCCTCACGGATGGTGGGCAGGGAAACATATTCGTTGCCGGTTACCTGATAACGTCGCATGGTTCCTATTCCTTTCGGCTGGTCAATTTGTATTGGATATGCTTCGCGGGAGAAGCGCGCAGCTCCTCCCGCGAAGGTTGTCCGGTTCGGATTATTTATTCAGCAGATCGGCGTCCTCAAGCTGGGACTGGATATCATCCAAGGCAGCCTGCGCGGTCTCGTCGCTGGTCTCCAGCGTGCTCAGCACGTTGTTGACAATCTCGGTCGCGGCGCTCGCTTCTACCAGCGCGGGCGGGGCAATCGCATAATCCATGCTCTTAAACACGGCGGCGCGGTTGGCGGGCGGGGTGATGGTGAGGTATTCGCTCAGCTTGGTCTGGTCGGCGATGGTGGGCAGTTCCCAGCTGGAGTCCAGCCGCAGCTGCACGATGTCCGGATCGGAGCCCATAGCCTGCGCAAACTTTGCGGCGGCTTCCTGCTGTTTGCTGGAAGGAGACACGCAGTTGACGTTGGCGAAGAAGAAGGTCGCCTTGTCTTTGAAGCCCGGTTCCACAGTCACATCCCAGTCAAACTTGCACTTGCTGGTAAAATCGCTGAAGGCCCAGACGCCGGTGATGACCATACCGAGTTTTCCGGCTTCAAACAGGTCCCAGTCGCCGCGGCCCGCAAGGTCTTCCTTGTTGGGCATCACGCGCTTGTCGCCGCGTACGCGGGCGATCATCGCATCCAGCACGGCAACGTTTTCCGGCGTGTTCACGGTGAAGGCGGTATAATCGGAGTTAAGCAGGCTTCCGCCGTTGCCGGCGATGGACTTGTAGAATTCATTATAGGTAATGGGCTGGTTGTAACCCCAGATGTCGTCGCCCAGCGCGCGGATCTTTTCCGCTGCGGTCTGCGCGTCGGCCCAGGTCCAGTCGTCGGTCGGGTAGCTGATGCCGGCCTGATCAAACAGCGCCTTGTTGTAGAACAGCAGGCAGGTGGAGAAGCTTTCCGGTACAGCGTAGAGTTTGCCGTTGCTGGAAACCGCGTTGATCGTTCCGGCGGAGTACGGTGTGGTGTCTACGCCCAGAGCGGTCAGGTCCTGGCACTGATTGCGCAGCATATAAGCCAGAAAGTTTTCCATGTTCATCTCGTACACATCGGGGGCATTGCCGCCGCCCACCTTGGTGGCCAGTGCGGTAAAGTAGTCGTTATAGCCGGTCAGCTGCACGTCTACCTTAATTCCGGGGTTCTTGGATTCGAATACTTCCACCATCTTTTTGAGCGTATCTTCGTGCTCGCCGGATCCGGAGAAGCATGCGTAGGTAATGGTCGTTGTGGCGGTTTCCGCGGAGGCAATGCTGACCAGCGACATGAGCATTGCGACGCAAAGAATCATGGCTACCAGTTTTTTCATGGGATGGGACCTCCTTTAATATAGTTCGGGTTATCGCAAACGCACGCTTGCGTTATGCTCGTTTTACTTGAGCCCTCCCAGGGCGATACCGCTGTCCACCTTGCTCTGGGTCAGCAGGTAAACCAGCAGTACGGGCAGGATCGTCAGCACCGCGCCCGCCATCAGGATATGCTCCTTGTTCTTGTACATGCCGTTCATATTGCCCAGCACCACCTGCAGCGTTTGTTTATCCGTACTGGTCAGCACGATCAACGGCCACAGGTAACTGTTCCAACTGCCCATAAAGGAGAGCAGGATCATCGTGGCCAGCGTGGGCGCGACCATCGGCAGGGCAATGGAGAAGAAAACCTTGTACAGCGACGCCCCGTCAAGCATTGCGCTTTCCAGATAGCTGTCGTTGAGCGTCATCATCGCCTGTCGCATCAGGAACACTCCAAAGGCATTCGCCAACGACGGAAGAATCAGCCCCGTAAACGTATCCAGAAGTCCCAGCACCCGCAGAATGATGTAGTTTGGCACCATCGTAACGGTGCCGGGGATCATCATCGTCGCCAGAAACATCCCGAACAGCTTATTGGAACCCTTAAACGGAATCTTGGTGAAGGCAAACGCCGCCATGCAGGCGCTCATCACCTGAACCGCCGTGCACGCGAGGGCCAGAAACAGGCTGTTCAGCGAGGAGCGGGTAAAGGAGAAGCCTTCCATATTGAACACCCGGCGGTACCCTTCCAGCGTCGGATGTTCCGGAATCCAGCGGATCGGGATGGTGCGGATAGTTTCCAGACTCTTAAACGAGGAGGAGATCATCCACAGGAACGGCAGCAGCGTAATCAGCGCCAGCAGCGTAATACCAACGTAGAAAAGTACGCCTTTGATCACCCTGTGTTTTCTACGCATCGTAATTCACCCACTTCTTTTGCAGCTTAAACTGCAGCAGCGTGAATACGAGGATCAGGATGAACAGAATCCACGAGTAAGCGGACGCCATCCCCATCTTGTACTGCTTGAACGCGAAGTTGTAGATGCGTTCCAGAAAAACCGTGGTCGCGCCGCCAGGCCCGCCGTTGGTCATGATCAGCACGGACTCGAACACCTGCAGACCGTAGATTACGTTAATAACCACCAGCAGGAACAGCGTGGGAGACAACAGCGGCAGCGTGATGCTGAAAAACCGGCGGCCCGGGCCCGCGCCGTCAATCGCGGCGGCCTCGTAATAGTTGGGATCGATGGATTTCAGCGCCGCCAGCACCATCAGTGCGTAATAGCCCGTGTCCTTCCAGATAGCGGCCATTACGATGCCGGGCATCGCCCAATCTTTGGAGTCCAGCCAGGCGGGGGCGTTGATGCCAATCACGGCGAGCGACTGGTTGAGCAGCCCGTATTTACCGCTGAGCACCCATGTCCACACCACAGCGGCCGCTACCCACGAGGTGATGACCGGCGTATAGAAAATGGCGCGGAACACTCCGCGGCCCCGAAAGCTGTGGTTCAGCAGCATTCCCTCCGCCAGCGAAGCAATCAGGATCATAGGCAGATACAGCACCAGATAGGTCAGCGTGTGCTTCACCACTTTGGGAAACTCACTGCCGCCCAGGATGCGGGTGAAGTTTTTTAGCCCGATAAAGTTCATGGTTCCGCCTACCAGATCGTAATCCATCAGGCTGAATACCAGCGAGGATACGATGGGGATCAGGCAGAATACCACCATGCCGATTACCGACGGCCCCAGAAAGACCGCCACGGCCGTTCTCCGTCCCGTGTTTTTGGGTAAGTACATGTCAGGTCTCCTCCCGTATCGCGTGCCCCTGCGGTGTTACTTCCACGCCGTACCGTTTACCGTGCCAGCGCACCCTGAAGCGAATGCCTCGGATACCCGGCGGCAACATCGGCGTTACCGTAAGCTTTCCGTTTTCCGCCCACAACCCCGCCGCGCCGAACACCAGCGCCTGCCATGCGGCGCCCAGCGCCGCCATGTGCAAGCCTTCGTGCCCGGTGTTCCCCATTACGTCTTTCAGGTCCAGGTACACCGCCTTGCGGAAATACTCCGTCGCCTTGTCCCACAATCCCAGCCGGAACGCCAGTTGCGCGTGCGGACCGTAGCTCAAAGTCGAATCGTGCAGGGTAATCGGCTCGTAATGCGCAAAAACATTACGCTTTTGGGTTTCCGTAAAGTCCTGAGGAAACAGCGACATCAGCAGCACCAGATCCGCCTGTTTCAGCACCCGGTAGCGCTGCATCCGGTCAAAACAGTACTGCTTGTAGGCGGGTTCCTCTCCCATTTTCAGGAAAGGCGGGGTTTCCAGTCTTTCCAGCAGCTCATCCTGCCAATACAGCTGCCGGTCGGAATCGTAAAGGATCGCGATCCGGTCGCGGGCGAAGGTGAGGCGTTTCCGCTCGTCGGCGGACAAGTCCGAATATTGCAGCGCCAGGTCGATATTGCGGCGCGCCATGTAGTTGGTAAAGGTGTTGTTGACCGTCGCGCCGCAGTATTCATCCGGCCCCTTGACGAAGAAGGAGGAGTACTGATCCTTGAGCGGTTCGTAGGTCAGCCGGGTCAGCCAGTACAACGCGGTCTGGCGGTAAATCTCAGCGGCGGTTCCCTTTGTGAAAGCCGTGTCGCCCGTCACTTCGGCGTAGCGCGCCATCGCATAGGCGACGTCCGCGGTGATGTGCACCTCGCATAGGCCGATATCCCAGCTTTCGCACTGTTCGTCGCCCGTTCCGGCGCACATCCACGGAAAGCGCGCACCCTCCAGGTTTTGGCGTTTCGCCAGCGCCTGTGCCTCCGGCAGGCGGTCGGCGCGGTATTCCAACAGGCTTTTCGCCACCTCCGGCCTCGTCCACAGATAGAAAGGCAGCATGAAAATTTCCGTATCCCAGAAAGTATTACCCTTATACCGCCCATGAGAAAGCCCGCGCGCCCCGATGGACGCAACCCGGTCGGCCGTGGCCCGGTTCGCCAGCAATTGAAAGATATTGTACCGGAGCGCGCCTTGCAGCTCCGGGTCGTCGGAATCCACTTCCAGATCGCAGTCGTCCCACAGGGCGCGCCACGCCTCGGCGCTTTCCGCCCAGGGATCGGCGACATCCGGGTTGGCGGATTCGCCGTCCGCCAGCACGCGTACGCGTTTTTCCACCGTCCATGGCTGTCCGGCTGAAAGCGCGGCTGTCAGCACAGTTACGTCCGTCTGATCCTCCATGTGGTGCTCCCGGGTTGCGCTCCGGTCACTGGCTAACTGCCAGCAAATCTCCACAGGGGTACGCTCCCGCAGGGTGGCAAGCTGCATCCGGCCTTCGGCCAGCTCTTCCAATTTAAGAAGAGGCACCAGCTCCGTTGCGGCAACCATCTGGTCGTCGTGAACGGGGAGGTTGCAAACCTTTGCGTCCGCAATCGCTTCCACCCGATATATGCCGCCGATTTTTGGCGTAAAGGTGATCCGCTGCAAAATCAGCTGACCGTCCGCCATGCTCACCGTACGCTCCATATACAGGTCGGCGCGGTCAGTGTGCCAGGTCTGCCGCAGTACACCGCTGCGCATGTCCAGCACCTGTTCCACCGTTTCCGGTTCCAGCCCCACAGGGCGCAGGGAAAGCGCGTCCGGCAGCTGCACCATGTCAGTAATGCCGGGTTTGATCTCGCTGAACAGTCCCGATCTGAAGATCGCGTGCGCCTGCTGCGTGCTTTTCCGTTCCCACGCGCCAAATCCGCGTACCCCCAGCCGACCGTTGCCGGTAAAAAACACCGTTTCGCAAAAATCATCCACAGTGCCTGTGCGGCTCATGCGCCACGGCTCAATCCTCGTTTCCTGCAAGTCCGTCCCTCCTCCAATAGGCCGGGATGCGCGTAAGCGGGCAGGAAACCCGCATCTCGCAGGGGCCTGTGTGCGTCTCCCCGGTAAAATAATCCGTCCACGTTCCGGCGGGAAGGTACACTGCCCGCGTATCCTCCCCTTTTCGGGTCAGCGGTGCCACCAGCAGTTCCCGGCCCAGCAGGTACTCGTCCTGCACGGCGAAGGCATGCGGATCGTCCGGGTAGTCCAGACAAAGATGCGCCATCATCGGGCGGGTATGTTCCGCGCAATACTGCGCCTCCCGCCACAGGTAGGGGCGCAGCGCCTCACGGGTACGAGCGAAATCGCATGCCACGGTCAGCACCCGGTCGTCGTGCATTTTTTCGGCCAGGTTCCACGGGCTGCGGTCGTTCACGTACGCTTCGCCCAGCCCGCCCGCAAACTGCCCGCCGCGCGGTTCGGCATGCCACTGCATCACCGGGCAGAAGCAGCCCATGGCCGTCGCCCGCAGGTACAGTTCCGCATCCGGGATCGGCCCCGCGAAGCCGCCGATGTCGAAGCTCCAGTACAGCACGCCGGACAGCCCCGCCGAAATTCCTGCGTACAGCTGGCTTTGCAGCTCGCTCCACTCGCTGGTCTGGTCGCCCGCCCAATGGATGGGGCAGGTCTGTGCGCCTACATACCCCGCGCGGCTGAAGGTGACGCCGTTTACGCCGTTTTCCTTCATAAAGTCACGATAGGCCGTTTCGTACTGCATGGGGTACAGGTTATGCGCCGCAAGCCCGGTCGCGCCGTTATGCAGGTGCGCCGCCTTTTCGTATAAAAACTCTCCGCCGTCGGTCTTAAAGCCCTCCACACCCATCTCCAGCAGGGGTTTGCGCTTTGCAAACCACCAGCGTACCGCATCCGGGTTGGTAAAATCGAGAAGCATGCTGTCCACAAACCAGTTTTCCGTGATATGGTAAGGGCTGCCGTCCGCGCTGCCTACAGCGTACCCCTTTTCCGTCGCTTCGCGAATGTCGTTTTGCAGCGCTTCGCCCGGTTTACCGTTCTTTTCGCACTTGATTACAGGAATCTGCCACAGCACCAGATGCAGCCCCGCGTCGCGCACGCGCCGCACCATGGCTGCGGGATCGCGCCAGTGCGTCGGGTGCCAGTGATAGAAGGTCTGCTCGTCGCTCCACTGCTCCAGCACCATCACGCTCGCCGGATAGTTGCAGCGTTGTAATGCCGTAAGCTGCGCGTCCACTTCCGCGTCGCTGTTCCATCCGTTTGCGCTGATCCACACACCGAACGCCCATTCCGGCGGCAGCGCGGGGCGACCCGTGCTGTTCAGGAAGCTGCGCAGTACCCGCTCGGGCGTGCCAAACCACAGCATATCGCATGTCAGCGTTGTGCCTTCCGTTTCCTGGCGGAATACAGTCGGGCCGGAAAAATCCAGCTCTACGGGGATGTCGCTCTGCCGGTACCAACCGAAGCCTTTCTCCGTTACAAAGAACGGTATGGGCAGATAGGTATACTCCCCCTGATGGGTGAATTTCTCCACCACGCGGCAGTTGCTTGCGCGCCCCGTCCGCTCCACAGCATCAAAGCGTTCCCCTGTTCCCAGGATGTGTCCGCAGGCAAGAGAAAGCTCCATTTCCACCCGTACCACCCGGCCATCCGCCGCCCGGTGCAGGCGATAGCTCTTGCAGGACGCTACAGGATCGCTTAAACGTTTAAGTTCCCAAATAGAATCCATCGAAGCACAAATCGCAAAGGATTCCGGTAAAGCAATCTCACCCGACTCACAGGCCGTGCCCGTTGCGACGTTCTGCGTAAGCGCCATCGTAAGGTTTTCTCCGCCCTGAAGCGTCAGGGTCACATCCGGGCAAAGGGCTACCCGCAAGCGTTCGCCGTCCCGATAGACCCCCACAGGACGCTCGACCGTTTCTTCCGTTACAACCTCAAACGAAAACCATTGGGTATGTTCTTTTCCAGCCTCGAAGCGATACCGAACCGTCTGCGCGCAGGCAAACGCGCCCAGCGTGAACGAATACGTCCGGCCGTCCGCGCTGTTCCCCTCCACAGCCCGTTCTCCGTCCGCCGCGCAAAGCGCCAGCACGGGGGCGGTTTCTACGCCCTCCGCACGGCAGCGCACCGTAACGGATTGCCCAATCAGCGGTGTTTCCGGCAAGCGTTCAAAACCGCTGGCCTGAAAGGGCACCAGCTGCTCGCCCAAATGTCGTATCATGGTTCAGCCTTCCTTTTCCGTATGTTCGGCGACGGATTCGCGTTCAATCAGGCGGATGGGTAAAATACATTCCTGCTTATCTGCGTTGCCATCCGCCGCGTCCAGAATCATCTGCACAGCGCAGCGACCCTTTTCGGCGATGTCCTGATGCACCGTCGTAAGCGAAGGATCACTCATCCGTGCCAGATCGAGATCATCAAACCCTACGATCGACAAGTCCTCCGGCACGCGGCGGCCCAAGCGGCGCAAGCCCTTTACCAGCCCCATGCCCAGAATGTCCGCCGTAGTGAACGCGGCGGTTTCCCGGTTGCCGCGCCGCTGCATTTCCTCCGGTACGGACAAGGCGAAATCATACGACACGGTGCCCAGATACAGGGACTTCTCGTCCATCGCGATTCCGGCCTCGTTCAGCGCGTCCATATAGCCCAGAAAACGCTTCTGGATAACGCCCTGCTCGCTGACCGAACCGCTGACAAACGCAATGCGGCGATGCCCTTTTTCCAGCAGGTAGCGGGTCGCCAGCAGACCGCCCAGCCGGTCGTCGATCCCGATGGTGTGAAACACTTCGTCCTTTACGTAGGTATCCACCAGCACCACGGGAACGGCCAGCTCGTGCAGCTCGTTCAGGCTTTTACTGGGGTAGGAGCCCACGATGATAATACCGTCCACGCTGCGGTTGCGCGCGATATTGATGTAGCTCTGATCCGGTTCCGGCCCGGAAAGCAGCAGGTGGTAGCCGTTACGCCGCGCGGTATATTCGATGGCGGAGAGCAGCTCGCCATAAAAAGGATTGGCGAACATAAACTCCTTGCCCGGTTCCGTCTGCGGGATCACCACGCCGATCAGGTTGGTTTTCTGGCTGGTCAGGCTCCTTGCGTTCAGGTTGGGCACATAGTTAAGCGCACGCACCGCCTGCCAGATCCGTTCCGTCGTTTCGGGGCTGATGGTCTGCGTGGGGTTCTGGTTGAGCACATAGCTGACGGTGGTGGTGGAAACACCAGCTTCCCGGGCCACATCCTTGATACTGACGCGCTTCAAACCGGCGCCTCCATTCCATCTCCATTTACTTAACCGTTTCAGTGATTTGTATGATACACGATCCTTTTCCAGTTGTCAACACCTTTGGTGAAAAATATTATTGCATTTTTCACCAGAACGTCCATCCCAACGCTTCACAACCCGCCGGGCCGCGCGTTCGGCCCGCATTCCGGACAATTGAGCCTCTCCGGCGCGGTATACCGCCTCAAGGCTTTGCACCGCTACCGCCAATAAGATATACTGTGTCTGTAAGCAACGGAGAGGGGGCGAAACGCCATGTGGGATGAAAAACGCTTTGAAAAAATCTACTCGCAGGGAACCATGAACCTGATGGAAATCTGGGTGGATAAGGCGACGGGCGTCAATTACCTGTACCACGGCAACGGCTACGGCGGCGGCCTGACCGTGATGCTGAACGCGGACGGCAAGCCCCTGGTATCCGCCGAATACGTGAGCGGGAACCAGTACCGATAATCCCCGGCATCGGCCATCAGACTGTCGGATTCGCCTGCAAGCCTTTCACGGGAACGAAAGCAGACGTTATTTGTTGTTCGTAAGAATGCGTATGCTTTCACCCCCTGCGGCGTAACCGGCAAAGAGCAAGCGTGACGGACACGAAAAGCCCGGACGGCATAGGATCGCCGTCCGGGCTTCCTGCTTTTACCCTGTTTACCGCAGCGCCTCGATGATCTGGCGGGTCATTTCCTCCCCGGATATAAACGCGCCGCCTGCCGCGATGTCTTTGGTACGCACGCCCGCTCTCAGCACGGTTTCCACGGCGGTTTCTACCGCCTTGGCCTCCGCCCCCAGCCCGAAGGAAAGGGTCAACATCATTGCCGCGGACAGAATTGTGGCGATGGGGTTGGCAATCCCCTGTCCCGCAATGTCCGGCGCGGAGCCGTGGATAGGTTCGTACATGCCGCGCGTGCCCGCGCCCAGCGACGCGGAAGCGAGCAGCCCGATAGAGCCGGTCAGCTGGCTGGCCTCGTCGGACAGGATGTCGCCGAAAAGGTTGCTGGTCACGATCACGTCAAACTGCGCCGGATCGCGGATCAACTGCATGGCGCAGTTATCCACCAGCATGTCGGCATATTCCACGTCCGGGTATTCCGCCGCCAGCGCGTGCAGGATTTCCCGCCACAGGCGGCTGCTTTCCAGCACGTTGGCCTTATCCACGCTGGTCAGCTTCCTGCGGCGTTTGCGGGCGGTTTCAAACCCCACGCGAGCGATGCGTTCAATCTCTCCCCGGCTGTAAATCTCGGTGTCAAAGGCGTTCTCACCCAGTTCTCCCTGCCCGCGCCCGCGGGGGCCGAAGTACATGCCCCCGGTCAGCTCCCGCACAATCATCAGGTCCACGCCCCGCGCGGCAATGTCCGCCCGCAGGGGCGACGCGGCGGCCAGCTCGCGCATCAGTTTCGCGGGACGTAGATTGGCAAACAGCCCCAGTTCCTTGCGGATACCCAGCAGCGCGCGCTCCGGCCGAAGATGGCCGGGCAGCGTGTCCCATTTGGGGCCGCCCACCGCGCCCAGCAAAACGCTGTCGCTGTTCAGGCATTTCTGCAGGCTCTCCGCGGGCAGCGGTTCGCCGAACCGATCGATGGCGCAGCCGCCCGCCAGCGCCGTGTCATATTGGAATCTGTGCCCGTACCTCTGCCCCACGGCGTTCAGCACCCTCACCGCGCCATCCACGATTTCCGGGCCGATACCGTCGCCCGGCACCAGCGTAATCCGATAAGTCACTTCAGTTCGCCCCCCGCCATCGCGTTCATCAGCCCGCCCGCCTCGATGATTTTCCGTAAGAACTCCGGAAAAGGCGGAAACGCGTAGCGTTCACCGGTGGTACGGTTTTCGATGCAGCCCGCCGCCAGATCCACCGCCAGCGCGTCGCCGGTGTGGAACGCACCGTCGCATACGATGATGGGCAGGCCGATGTTGATGGCGTTCCGGTAAAAAATCCGGGCAAAGCTTCTGGCAATAACGCAGGAAATGCCGGCGGTCTTAATCGCGAGCGGCGCGTGCTCCCGCGAGGAGCCGCAGCCGAAGTTTTCCCCGGCCACGATGATGTCCCCCGGTTTGATTTTCTTCAGAAAATCTGGGTCGATGTCCTCCATACAGTGCGCGGCCAGTTCTTTGGGATCGCTGGTATTTAAATAGCGCGCGGGGATAATCACATCGGTATCCACGTGGTCGCCGTAGCAGACGGCGTTGCCCTGTAAAAGCATGGCGTATGCCCCTTTCTGTTCCGATCGGTCAGGCTAACGTATCCGGCGAGGCAATCTTGCCCGCGACCGCCGAGGCCGCGGCCACGGCGGGACTGGCCAGGTAGACTTCGCTCTGCGGGTCGCCCATGCGGCCTACGAAGTTGCGGTTGGTGGTGGCCACGCAACGCTCGCCTTTGGCCAGAATGCCCATGTGTCCGCCCAGGCACGGCCCGCAGGTGGGGGTGCTGACGGCGCAGCCCGCTTGAATAAAAATCTCCATCAGCCCTTCCTTGACCGCCGCCAGCCAGATATTTTGCGTAGCGGGGATGATCAGCGCGCGAACGCCTTTGGCGACTTTGTGGCCTTTGAGAATCTCCGCCGCTTCCCGCAGATCGGACAGGCGGCCGTTGGTGCAGGAGCCCACCACCACCTGCTGGATGGGAATCTCACCGATTTCGTCGAACGTTTTTCCGTTTTCCGGCAGATGCGGGAACGCCACGATGGACGTAAGCGCGCTCAAATCCATGCGCACGGTGCGCGCGTATTCCGCGTCCGGGTCGGCGGCGTACACGCGCGGTTCCTTCGCGCCGTGCTCTTTCAAAAAGGCAAGGGTCTTGTCATCCACGGGGAAAATCCCGTTTTTCGCGCCCGCCTCGATGGCCATATTGCAGATGCACAGACGATCGTCCATCGTAAGAGCCGCCACACCGTCGCCAGCAAACTCCAGCGACTGGTACAACGCCCCGTCCACGCCCAGCGTGCGGATCAGGTGCAGCACCACGTCCTTGCCGGAAACATGCCTGCGCAGATGTCCGGTCAGTTCCACGCGGATGGCCGAAGGCACCCGCAGCCAAACCTTTCCGTAGGCCATGGCTGCCGCCATGTCGGTGGAGCCGACGCCGGTGGAGAAAGCGCCCAGCGCCCCGTAGGTGCAGGTGTGGCTGTCCGCGCCGATCACCAGATCGCCCGCGGTCACCATGCCGCGTTCCGGCAGCAGCGCGTGCTCCACGCCCATTTCTCCCACATCAAAAAAGTTGGGGATGCCCTTTTCCTCCGCGAAGGTACGCACCTTCAGCGTCTGTTCCGCCGCCTTGATATCCTTGTTGGGGGTAAAGTGATCCATCACCAGCGCGATCTTGCCGCAATCGAAAACGCAGTCGCAACCCGCCTTACGAAACTCATTGATGGCCACGGGCGCGGTAATGTCGTTCCCCAGCACCAGATCGGTATCGGCGAGGATCATCTCTCCCGCCGTGAGGGTTTCCCGGCCGCAGTGAGCCGCCAGTATCTTTTGGGTCATGGTCATGGGCATTGGGTTTCGGCCTCCTTTTGATGCAGGATATATTCGATGGAATCGGTCAGGGCCTGCCAGCTGGCGGCGATAATGTCCGTGGATACGCCGACTGTGGTCCACGTGGTTTCGCCGTCGCTGCTTTCGATCAGCACCCGCACGGTGGAAGCCGTGGCGTCGCGCCCGGACAAAACGCGCACCTTGTAGTCCGTCAACCGCACGCGCGCCAGTTGCGGGTAAAACACAGACAGGGCTTTGCGAAGCGCCGTATCCAGTGCGTGCACAGGGCCGTGGCCCATGGCGGCCGTCGTTTCCTGCTGCCCGTCCACCGACACGGAAAGCATGGCCGAGGCGCTCTGATCGCCGTCCGGGAAGGGGTACTCGCCGCTGATACGGTACATCCCCAGTGTAAAATGCGGCTGATAACGTTTTAACGTGCGAAGCACCATCAGTTCAAAGCTGGCGTCCGCCGCTTCAAACTGGAAACCGTCATGTTCCAGCTCCTTCAGCTTCGCCACGATCTCCGCCACTTCCGGCGAATTTTTCGTCAGTTCCGGGGCGACCTTGGATAGTTTCGCCAGTACCGTGGTGCGGCCGGATACCTCGCTCATCAGGAAACGGCGCTCGTTGCCCACCGCTTCGGGGGGGATGTGCTCAAAGCTGCGACTTAATTTGCTTACGCCGTCGATATGCATGCCGCCCTTATGCGCAAACGCGCTCGCACCCACATAGGGCTTGTTGGTGGACAGCGACAGGTTGCACAGCTCCGCGATCGCGCCCGCCGTGTGGCGCAGGTTGGGCAGGTCGCCCCTGCAGTCCCGTCCCATCTTTAACCGCAGGGCGGGGATTACGGCGCTGAGGTCCGCGTTGCCACAGCGTTCGCCGATACCGATGAACGTGCCCTGCACCTGCGTGGCCCCCGCGCGCACCGCCGCGAGCGACGAGGCGACCGCGCAGCCGGAATCGTTATGGCAGTGGATGCCTACGCGCGCATCGGGATAGGCGGCGCATACCGCTTCCACCGTGCGGCGGATTTCCTCCGGCAGGGTGCCGCCATTGGTGTCGCACAGGCACAGCGCGTCAGCGCCCGCCGCGCGCGCGGCGGCCAGCACCTTCATAGCGTAGGCGGAGTTGTTTTGATACCCGTCGAAAAAGTGCTCCGCGTCGAAAATCACTTCCCGACCCGCCACCTTCAGGAAGCGCACGGTATCCGTAACCAGCCGAAGATTCTCTGCAAGCGACGCGCCCAGCACCTGCGTAACGTGCAAATCCCACGCCTTGCCGAAGATACACACGCTGGGCGTGCCCGCGTCCAGCAATGACCGCACGTTGGGGTCGTCCCCCGGCGCTTCGCCCTTGCGGCAGGTGCTTCCGAACGCGCACAACCGTGCGTTTTGAAGCGCCAGCGCCCCCGCGCGCCGGAAAAATTCCAGGTCCTTGGGGTTGGAGCCGGGATTGCCCGCCTCGATGTAATCCACCCCGAACGCGTCCAGCGCGCGTACGATGGCCAGTTTATCCCCTACGGAGAAGGAGATGCCCTCGCCCTGTGCCCCGTCGCGCAGGGTGCTGTCGAAGATTTCCACGCTTGTCATGTGCCACCTCATCCGCCGCTTACAGCTTGTTCATTCCGTTTACATACGCCAGAATACTGGCCTCGATCACGTCGGTGGACAGGCCGCGGCCGGTGACCACGCGGTCGCCGCAGCGGATTTTAACGATCGCTTCGCCCTGCGCGTCCTTGCCTTCGGAAATGGTTTGCAGCGCGTAATCCTCCAGCGAGTGTGCGGGCGCGGGGATCAGCTTGTCCACGGCGTTGAAGGCCGCGTCGATGGGGCCGTCGCCGATGGCGACCTCCTCGGTGCGTTCCCCATTGTTGAGTACGCTCACCACGGCGTTGGAGGTAACGTAGTTGCCGCTGTTTACAGTAAAGCGTTCCAGCTTGTATCCCGGCTTGGCGCTCACGCCGGACAGACGGTGTACCGCCAGCGCCTCCAGATCGTAATCCGTGATGGTCTTTTTCCGGTCGCACAGGTCCTTAAACCGCTCAAACAGCTTATCCAGCTCGTCTTTTTCCAGCGTATACCCCAGCGCGCTCAGGCGTTCCTCCACGGCGTGGCGGCCGCTGTGCTTGCCCAGCACCATGCGGTTTTGCACCAGACCGATGGATTCCGGGGTCATAATTTCGTAGGTGGCGCGGTTCGCCATCACACCGTGCTGGTGGATACCCGCCTCGTGCGCGAAAGCGTTCTGCCCCACCACCGCCTTGTTGATGGGTGCGTTAATGCCGATCACGCTGTATACCAGGCGGCTCACCGGCGAAATCCGGGTGGTGTCCACCCCGCAGGATACGGGGTACAGGTCCGGTCGGGTGCGAATGGCCATCACCAGTTCTTCCAGCGCCGCGTTACCCGCGCGTTCGCCGATGCCGTTGATGGTGCCTTCCACCTGCCCCGCGCCCGCCCGAATGGCGGCGAGCGAGTTGGCGACCGCCAGTCCCAGATCGTTATGGCAGTGCACGGACAGGGTCACCGTGTCGATCTTTTCCACGTTCTTTTTCAGATACCCGAGCATCTCCGCCATTTCGGCGGGGGTGGCATACCCCACGGTATCCGGAATGTTGATTACCTTCGCGCCCGCGCGGATGGCCGTATCCACCGCTTTGGCAAGGAATGCCGGATCGGAGCGCATGGCGTCCTCGGCGGAAAACTCCACCTCCGGGGCGAGGTTGCGCGCGTAGGCTACCATGGAGGCGATGGTATCCAGCACCTCCTGCTCGGTCATCTTTAGCTTGTACTGCATGTGCGTGGGCGACGTGGCCAGAAAGGTGTGGATCAGCGGGGCTTTCGCGTCCTTTACCGCTTCCCACGCCGCGTCGATATCCCCCGGCACTGCCCGGGCGAGACTTGCGACCGTGCAATTTTTGAGCGTCCGCGCGATAGTCTGCACCGAGGTAAAATCTCCCGGCGACGCGATGGCGAAGCCCGCCTCGATCACGTCCACCTTCATGCGTTCCAGCGCCTGCGCAATCTCAATTTTTTCCGCCAGGTCCATGCTGCATCCGGGGGCCTGTTCCCCGTCGCGCAGCGTGGTGTCAAAAATGCGAATCTGTTGCATGCTGTTCGCTCTCCTTACGAAAAATCATCCCAACCCTGTTTTGCGGAATTCTTCCGGCACGGGTCAGTCTTTGAAAACCGCGCCTTTGTCCGCGGAGGATACCATCTTCGCGTACCGCTTCAGGTAGCCGTTAAGCGGCGGCCTTTCCGACGGCGTATACGCCGCGCGGCGGCGGTCGATTTCCGTTTGCGGCACCGCAAGGGTCAGGCGTTTGTTCGGGATGTCGATCTCAATCCTGTCGCCCTCTTCTGCCAGCGCGATCAGCCCGCCCGCGGCGGCTTCCGGCGAGATGTGCCCGATGGCCGCGCCCCGCGTGGCTCCGGAAAAGCGCCCGTCGGTAATCAGCGCCACGCTTTTATCCAGCCCCATACCCGCGATGGCGGAGGTGGGGCTAAGCATTTCGCGCATGCCCGGGCCGCCCGCCGGGCCTTCGTAACGGATCACCACCACGTCGCCCGCGCGGATCTGCCCGGCATAGATGGCGGCCACGGCAGCCTCTTCCCCGTCAAATACACGCGCCGGGCCGGAATGGGTCAGCATTTCCGGGGCCACAGCGCTTTGCTTCACCACCGCGCCGTCCTCGCACAGGTTGCCAAACAGCGCCGCCAGCCCGCCTACGGGCGCGTACGCCGTTTCCCGGCTGCGGATCACCGACGCGTCCTTCACGGTCACACCGGTCAGGTTCTCGGCCAGTGTCCGGCCGGTCACGGTCGCGCAATCCCCGTTCAGCAGGCCCATTTTGTTCAGCTCGCCCATCACCGCGGGGATGCCGCCCGCCTCGTGTAAATCCTGCACGTGATGTTTCCCCGCAGGGGCCAGCTTGCACAGGTTGGGCGTAACGGCGCTTACGGCGTTGATGTCCGCAAGGCTGAAGGGCACGCCCGCCTCGTGGGCCACGGCGGCCAGATGCAGCGCGGTATTGGTGGAGCAGCCCAGCGCCATATCCACCGTAAGCGCGTTGCGCACGGACTGCGCGTTGAGGATGTCCAGCGCGCGCAGGTTTTGCCGGTACAATTCCATCACCTGCGTGCCCGCTTCCTTGGCCAGGCGGATGCGCGCCGCGTAGGGCGCGGGGACGGTTCCGTTGCCCGGCAACGCCAGGCCCAGCGCCTCGGTAAGGCAGTTCATGGAGTTGGCGGTAAACATGCCGGAGCAGGAACCGCAGGTGGGGCACGCGTCGTTTTCCGCGCAGGCCAGCGCGCTTTCGTCGATGTTTCCGGCCATGTACGCGCCCACTGCCTCAAAGGCGCTGTTTAAATCCCTGCCGTTCAGCGACAGCATCGGTCCGCCGGACACGAACACGCAGGGCAGGTTCAGTCGTGCCGCCGCCATCAGCATCCCCGGCACAATCTTGTCGCAGTTGGGGATGAACACCAGCGCGTCGAACGCGTGGGCGCGAGCCATGCACTCCACGCTGTCCGCGATCAGTTCCCGCGTGCACAGGGAGTAACGCATCCCCTCGTGCCCCATGGCGATCCCATCGCACACCGCGATCGTGTTAAACTCAAACGGCGTTCCGCCCGCCATCAGAACCCCGTCCTTCACGGCACGGGCGATTTCCCGCAGGTGGGTGTGTCCGGGCACGATTTCGCAGTAGGAGTTGACCACGCCCACGAAGGGCTTGCGGATTTGCGCATCGGTAAATCCGCAGGCCTTCAGCAGCGAGCGGTGAGGCGTGCGCTCCGGCCCGGTTTTTACGGCGTCGGAACGGTTCATTTGTTTTCCTCCGCAGGCTTCTGCCAGCTCATCTTCGCGCGCAGGTCGGCGCCCGTTTTTTCCAGCAGGGTGTTCTGCGCGGCCTTGCGCATGGCGTTAAACCCGGGGCGGTTGGCCTGATTTTCCAAAATCCAGTTGCGGGCGAAGGTGCCGTTCTGGATCTCGGTGAGTACCCTCTTCATTTCCTTCTTCGTTTCCTCTGTAATCAGACGGGAACCGGTCATATAATCGCCGTATTCGGCGGTGTCGGAAATGGAGTAGCGCATAAAGTTCATGCCGCCGGAAACCACCAGGTCGATAATCAGTTTCATCTCGTGCACGCACTCGAAATACGCGTTTTCCGGCTGATAGCCCGCCTCCACCAGCGTATCGAAGCCCGCTTTCATCAAGGCCGTCACGCCGCCGCACAGCACCGCCTGCTCGCCGAAAAGGTCGGTCTCTGTCTCCTCGCGGAAGGTGGTTTCCAGCACGCCCGCGCGCGCGCCGCCGATGCCCGCCGCCCACGCCAGCGCGATACCCCTGGCGTCGCCGCGCGGGTCCTGCTCCACAGCGATCAGGCAGGGTACGCCTTTGCCTTCCAGATACTGGCTGCGTACGGTGTGCCCGGGGCCTTTGGGCGCGATCATGATGACCGCTACGTCTTTGGGCACCACAATCTGCCCGAAATGGATGTTAAATCCGTGAGCGAAGGCAAGGGTTTTCCCGGGTTTCAGGGCGGGGGCGATGTCGTTTTTATAAAGCGCCGCCTGCTTTTCGTCGTTCACCAGCACCATCACCACATCGCACGCGGCTACCGCGTCGCGGGTGAGCATCACAGGCAGACCGGCTTTTTTCGCAGCTACGGCTGACTGGGAACCCTCGTATAACCCCACCGTTACGTCAAACCCGCTGTCCCGCAGGTTCAGCGCGTGGGCGTGGCCCTGACTGCCGTAGCCGATCACGGCGATTTTCTTGCCCTCCAGAAAAGCACGGTCGCAATCCTTCTCATAATACATGGTTGCCATTGTTTTATTCCTCCTCTTTTTTAGTAAGCACATAGTCGCCGCGACCGATGGCCGTAACGCCCGTCCGGCAAAGCTCGATAATGCCCAGCGGGGCCAGAAACGCGATGAACGCGTCCAGCTTGGTTTGTTCTCCCGTCAGCTCCATGGTCATGGTGTCCGGGGTGAGGTCGATTACCTTGGCGCGGAACACCGTTACCGCGTCCAGCGCCTGCCCGCGGGTTGCAGGCTCGGCCCGTACCTTGATGAGCAGCAGTTCCCGCGCGACCACGCGGGGTAGGTCCATGGCTTCCACCACCAGCACGTCGTGCAGTTTTTCCAGCTGGCACACCAGCTGGTTTTGCACGTACGCGTCCCCCGCCGCCCGGATGGTAACGCGGGATACACGCGCGTCCTGCGTTTCCCCGACCGAAAGGCTGTCGATATTGAAGCCCCGCCGGGCGAACAGGCCGGAGATGCGGGTGAGCACGCCGGATTCGTTTCGCACCAGCATCGACAGGATCAGCTTGCCGTTTTCCATGCGTTTACCCCCTTAAAATCATATCCCGCACGGTGCCGTTGGGCGGGATCATCGGCAGCACCATCTCGTCGCGGTCCACCCGCACATCCACCACCACCGGCCCGGGGATCGAGAACGCCTTATCCAGAACGCTGTCCAGCTTATCCAGCGTTTCCAGCCGCATCCCCCGCGCGCCGAACGCCTGCGCCAGCAGGCAGAAATCCGTGGGGCGGTTCAGGGTGGTGTTGGAGTACCGTTTGCCGTAAAACATGGTCTGCCATTGCCGCACCATGCCCAAAACACTGTTATTGAGCACCACCACCACCAGCGGCAGGCGGTTGGCCACAGCGGTGGCCAGTTCGTTCAGGTTCATATGGAAACTGCCGTCGCTGGTGAAAAGCACCGTCTTTTTAAGTCCCGTGCCGATACACGCGCCCATGGCCGCGCCCATGCCGAACCCCATGGTGCCCAACCCCCCGGAGGTGATGAAGGTGCGCGGTCTGCCAAAGCTATAATACTGCGCCACCCACATCTGGTGCTGTCCCACGTCCGTCGCCACCGGGCAGTCCTCGGGCAGCCGCCGGTTGATCGCGCGGATCACCAGTTCCGGGTTCAGCCTGTCCGGGTCCATGGTCAGGCGGTTGTCCGGCGCGGCTTTCAACGCCTGCACTTCCGTGAGCCACGCCGGGTCGGAATGCGGCAGCCCGATGGCGTTCAGCGCCGCAAGCGCCTGCTTCACATCCGCCACCAGCGCCACGTAGGCGGGGATGTTTTTACCGATTTCCGCTGGGTCGATGTCGATGTGCAGCACCTTGTGGTCTTTGGAGAACTCCTGCTTGTTGCCCGTCGCACGATCGGAAAACCGCGTGCCCACCGCGATAATCAAATCCGACCGGTCCAGCGCGAGGCTTGCGGCGTAGCGCCCGTGCATCCCGGTCATGCCCAGAAACAGCGGATGGTCGTTGGGCACGGCGGAAAGCCCCATCATGCTGGTTCCGATCGGCGCGCCGATGGTTTCCGCCAGCGTAAGCAGTTCCTTTCCCGCCCCGGCGCTGACCACGCCGCCGCCCGCGTACAGGAACGGCCGCTTTGCCCCGGCGATCAATTCCGCCGCCCGCTTCACCGCCGCATCGTCCGGGATTTTCCGTTTGGGCGCGGGTTCCTCCGCAGCCGGGGTAAATTCGCACTCGGCGGCCTGCACATCCTTGGGAATATCCACCAGCACCGGGCCCGGCCTGCCGGACGCGGCGATGGCAAACGCCTCGCGCAGGGTATCCGCCAGACGCGCAATATCCTTTACCATAAAGTTGTGCTTGGTCACCGGCATGGTAATGCCGGTAATGTCCACCTCCTGAAAGCTGTCCCGGCCGATCAGCGGGCAGGCCACGTTGCCCGTGATGGCGACCAGCGGGGTAGAGTCCAGGTAGGCGGTGGCGATACCGGTGACCAGATTGGTCGCGCCCGGGCCGGAAGTGGCCAGCACCACGCCGGTCTTGCCGGTGGCGCGTGCGTACCCGTCGGCGGCGTGCGCCGCGCCCTGCTCGTGGCAGGTGATTACATGCCTTAACCACCCGGACGCCTTGTACAGCTCGTCATAAATGTTCAGCACCGCACCGCCCGGATACCCGAAAACCGTATCCACGTTCTGCTCCCGAAACACTTCCATCAGGATCTGCGCGCCGTTTCGTTTCATATCGCACCCTCCCCGGATATAAAAAATCCCCCCGAACCGTATTCCACGGTTCGGGGGGTGTGTGCATACTCTCTATGGTTATGCTTTCACCATTCTCCCTGTCCCTGGCATACGCAAAATCACGTTGTCTTCCCGTACGATAACCCGTACTAGGACGACAACGGTAATAATGATAATGCTTAGGGCCAGTGCTAAATGGTTCATAGTCGGCTCCTTTGCTGGAATTGCGGTTACTTTACCATAGAAAAGCGGTTGCTGTCAAGAAAAATTTCGAAATAGAGAGGAATTTTACGACGATTTTACGCTGAATCGTTCGTAAATAAAACAAAGCAGGCCTTTCATAGCATCTGCAAAAGCCTGCTTTGTAAGGTTTCCTTTGTTTCTGTTCGCGTCGTTATGCGGGTTTCCCTTCCCCGCAAAGGTTCGTGATCAGCCGGAGATAGAAACGCACGGTATCCGCCTGCTTTTTCACGGGAATTTGCTCGTTCACCCCGTGGATCATCCGGCGCTCCTCTGTGTTAAGCGGCATGCCGGAAAAGCGGTACACATGCGCGCAGATGCGCTCGTAATGGCGCGCGTCGCTGCACGCGATCATCAGATACGGGGACACCAGCACGCCGGGGTAAATTTCCCCGATCGTGCGTTTCAGCGCCGCGTATCCCTGCCCGTCTATGCCGGAGCAGCCTGACGGCGGCAGACCTTTAAGCAGGCTCACCTCCGCGCTCGGGTCCTTCACCTTGTCCCGAAGCGCGGCGAGCGTTCCGTCGATGGTCTCCCCGGGCAGCACGCGAGCGTTCAGCGTCAGCTGGGCCTCGGCGGGCAGCACATTGGCGCTTTCTCCGGCACGAAGCACCGTAAAGGCCGTCGTGGTACGGAACAGCGCGTTCATCTCCCCGCCGCTTTTACGGCACATCGCATCCAGCGCGGGGCTAAAAAGCCAGAGGTTAGCGAAAATCAACCGGTATAAAAAGCTGGAATGCCGCGCCAGACCGTCCAGCAGCAGTTGAGCAGGCTGCGTTACGCGGAACGGAAAAGGGTGATCCGCCATGCGCACGCAGGCCCGAGCCACGGTGTCCACCGGCGTTTTAAGAAGCGGCGCGGAGCTGTGTCCGCCTTTGGAGCGCGCGGCCACCTGATAGTTGACACTGCCCTTTTCCGCCACGCCGATCAGCGCGCAGGGCTGTTTTACCCCCGGAAACACCTTTTCCACAATCGCGCCGCCCTCGTCCATCACCATGAGCGGTTTCACGCCGCGTTTTTCCAGCACATCCACGATCTGCGACGCGCCGGACCCCATCACTTCCTCGTTACCCGCGAAGCAGAAATACACATCCCGTTCCGGCGTGTACCCTTTTCGAATCATCGTTTCCGCCGCGGTCAGCGCGGCGGAAAGCGTGCATTTGGTATCCAGCGTGCCACGCCCAAAGATGATCCCCCCGGCGATTTCCCCGCAGAACGGCGGCTTCTCCCAGCGCTCCGCCTCGGCGGGCACCACATCGTAATGCGCGGTCAGCACCAGAGGCGCGCCATCACCATTCCCCGACCAGTGGTAGAGCAGACCACGGCTGCCGATGCGTTCAAACAAACATACACGGTGAACATTGGGAAACAGCGTGGGCAACAGCGCAACCAGTTTGTCAAATTCGCGCTCATCATCCAGCGCCGGATCGGCGTGGGATACGGTACGGCACTGCACCAGCGCCGCCAGGTTGCGGGCGGCCTCCTCTTCATCCACATCGACCGGTACGGGCAGCGGCTCCCCCTCCGGTATCGGGCGAAAGCGAACGGCGCGGAAAAGCGCAATCGCAATCAACACCGCAAGCAGCCCCAGAACGATCCATAAAACCATCATGCCTTGCCTTCCTTCGGGGTCAGCCAGCCGCGGTTGTACATCCACCGCGCCGCCACAATGGCGATCACCGACGCCACGGGCACAAAGATAGCCGCGCTGTTGGCCAGCGAGGGAACCGCCACAAACAGCGCCACCATCGCCACAATCGGAGCCACGGCGATCTTGAAATTCTTCGCGATCAGCGCTACGCCCAGCCCGCCGAAAAGCGCGGGCAGCAGCTGGTTAAACGCGGGCGAAAGCGCGGGGTTATCCAGCACCGGCGTCAGCGGCACGATCAGCAGCACGCCTAAAAAGATAATCAGAAGCGTTGTGATGCTGGACACCGCCACGGCAATGGTCGACACGGCCTCGCCTTCGGGTGTGCCGCTTTTTACGCCCGCGCGGTCAAAGGCCGCCAGCGTGCAGGGCACCTTGAGCATTGTCAGGCTACCGGTGATAAACGCAAGGTAGCTGCCGCCCGCGCCAAGCATGGGCACATAGGTGATCACCTCGATAAAACCGACCGCCCAGTACATAGGCGCGATTGCCAGCAGCCCCTTGAGCAGGCCCGCGCCATCCGGCCAGGCGTTATAATACAGGCACACCACCGCAGGAAACATTAAAAGTACAATACCCATTCCCCACACCCAGATTTTACCCAGCAGGTGGGTCTGCTCCTCATAGGGCAGGTTTCCGCCGCGCTTACTCATGCGACCACCCCCGTAACCCAGCTGGTAATCGGGATCGCCAGCGCCATCGCCCCCACCATGGAGATGGACAGGGCGTAGTCGGTCAGCCAGTTCCATTTCAGCAGTTTCACACACGCGCCCACCATGAGCATGATCACCGCCGACGCAAGCATCACAAACACGGGAATCCATCCGGTCAGTCCTTCGGTAACGTGGCCGAAGATCATGCCCAGGAACGCGGAGATCATGCCCATAAACAGGGCGTTCATGAAAATTTCACTCCAGCGCCGGTCCCGCTTCTCCAGCCTGTCCACGCCGCTTAACAGGCGTTTGCAGAGGATCGGGGTAAACAGTACCCCGGCCATAATCCCAAGCGTCATCACCCATGCGATGGTTGTGTACTGCGGCGCGGTCAGCATCGTAGCCGTATCGCCCAGGGTGGTGCCAACGGCGCGGGCGGCGGCTTCAGCGGCGGGCGTTTCGTAGGTAATCGCGCCGATGACGGACAGGCGCAGCCACGGAAGCGGAAGCCCCAGTTTGCGGGACAGGGCGATAACCCCGATCAGGATGGAGATGGCGGGCACCACGGTGAACGTGGCGCTGGTGCGCACCACCCGGCGAAGCGTGCTTTTTTGCATGCCCAACGCCAGCGCGCGCCGCCACGAGCGTACCAGAAAGAAGATGGACTGGGCCAGCACCAGCAGCAGGATCACGGCGACCACGATGTACAGAAAAGGATCGTTAACCGAAAATGGCCTTGGCAAATTGAGTCCCCCTTTTCACCCTGCGCACGGCATGTCAATCAGGTATAAAGCTCCAGGCCGCGCTGCTATTTCAAACTATTCGCCGGACGCGCCGTGGTTTCCTCGTCATAAATCCGTACCGGGACCACAACAATCTGCGGCGGCAGGTCGCGATGATCAATCCGGTTCAGCAGAAGCTTCACCGCGGTTTCCGCAACGCCCGGGCCGTCCGCCGTAACGCTGGTAAGCGGCGGCAGGTAGGCATGCCCCCGGCGGATATGGTCAAAGCTGATCATCGACACATCCTCCGGCACCCGCACGCCGCGCAGACGGAGGTCGTTCATGCAGTAATATGCCAGTTCATCGTTATAGGTGATCATCGCCGAATAATCAATCGGTTCCAGTACAGACAGAAGTTCTCCGGGCTGAGGTTTCTGAAAAAAGGGCTTCCAGGGAATTACTTTCAGGCTGTCTGCGGGCAGACCGGCCTTCTCCAGCGCGCTCATCAGCCCTGCCTGACGATCCTGCTGGGAACTGTTCACGTTCGGGCCGGCCAGATAAATCATCTTGCGATGGCCCAGCGCGGCAAGGTGTTCTCCCGCCAGCCGCCCGCCCATTTCATCATCGCAGCGGGCGGTATCCACCGTTACCCCCTTAATCCACCGGTCCAGCAGCACAAAGGGAACCCCGGCGCGCTGCATACACTCGATATGGCCCGCGTTGTTATGCGGAAAAAACAGAATTCCATCCACCGACCGGGAGATGGCAATGTGGATCATCTTTTCAGCCAGATCATCGTTCACCTGTGTGCAGAGGATCATAATGTGATAATCCTTCTGCTGAAGAAGCGCGTCCATTTCACTGAGCATGTTGGAATAGTACGGGTTGCTGATGTCGTTGACAATCACGGCAACCGTGCGGCTGGTGCCCGAACGCAAAGTTGATGCTGAAGAATTGCGGATATACCCCATTGCGGAGGCGGTTTGCACAATCACATTGCGCGTCTCCAGCGGCAGGCGGTTGTCGTTTCGCAGCGCGCGCGACACCGTATTGGCCGAATAGCCGCAGGCTCTGGCAATATCCTGTAAGGTTGCGCGGTGTTGATCCGTCATAAAAGCGATCCTCGTTTCCCTCATAATATGCAAGCAGAGTAACATTTTCCATTATTGTTTTCAATAGGCAGGTAAATTTTATAAATTCATTGACAATATGGAAATTATGCATTAGAATAGGAACATAGGTTAACGTTAACTCAACAGAATATAGGAGGAGGAACGAATCGTGAAAAAGATTCTTGCTCTTGTACTGGCCTGCTGTCTGCTTCTGGGCGGCAGCGTCGCATTGGCAGAGAGCTCTGATACCGTACATCTGACCCTGTGGACCTTCCAGGAGCTGCACCTCCAGTTCTACAAAGAAATGCTGGCGGAATACAACGCGCAAACCAAAGGCCCGAAACTGGACATCGACATGCAGTGCTATCCATACGAGGACATGCACAACAAGCTGACGATCGCTCTGCAGACCGGCGAAGGCGCGCCCGACATCTCCGATATCGAAGTGAACATGTTCGCCAACTACCTCAAGGGCGACATTCAGCTGGCCGATATGAACGAGTATGTGGAACCCATCAAGGACAAGCTGGTTATGCAGCGCCTTGACAACTACGCCCGCGACGGCAAGTATTACGGCATTGACCACCACATCGGCGCCTGCGTGGTGTTCTACAACACGGAGATCCTGGAAGCCGCCGGCGTTAACTACAAAGATATTAAAACCTGGGATGATTTCGCCGCGGCCGGCAAGGTCGTTCTGGAAAAGACCGGCAAGCCCATGACCACCTGGGAAGTCAAGGACACCTGGAGCATCTACCCGCTCGTCAGCCAGCACGGCGGCGACTGGCTGGATGCCGACAACAACGTCCACATGGATGATCCGGTGGTCGTTAACACCCTGCAATTCATGAGTGACATGCTGGATGCCGGTACCGCGGTCGCGGCCCCCGGCGGCGGACACCATGAGGAAGAGTACTATGGCTGGATGAACGCCGGCAACTGCGCATCCGTGATCATGCCCTTCTGGTATACCGCCCGCTTTACCAACTATATGCCGGATCTGGCCGGAAAAATCAAGGTCGCCCCGATGCCCACCTGGACCGACGGCGGCTACAAGACCGCGCAGATGGGCGGCACCGGCACCGCGGTCATCAAGACCAGCAAAAACCTGGATCTCGCCAAAGACTTCCTCGCGTATGCGACGTTGAGCTACGAAGGCAACCTGCAGGAATGGTACATTCTGGGCTTCGACCCGATCCGCAAGGATGTGTACGGCACGGCAGACCTCGCCAAGCCCAACAAGTTCTTCGATTACTTCGGCGATGACATCTTCGACGTCGTCTCCTCAATGCTCGACAGCGTCGCGCCCACCTGCCTGACCGACCTGTACCCCACCGCTGCCGATATCGTAAAGTCCGAAATGGCTTACGATCTGGTTGTCAAGCGCATGGCTCCCGCGGACATCGCAAAGACCTGCGCGGATGAACTGCGTGATGCGGCTGCCCAATAAGTAAACTCTGATTCATTTCCGATCTGCGCCGGGGGAAAGCCCCCGGCGCAGATCGGAACCCATTCTTTCAAAGCTGGCAAAGTAACATCGTATCACGCCCCGGAAGGTATTCTTTCACGGGGTTTTTCGCTTGAAACCCAATCAATCAGCCGCACAGTGCGGCCTTGGAGGGCTGACATTTTGCAGAAAACAGTTCGGAAACGAAAACTGACCGGTATCAACGACCCAAAAGTGGTGCCTTATGTGATGATTGCGCCTTTTCTTCTTTATTTTCTTCTGATCTATCTCTACCCGACGGTTTCCTCCATCCTCATGAGTTTTCAGAAGATCGATGGGCCGAATACCGCAACGTTCATCGGCCTGAGCAATTATAAAAAGCTGCTTTCCAATAACTATCTCATGGCGTTGCAGACCACAGGCAACTACACGCTGTGGGATCTTCTGATTCTCATTCCCGTACCCCTGATCTTTGCCGCAATCCTCAGCAGTCGCTTCGCGCTGTGGCCCAACTTCTTCAAATCCCTGTATTTTATCCCCGCTCTTACCTCCATCATCGTGGCGGGCATCGTTTTCCGGCTGGCGTTCGGCAGCCTGGAAACCGCGCTGGCCAATCGTGTCTGCATCGCGCTGGGCCTGCCGAGTACGGAATGGTTGAACCACTTCGGAACCGGCAACTTCGTATTGGTGCTGATGACGCTCTGGCGTTGGATGGGTGTGAATATTATCTATTTCTACTCCGCAATCCGCGCCATACCGCAGGACCTGTACGAGGCGGCGCGTATTGACGGGGCCGGTGAGTTACGCTCCTTCTTCAGCATCACCCTGCCCAGTATACGACCAGTTTTGATCTACGTGATCACCATTACCGTGCTGGGCGGTTTCTCCATGTTCACCGAAAGCGTTGCCTTGTGGCAGCAAAGCAACCCCGGCGGGATCGGGCGCACCATCGTTGGGTACATGTATATGATGGGCATCTACAAAAACAATATGGGCCTCGCATCGGCGGTAGGGATCACGCTGCTGTTGCTGGTCAGCTGTGTGAACCTTGTACAGCTGACGTTGATGGGCTTCTTCAGGAAGGAGGAAAAAGCATGCGGAGATCGCTGAGAGGCAATGGGAAGAACGCGATCACCCGTGTGCTGATCGCCTTGCTTCTTATCCTTGCCGGTGCGTTGCTGATGATGCCGTTTTACTTTATGTTCCTCTCTTCGCTCAAACCCGGCACCGAAATTCTCCGTCTCGGGTTAAGTTTTAAGTTCGATCCCGGTGTATCCTCCTTCACGAATTATGCCGCGCTGAACACCTACCGGGATGGCATCTACTGGAAATGGTATCAGAGCAGCCTCGTGATCATGGTGCTGCAAACCTCCGTCGGGCTGTTCTTCTCTTCGATTGTCGGTTATGCGCTGGCCATGTACCATTTCAAAGGGCGCAGGGCCGTAGACATTCTGGTGCTGATCCTGCTGATGATGCCGTTTGAAATTCTGATTCTTCCAATGTACCGCACGCTGATGCGCATCAAGCTGATGGACAGTTACTTCGGCGTGATCCTCCCTTATCTGGTTCCAGCGTTTATGGTGTTTTTCTTCCGGCAATACGCGAGCGGGCTGCCGATCGAACTGGTTGAGGCGGGGCGTATCGACGGCTGCACCGACTACGGCATCTTCTTCCGCATTATGGTTCCGGTGATGATCCCCGCTTACGGGGCAATGGCGATCCTGTCCGCCATGAACAGCTGGAATAACCTTCTCTGGCCGTTGATTGTGCTGAATACCAATGAGAAGTTCACCATTCCCATCGGCATGGGCACCACGATCACCCCCTATGGCAACGCGTACGATATCCTGATGCCGGGCGCCGTCATGGCGATCGTACCGATCGTGTTGATCTTCCTCGCCTGTCAGAAAACCTTCATGGCCGGTATGACAGCGGGCAGCGTGAAGGGGTAAACACACACAGGCCTTATCGCAGGATACACTGGGAAGCGCGCAGATCACTCCGCCGTGTATACTCTCTTCCAGAAGCCACAGACCGGACGGCGTATTGCCGTCCGGTCTCAGTTTGCCAGGATATTGTCTGTGGCATGTGCGCTTTCAGCGAATCGCGCGTTAATGAATCCATGCTCACTTTTATGGGGTTAAACCCGGAACAATCCCACCGTAAGGCAGCCGTCGCTCATAAAAAAGTTGATACGCACGGCATAAGGCAGGGTGTTGGTAAAGATCATGGTCGTGTCGCCGCCGCCCACCGCCGCGTCAAACCCGACCGGGCAATAGTAAATCCCCACGTCCGCGTGCACCTTGCGCCAGTTAATCAGAATCGGCACCTGGATCAGCAGGTTATACAGCGTGGTGTTTACCTGACAGCAGCCCCCGCCGTATCCCCACAGCGCCGTCTGGCTCATGATCGGGGCGTGATGGTACCCGGTTGACGCACGGTAAGGGCCCATCAGGTCGTAAGTATTCACGGTTTCACCCGGCTGCACCACTGTATTGGAAATAAAGCTGGAGCCCATATAAATATTCCAGTTACGGCCCTGATACTGCAGCGTATGCACGCCCACCGCATAGAAGGTGCTCATACAGCTGATCAGGTCTCCGCTCTGCGCGTCTGCCCAAGGGACCGCTTTCATAAAGTAACCCACGTCGCTTTGGTCGATATAGCCTGTGGTGCGCCAGTACGGCAGCGGATAGCGCCCCTGGCTGTCCAGTGTGTCCACAGACACAGCGGAACCGGGGTTGATCGTTTTAAGCACCTCGTTACCTTTTTCGTCATAACTGCGGATATCGGTGGAGTGGTTGACGAACGCAAGCCCGACGTGGATGTCGCATCCCGGGATATCCCCCGCGTACGGGTCGATGCGGTCCCACTTGAATAAGGCTGCGGTGGGCACGTAACCGTATGAATTGTTATATCGGATGTAGCTTACGCCGTTCTGGTTGCTGCTGACTGTTACCTTATCGTACTTCGGTATTTTGAAAGCAGCGGCGGCATCCGCGCTCGCCGATTTCTTAGCGACAACCGCCTTATAGGCGTATGCGACAAAATTCTCTTTGAACCCGGCGGCTGCGTCGGTCGGATCGTCCGGAGCCACGGTCGCTTCCCCGGCTGGCGCGGCGGTTACCGCAGCGCCGGTAGCGCCGTTCACATACTCGTGAATCTCGCTCAGATACTGGGTGCGCACATAGCCGTTGTTGCGGCCAATATCCACCAGCGACCATTCGTCACCCATTTCGACAATGTACACCACGTCGCCTTTGGCTATGCTCCCGCATCCGCCCGAGTTATCATCCGGCGCACGGCGTACTTTCAGCGGCGCGGAGGCAATGGCAGTATAACGTACAACGCTGTCGTCGGCGTTAGCTTCTTCCTCGGCGCCGGAGTCGGGCATATCTGTTTCTTCGGGAGCTACCGCCACCTCAGGCGTTGCAGTCACTTCGGGCGTTGCAGTCACCGTCGCTTCGGGCGTCTGGCTGGGTTGCGCTGTCGGTACAAAGGTGGGCGAACTCTCACCCAGAGCAAAAACGTTTTGCCCCGCCAGCATCAGGCTAAGAGTGGCAATCAACAGTCGACCGGCCCATTTTTTCATGTCGCGCGTTCTCCTTCGATGTGGTTTCAAAAACGTTTCTATTATATCGACCGTTTTCCTCCGCGTCAAGGCGCGCCGACAGCGTACAAAGCCCGCAACGAGACACCGGGAGAGTTTGCGCCTCGGCGTGAACGTGTAAAATCTTCCCACCCCTTGCGCGCAGGTCAAAGCGAGGATACAATAACAGTGAAACCAAACACGGGTTCTCCACCCCCTCGGAAGGAAAGGATCGACATGACGGAAGCGCTGCAGCACAAGATTAAAACCCTGCCGGACAGCCCCGGCTGTTACCTGATGAAAAGTCAGGGGCAGATCATCTACGTCGGCAAGGCCAAAAACCTGAAAAATCGCGTACGCCAATATTTCCACGCCTTTGAAAACCATACGCCCAAAGTGCAGGCCATGGTCTCCCGCGTGGATGATTTCGACATCATCCTTTGCCGCACCAATTTTGAGGCGCTCACGCTGGAATGCAACCTGATTAAGCTGCACCGGCCGTTTTACAATATTCTTCTTAAAGACGACAAGCAATACCCTTACCTGCGGTATTCTCCGAACGAGCCTTTTCCCCGCCTTACGGTTGCGCGCACTCTGGACCCTCACGACGGCTATAAGTACCTCGGCCCCTACATCGGCGCCACCGCCGTTCGCCAGGTGCTTAACGAATTAAGCCGGTATTTTCCCCTCCGCCGCTGCGCGCTGAAACTGCCGCTGGGAAAACCATACCGTCCCTGCGTTTATCATTCGACCGGACAATGCAAGGCACCCTGTGCGGGTTACATCAGCGAGGCGGATTACAAAGATATTCTTCGTCGGGCCGTTGATTTTTTAAACGGCGACGCGCGGGAAATTCTGCGCGAGTTGAATGACCGTATGGCTGAAGCCGCCGCCAAAATGGAATACGAGCAGGCAGCGGTCTACCGGGATAAGATCGCCGACGTGCAGGCAATTACCGAACGGCAGCTTGCCATCCAAACCCGCGATGTGGAACAGGATGTGGTGGCTGTAGCTTCGGATGCGAACGACGCCGTCGTGCAACTTTTACATATTCGCGGCGGACGGATCGAGGGCGGGCAAGCCTATGTGCTGGAGGGTGCCGGCGGCGACGAACCGGGCGATATTCTGGAAGGTTTTATTACCCAGCATTATGAGGATACCCCCGCCATCCCCCGGGAGCTTCTGGCCGAAACACTGGGTGAGAACCGGGAGGAACTAGAACTGTGGCTGCGTGAACGGCGCGGCGGCGCGGTCAACCTGCTGGTACCCATGCGCGGGGCTAAAGCCGCGCTGGTAGGTATCTGCCGAAAAAACGCCGCCGACGCGCTGCTGAAACGCCAGCAAAGCGAACAGAGTAAAAACGCACAGACCGTGCTGGCCATGCAGGAACTGCAGAAGGCGCTGGACCTGTCAACGCTTCCGGAACGTATCGAGGGATATGATATTTCCAACACACAGGGGGTACTGTCCGTCGCATCGATGGTCGTCTTTCACGGCGGTATGCCCGCGAAAAAGCAGTATCGCCATTTCCGCATCAAAACCGTCGAGGGAGCCAACGACTTTGCCTCTATGGCGGAAGTGATCGGCAGACGCTTCACCCATGGGCTGGAGGAAAAAAAGGAGCGAGAAGCTTCCGGGCTTGATCCGCGCGACGGCCGTTTCAGCCGCTTCCCGGATGTGATCCTCATTGACGGCGGCCCACAGCAGCTTGCCTTTGCCCACCGCGCGATGCTCGACGCGGGGGGCAACGTACCCATGTTCGGTCTTGCAAAACGGTTTGAGGAAATTTACCTGCCGGGTCAGGAAACCCCGATTGTACTGGACAAACGCAGCAACGCCCTGCATCTGGTGCAGCGCGTGCGCGACGAAGCCCACCGCTTTGGCATTACCCATCACCGGATGCTGCGCGGCAAAGCGGGTATCGCAAGCGAACTGTCCGCCATCCCTGGCATCGGTGAAAAGCGGAAGGTTGCGCTGCTCCGGGCTTTCGGTAGCCTCCCCGCCATTCTTGCCGCCGATGTGGAGACACTGAAGGCTGTCGAAGGTATGAACATCCGGGCGGCGCAGGCAGTCGTAGCCTATGCCGCGTCCAAAGCTATGCCGTCTGCTGAAACCCACGATTCCACAGCGAAAGGGGACCCCGAATGAAATCCAATCCACCGGACTGGTACAGCCACGCATGGTCGCTGGACGTTAAACAGCAGTCCTGGGTAGAACAGACTGAACAACAGGTGGACTTTCTGAAACGGCGCGCGGGATGTGTATGGAAAAGACTTTCTCCACTTATGATGGCAAACCCGCTGACGATCGGGAGCTGCAGCTGCTGGTGATTGCCCGCAGGCAACCCTGAGCACACGGTAAGTTGTCTTTACGCTACGGAATCCCGCACAAACGGGTCGCTTTTTTCCGGTTTCGTGTTATACTGATTTTGTATACCTTTTTATCCGCCTGATCTCCATCACAGGCTCCCGCTGGCCGCGTTGTCCGGCTTGCCGCCCGGGAAGATCGCTCGGCAGGCAGACGTCCGGGAAGCCGGAAAGGAACCCTTTTGGCTAAAGACAAAACAATATTCGTCTGCTCTTCCTGTGGCTATGAAACCCCACGCTGGCTGGGTTGCTGCCCGGATTGCGGCGAATGGAATACCTTTGAGGAGCAGCAGCACATCGCGCCTGCCACCGCATCCGGCAGGACAGCCGAAAAGTCCGCCCGCTACCAGACCGCGGGCGCCGAAGCCATGCTGCTTATGCAGGTAAAAGAAACGCAGGAAACACGCGCCTCTACCGGCAACGAGGAACTGGATCGCGTGCTTGGCGGAGGGCTGGTGCAGGGCAGCGTAACGCTGCTGGGCGGCGATCCGGGCGTAGGGAAAAGCACCCTGCTGATGCAGGTGGCCGCGGAGTTGAGCAAAAACCGCCGGGTTCTTTATGTAAGCGGAGAAGAAAGCCTTCGTCAGCTCAAGCTGCGCGCCAACCGGCTGGCCGTACCACAGGACCGTTTGCTGGTGCTGGCGGAAAACGGAGTGGAAAGCATTCTGGCCAAATGCGAAGCCATCGGCCCGGACGTGCTGATTATCGACAGCATCCAGACCATGGTCAGCGACGGCAGCGCCAGCGCGCCGGGTTCCGTGTCCCAGGTGCGGCAAAGCGCCGCGTCCATCATCCGGTATGCGAAGACCAGCGAAACCTCCGTTTTTCTGGTCGGCCATGTCACCAAGGAAGGCAGTCTGGCAGGCCCAAGGGTTCTGGAGCACATGGTGGACACCGTACTCAGTTTTGAGGGGGACCGCCAGCACGAATACCGGCTGCTTCGGGCGGTTAAAAACCGGTTCGGCAGTATTAATGAGCTGGGCGTGTTTGAAATGGTCAAGAACGGCGTAATGCCGGTAGCCAATCCCAGCGAGTCGCTGCTCAGCCAGCGCGCGCGGGGCGCCAGCGGCAGCGTGGTGTTTTGTGCCATGCAGGGCAGCCGCCCAATCCTGTGCGACTTGCAGGCGTTGGCCGCGCACAGTTTCTACGCC
>DAOPZG010000004.1:0-45982 GCA_035353235.1 Candidatus Limiplasma sp.
GACGACGCGACGTTCGAAGAAGTTGTGCACGCTGCACGTAAAGTAGCCGCCCGTACAGCGCACGGATGCATCCTTTCCTGAAATCATCCCGTATAGAGTATCCTTTCCCCAATGAACGATGAGGAGATGGATTCGTTTTGACCCGCAAGCAAAAGCAAACCCTGATGACCATTGTAATCGCAGCCGTAATTTTTATCGCCGCGCTGCTGGTACCCCAACCCGTTTTTCGGTTCATCCTGTTTCTGATCGCCTATCTGCTATCCGGTTTCAGCGTATTGAAAGAAGCAGGCGAAAATATCATCCATGGTGAAATTTTCGATGAGAATTTTCTCATGTCCGTCGCCACACTCGGCGCGCTGGTCATAGGCGAATACCCCGAAGCCGTTGCCGTAATGCTCCTTTACCAGACGGGTGAGCTGTTTCAGAGCTACGCGCTGGGAAAAAGCCGTAAATCCATATCAGCGTTGATGGATATCCGCCCCGATACCGCCCACGTGGAACGCAAGGGGGAAACGATCACCGTATCCCCGGAGGATGTCGCAGTAGGCGAAGTGTTCGTAATCAAACCCGGCGAGCGCGTACCGCTGGACGGCGTGGTGCTGGAAGGTGCTTCCGCGCTGAATACCGCGGCGCTGACCGGAGAAAGTTTGCCCCGGGATGTGACCGTCGGGGACGACGTGGTCAGCGGTTGCGTAAACCAGAGCGGATTGCTGCGGGTACGGGCCAGCAAACCCTATGGCGAATCCACCGTCGCGAAAATACTGGATCTGGTGGAGAACGCCAGCGCCAAGAAGGCGAAAACCGAAGCCTTCATCACGCGTTTCGCGCGTATCTATACCCCGTTGGTCTGCGCCGCCGCACTGCTCCTGTTCGTGCTTCCCCCGTTGATCACGGGCGGAGGATGGCGCCTATGGGGCGAGCGGGCGCTCAGCTTCCTGGTCGTGTCGTGCCCGTGCGCGCTGGTTATTTCGGTACCGCTTACCTTTTTTGGCGGCATCGGTGGCGCCAGCCGCAACGGGATACTGGTGAAAGGCAGCAACTATCTGGAGCAGCTCGCCAGCGCGGAAACCGTGGTGTTTGACAAAACCGGAACGCTCACCGAAGGCAGTTTTAAAGTAACGCTGATCCATCCTGATCAGGTGACGGAACAGGAGTTGCTCAAACTGGCTGCCACCGTGGAAAGCTACTCCGATCACCCCATCAGCCGATCCATCCGCGCGCAGTATCATCTGCCTGTCGATTCCGACGGACTGACCAACGTACAGGAAATTGCCGGTCAGGGCGTATCCGCCGAACTACATGGCCGCACGCTTTTCGCCGGTAACCAGAAACTGATGGATACCATCGGCGTTGTTACCCCAAATTGCCCGCACGAGGGCAGCACGGTGGTACACGTTGCCCGTGATGGCGTCTATCTGGGGCATATCGTGATCTCCGATGAGATCAAATCCGGCTCCAAAGCCGCCGTTGCCGCCCTGAAACGCGAAGGCGTGCGCAAAACCGTAATGCTTACCGGCGACACGCAGGCCGTAGCGGATCAGGTAGGGCGGGAGCTGGGCCTTACCGAAGTACACGCACAGCTGCTTCCGGCAGACAAGGTGGATCAGGTGGAAAAACTGCTGTCCCAGAACGGCCCCAAAGGCAGGCTGATCTTCGTTGGTGACGGCGTGAACGATGCGCCGGTACTGACCCGCGCGGACGTGGGTGTCGCAATGGGCGCGCTGGGCAGTGACGCAGCCGTGGAGGCTGCCGACGTGGTGCTGATGGATGACGATCCCCGCAAACTGCCGCTGGCCATCGGGATTGCGCGGCATACGCTGCAGATAGCCCGGCAAAATATCGTATTCGCCCTCGCCGTCAAGCTGGGCGTACTGGCGTTGATCGCGGTGGGGCTGGCCAACATGTGGCTGGCGGTGTTCGCAGACGTAGGCGTAAGCCTGCTCGCCATTCTGAACGCAACCCGCGCCCTGCGTGTGCGCAACGAAGAATAATAACCGAAAGAAGCCGGCGCGTGTTGCCACTTTGTGCAACACGCGCCGGTTTTCTGTATATTCTAAGCAATAATGAAACAGCCGGTATCGCTTCGATCCGATCAAACGGACCGATAGGCAAGACGCGCCTTATTCGTTACGGCGCTTGCCGCAGCGCATACTGGCGCAGGCGGCACAGCCGCCGTCTCCCGTTTCGCGCAGGCTGGCGGGCAACGTGTCCCCCACATCCTTCATCGTCAGGATCATCTCGTCGCAGGGAATCGGACAGTGCAAGCCTGCCAATGCCATCTGCGCAGCGGCCATCGCCTGCGAAGCTCCGCCCACGTTGCGGTATACGCAGGGTATCTCCACCAGCCCCTGCACAGGGTCACACACCAGCCCCAGCATGTTCATCAGCGCAAATGCGCAGGCGTCAGCCGCCGCTTCCGGGGTGCCGCCGTACAGCTCCGTCAGCGCCGCGGCGGCCATGCCGGCCGCAGAACCGCATTCCGCCTGGCAGCCACCTTCCGCGCCGCTTACCGTAGCCTGCAGGGCAATCGCGCGCCCTACCGCCGCCGCCGTAAACAGGGCGTCCGTCAAATCATCATCTGAAAATCCATCCTGTTCCTGTGCCGCCAGCAGCACGCCCGGCAGAATGCCGCAGCTGCCAGCCGTTGGCGCCGCGACGATTTTCCCCATGCAGGCGTTGCTTTCCGATACGGCCAACGCATAGGCGCAGGCTTTCCCTAACAGGCCGAAACGGTCGCTGTGTTCCGCGGCGCGCATCTGCGCCGCCTGCCCGCCAACCCGACCGGATACGGAACGCAGTTCCGGACTGAGCCCTTCCTGAACGCTGGAACGCATTACCTCCAGCGCCTTCCGCATTCTGGCGCGTGCCGCTGTTTCATCCGTACCGTCCTGCCCGGCCTGCCAGCGAATCGCCGCCCGTGCGATACTCCCGCATTCCTTAGCGGCGGCAAGCACCTCCGTTATGGTCTGCACGGCTCATTCCTCCCCTGCGTTTCGTCCCCACGCGCGGCCAGATAGGCCACATGGTATACGTCCGTCAATTCCGACAGATGCCCGATCAACGCGTGATCCGCTGCGCCGTCCAGTTCCAGTGTTACCATGGCTTCCCCCCCGGCTGAAGAGCGGGAAACGCGCATGGTGGCGATATTCAGGTGGCTCGCGGCTACTTCGCCGCTGATTTTAGCGATCATGCCGGGCGTGTCCCGGTAAGTGAGCACCAGTGTGTTGCCATGGCCGGAAATGGAGGTTTCTAAACCATCCACGGACTGGATTACAATCTCCCCTCCGCCGATGGATGCGGCCTGCAATATCACTTTGCGCCCCTTCCGGTTCGTCAGGTCAAGCACGACGGTATTCGGATGCGCATTGCGAAGGGAAGCCTGATAAAAACTCACCTTCAACCCTGCCCTTTCGGCGCAGGCCAGACTGTCGCGTAGGCGGGGATCGTCCACCTCCATACCCAGCAGCCCGCCCACAAGCGCCCGGTCGGTGCCATGTCCTTTATATGTTTTTTGGAAGGAGCCCCATAAACCGATTTTCGCTTCTACCGGTTCGCCGCCCAGCAACATCCGGCCCAGTTTGCCGATCCGGGCCGCGCCTGCCGTGTGGGACGAGCTGGGGCCGATCATAATCGGTCCGATCAGGTCGAACATGTCCATTTCTCTTATTCCTCCCGTGCCGCGGGTTCTTCCCACGCGGCATACAGTTCTTCTTTGGAAAGGCAACGGATGCGCCCGTCGGTCACACGGGTCAGCTCATCAACCACGCGGGGAATGTCGGCCTGCCTGCACAGCAGGGTAAAGCGTACCGAATCGGCATAAACCGGCGGCTCCATACGGATCGGCAGGGTTTTCAGCGCGTACTGCACCCGATCCCAGACCGGGTATCCCACTTCCATCTGCCAGCGTTCGGTGGGGGCCATTTCGCATACGCCAGCCGCATTCACAGCCAAAGCACAGGCATGGCTGTATGCGCGCACCAACCCACCCGCGCCCAGCAGAATGCCGCCAAAATAACGCGTAACTACCACGGCGCAATCCACCACTCCGCGTGCCTTCAGCACTTCCATCATTGGCAGACCCGCGGTGCCGCCGGGTTCGCCATCGTCGCTGTAGCGCATGATGCCCGCGTTTTGCCCGATGATGTAGGCGTAGCAGTTGTGGCTGGCGGTTTTGTGTTGTTCCCTTACCCCTGCCAGAAAAGCCAGCGCCGCTTCTTCCGTTTGCACGGGCATAGCATGGCCGATAAAGCGGCTCTTCTGGATGATATACTCTTCGTCCGCTTCCCGTCCAAGCGTTTTGTATGCTTTCATCGCGTATCCTTTCCATGGATTCTCGCGCCTATTATAACTGTTTTCACGCCTGCTGGCAACGGAATGAACATTTGTTCGCAAACGATTGACAAACTCCGCGCAACCTTTTATCATGAAGCAGACAGGGATATGAATTATCTGTTGGGAGGCGTTCCATGATCGTTTTGGGGATCGATCCCGGTCTGGCCACGCTGGGCTGGGGAGTGATCGAGAGCGCGGGCGGGCGGCAGCGTCTGATGGAGTACGGATGCATCCTGACCACCCCCGATCAGACGCTGCCCGACCGGCTGCTGACGATCCAGAACGAAATGGGCGCCCTGCTTACACGGTTTCAACCGGACGAAATTGCTTTTGAGGAATTGTTCTTCGCCCGCAACGTAACCACGGCGCTCACGGTTGGGGCGGCGCGCGGCGTAAGCGTAGCGGTTTGCGCGGCCTACACCCCAAAACTATACGAGTACACGCCCATGCAGGTCAAGCAGGCCATGGTGGGCTATGGCAAAGCGGAGAAGCGCCAGATACAGGAAATGGTGAAACTGCTGTTGCGAATGGATGACATTGCCCGCCCGGACGACGCGGCCGACGCGCTGGCCATCGCGCTTACCCATTCCGCTACCGGAGCGGCCAGCGGGCAGTTTTTAATGAAGTGAGGGAATCGCCATGATCGCGCTTGTGGAAGGTACGGTAGTTGAAAAAAGCGAAGGGGAAGTCGTGCTGCTCGCGGGTGGGATCGGTTTTCGCCTGCTGTGCAGCATGAACACGCTGGCGGGCATCCCCCCGGTAGACCAGCGTTGCCGCCTGTACACGCACTTTAACGTTCGGGAAGACGCGATGGAGCTGTACGGCTTTTCCACCCGCGAAGAACGGGATATGTTCCGTCGGTTGATCACCGTGACCGGCGTCGGTCCCAAATCAGCGCTGTTCGTATTGGGCAGCCTGCCGCTTTCCGACCTTCGCCTGGCGATTTTAACCGGCGACATCGGCATGCTCAGCCGCGCGCCGGGCATCGGCAAAAAAACCGCGCAGCGTATCGCGCTGGAACTGAAAGATAAGGTTACACAGGATGCGCTGGCCAGCGGCGTAAGCGCAGAGGATATCGCAATCGCGGATACCGAAGCCCCCGCACAGGACGCGCTGGGCGAAGCGATGCAGGCGCTAAAAGCGCTGGGCTATTCGCCGCAGGAGGCCGCCAAAGCCCTGAAAGGGGCCAAGGGACAGGCACAGACCGCCGACGAGCTGATCCGCATGGCCCTGCGCAACATGGCCCAGCAGGTGTAACGCGATCCGTTACCGCACGGCGTACCGAAATAAAGGAGTTCCATCATGCCGAACGAAGAACGTTTGATTACCTCCGGCTTCCGGACCGGCGAAGACGAACAGGAACTGACCCTGCGTCCGAAAAGCCTGAACGATTATGTCGGTCAGGAACCGATCAAACAGAATCTGCGCATCTCCATCGAGGCCGCGCTGAAGCGCCGGGAGTCATTGGATCATTTACTGCTCTACGGCCCTCCGGGTCTGGGGAAAACGACGCTCGCCGGCATCATCGCCTCGGAGATGGGCCAGAACATCCGAATCACCAGCGGCCCGGCCATCGACCGCCCGGGCGATCTGGCCAGTATCCTGACCAATCTGACCGACGGTGACGTGTTGTTTATCGACGAAATCCACCGTCTTAGCCGTTCCGTGGAGGAAGTGCTGTACCCCGCCATGGAGGACTATGCGCTGGACATCATGATCGGCAAAGGGCCCACGGCGCGCAGCATCAGGCTTGATTTACCTCATTTTACGCTGGTGGGCGCCACCACGCGCGCAGGGCTATTGTCCGCACCGCTTCGCGACCGTTTCGGCTTGCTGTTCCGGCTGGAAATGTATACCCGCGACGAGCTGGCGACCATTCTTCGCCGCAACGTGGGCATTCTCCATGTGGAGGCGGACGAGGACGGCATTCTGGAAATTGCGGGTCGCAGCAGAGGCACGCCGCGAATCGCCAACCGCATGCTTCGCAGGGTACGCGATTACGCGCAGATCCGCGCGGACGGGTGGATTACCTGCGAAATTGCCCGCCAGGCGCTGGATATGCTGGACGTGGACCTTCTCGGGCTGGACCGGGTGGATCGCACTATGCTCGCCACGATGATGGACAAGTTTTCCGGCGGCCCCGTGGGCTTGGACACCTTAAGCGCCATGACCGGCGAGGACGCCACCACCATTGAGGACGTATACGAACCGTACCTGATGCAGTTGGGCTTTCTCATGCGCACACCGCGCGGCCGTATCGTTACCCCCGCCGCCTATGAACACATGGGGCGTAAACCGCTCGCTCCGCCGCAGGAAAACAGCGGCTGCGAACAAATTTCATTTTAAGGAAGCACAAACGATTTGAAAACAAGTGATTTTGCCTACGACCTGCCGGAGGAACTGATTGCCCAAACCCCCGTGGAACCCCGCGATCACAGTCGGATGCTGGTTTACAACCGTTCGAATAAAAGTGTGGAGCATCTGCATTTTTACGATCTTCCCCGCTTTCTCATCCCCGGCGATGCGCTGGTGATCAACGAAACCAAGGTGATCCCCGCGCGGTTGTTGGGCGAGAAGGAAAGCACCGGAGTCCCCGTGGAAATTCTGCTGCTGAAACGGAAAAGTCAGGATGTGTGGGAAACGTTGGTGCATCCGGGACGTCGGCTTTTGCCGGGTACTTTTTGTACCTTCGGTAACGGGCTGCTTCGGGCGGAAATTCTGTCCACGCTGGAAAGCGGCGGGCGCATGGTTCGTTTCCACTATCAGGGCGTGTTTGAAGCCTTGCTGGATCAGCTGGGCCAGATGCCTCTGCCGCCCTACATTCACGAACATCTTGCCGACCAGAGCCGTTACCAGACCGTCTACGCCAAAGAAGAAGGCAGCGCCGCCGCCCCCACCGCGGGCCTGCACTTTACGCCGGAACTGCTTGCCCGCATCCGCGCCATGGGGGTAAACGTGGTGCCGATTCTTCTTCACGTGGGGCTGGGCACCTTCCGGCCCGTAAAAGCGGAAAACGTGGAGGATCATGTGATGCACGTGGAGCGTTACGAGGTCAGCTCCGAAGCGGCGCAGGCAATCAACGCGGCGCGGGTCTCCGGCCACCGCTGCGTATGCGTTGGCACCACCAGCGTGCGCACGCTGGAAACCGTAGCCGACGATAGCGGCGTCATCCATGCCGGAGCTGGTGAAACCGGTATCTTCATCACACCCGGTTACCGCTATAAAGCGGTGGACGCGCTGATTACCAATTTTCATCTGCCGGAAAGCACTCTGCTGATGCTCGTTTCCGCGCTGATGGGCCGGGAAGAAGCGCTGCGGGTTTACAACCTTGCCGTTCAGGAACGTTACCGTTTCTTTTCCTTTGGGGATTGCATGCTGATTCAATAATTCTGCGTTTAATACACAAGAGGCCGCCTGTACAAGGCGGCCTCTTGTGGCTCTCTGTTTTATCCTTCCTGGCGGTTACAAACCGACAGGCTCGCGCCTCATCGTTCCATCTGCTGGAGCGGCAAACCGGCAGACATCCCTTACGCCTTTTTCTCCGTATCGCCCGCGGCTACTTTTTCGCCGATCTTGCTTTCCGTGCCGTTTAAAAGCCGTGTGATGTTCGCACGGTGGCGAATCACCACCAGCACGAAAAGCGCGATGGTGAAAGCATACACAAACCATTCGGTCGGATGGGTCGCAATCATCAGGATCATATAGCAGAACAGCATCGTCATGCTGCCAAGGCTGATGAAGCGGGAAATCGCGATGACCGCTACGCAGATTGCGATGGAGATCATTCCCCACAGCGGGTTGACAAAGAAAATAACAGCTGCCGAACAGGCCACGCCCTTGCCGCCCTTAAAGTTGAAAAATACCGGCCAGTTGTGACCGAGAATTGCGCTTAACCCGCCCAGCATCGCGCCGAAATTGGCAATCCCAAAAGGTGCACCGGGCAGCAGGAGACTGCCCAGCCAGCAGGCGAGCGTGGCTTTGAGAAAGTCCCCGATAAAAGTAACCAAACCCTTGCGCAAGCCGAGCACGCGCAGCACATTGCTGGCGCCCGTGTTGTGGCTGCCCACGGTACGGATATCCACCCCTGCGCGGTTGCTGACCAGGATTCCCGTTGAGATACACCCCAGCAGATAACCGGCGATCGCAACAGCGAACGTGAGAAGGATTTCTTTCATGGTTCTCTCCTTAATCCCTGTCGAATTTTCTGTTCAATTCCAGAACAAATTATACCATGCCAAACGACGGAACGCAAAAGTATACAACCCTGCAAATCTGCGCAGGAATGCTGAATACATAAGCGTTTCCATCAGTCCAACGTTTCATCGGCAGGTTTGTTACAGTCGTTTCACGTTCATTATTCCTGTTCCACACGGATAAAGCTTTCCAGCGTGGCAATATCGGCGCTCAACGCTTTCATGGCGCGCTGCATAGCCTTCTCGCTCGCCGTATGGGTAATGACCACCAGCGTCACCCGCCCGTTCTGGCGTTCGCCCTTCTGCTGGACGGCCGCGATGCTCACATTCTCGTCCGCAAAGCACTTGGCAACCTTGCTGAGCACGCCGGGCTCGTCCTGAGCAAGCATCCTGATATAGAACGGGCACTGCCAGTCTGTGTTGTTACGCAACGCAACCTTGGGGTTCAGTTCGTTGGCAAACGTGGGGTACAGGTGCTGGCAGGCGGTCGCGGCACGCTCCAGATCGCTCACGATGGCACTGGCCGTGGGCATATCCCCCGCGCCGCGCCCCAGAAACATCATTTCCTTGCAGGCATGTCCATGCAGGTATACGGCGTTGAACGATCCGGATACGTTCGCCAGCGGGTGATCGCTACGGATAAAGGTGGGATGTACGCGCGTTTCCACATCCAACCCCTCGCGTTTGGCAATGGCCAAGAGTTTTAACGTATAGCCCAGTTCCTGCCCACAGTGAATATCCTCGGCGCTGATATGCGTGATTCCCTCCGTATACACGTCCTCAAAGGGGACGCGTCCATGGAATGCCAGCGACGCCAGAATGCTCAGTTTATAAGCCGCATCCAATCCCTCCACATCCGATGAGGGATCCGGTTCCGCAAGCCCAAGAAGCTGCGCATCTTTGAGCACCGTTGCATAATCCTCGGCGTTTTTACTCATACGGGAGAGGATGTAGTTCGTAGTGCCGTTTACAATTCCGTAGATTTTGTCGATCCGGTTGGCCTGCAGGCTTTCCTCCAGCGAATGGATAATGGGGATCGCGCCGCAAACAGCAGCTTCATAGTACAATCCCGCGCCGTTCGCCTTCGCGGCTTTCTGCAGTTCATGCCAGTGCAGCGCAAACGCAACCTTGTTCGCCGTCACCACTGTCTTACCGGCGTTCAGCGCGCGCATCAGCAAAGAATATGCCGGCTCTTCGCCACCGAGGAACTCGACCACAATCTGGATTTCCGGGTCGTTAAGCACGTCGTCCGGGCGATCGGTCAGCACGCCATCGGGGAAAGAGATGTCACGCTTCTTTGTCAGGTCGCGCACCAGAATCTTTTTAATATGGAAGCGCAGACCCGCCCGGTGCTCAATATCCGGGCCAAATCCTTCCAGCAGACGCCATACGCCGCTCCCCACGTTGCCGCAGCCCAGAAAGCCGATGGTGATCTCCTTGCTCATGGTCGCAACTCCTTTATCAGTGATTCCGCTCATACAGGATTCGCAGTCCTTTTAGCGTAAGCAATCCGTCCAGCTTATCAATGCACTTGTCATCCTGTGCCACCAGCACCGCCATGCCTCCGGTCGCCACAACGAACGCGTTGGGCGCGTTCAGTTCTGCCCGCATCCGTTTTACCAGATAATCCACCTGCCCGATGTAGCCATAAATCAGACCGGATTGCAGGTTAGTTACCGTAGTCTTTCCAATCACGGTCTCCGGCTTGATCAGCTCAAAGCGGGGTAATTTAGAGGTGCGTCCGACCAACGCTTCGCTTGCCAGCTTGATGCCCGGGCAGATACATCCGCCCAGAAAATTGCCTTTCGCATCCAGCGCGCCGAAAGTTGTCGCCGTGCCGAAATCGATAAAAATGCAGGGCCCTCCATACTGGTCGTAGGCGGCCACGGCATTGGCAATGCGATCGCTTCCAAGCTCTCTTGGGTTTTCGTATTTCAAATTGATCCCGGTCTTAATCCCCGGTTCCACCATCATGGGGGTAACTCCAAAATAGTTTTTGCACATGTGCTCCAGCGTAAAGTTAATCGTCGGTACAACGCTGGAAATCGCCACGCCGGAAACATCCCGCATGTCCACGCCCTCATGCGCAAAAAGGTTGGCCAGCAGAATTCCGTATTCGTCGGACGTATAGGTTTTACTGGTGGAAACCCGCCAGTATTTAACCATCTCTGTCTCTTCAAACAGGGCAGTTTTGATGTTGGTGTTTCCCACGTCCATGGTGAAGATCATGGCCTACTCTCCTTCATGTTACGGCTCCGGTCGGTTGCGATTCAGGCTTTGGGTACTTCTCGGGCCGAATCGTCCGTCGCTTTCTTTCTGTCCGGTGCGCGGCCGATTCCGCTGCGATGGTTGACCGCATCCACGGCGATCTTCACCATCGGCACCAGCACCGCGGCTACCGCCGCTTCCGCCAGCCCGTTTGGTAATCCCACGACCGCCACCAGCCACGCGCCCGCGTTGTTCAGGTAGGTCGCGCCTGTATTACCGCCGGATATCAGGTTGTTGACCAGCACTGTTAAATCTCCGCCGTACAGAATCACGATCATACCCAGACAAAGCACGGTATTGGTGACTGCCCCGACCGCCGAAGCGATTCCCGCGCCCAACTTATCGGCGATACCCTTGCTTTTCACCACACGCTTCCATAAGGTATACGTGCCCCAGGCCGTCAGCGGAATGATCATCCGGGGTACGACGCTGACCAGCGGATCGCGGAAGAACAGGGTAAGCCCCACCATACCGCTGCCCCAGGCGCGGATCAGGCTGCAAAGGCCAAAAACCAGGCCCACTCCCACGCCGACCAGCGGACCTTCCACCAGTGCGGCAAGAATAACCGGCAGGTGCACCAGCGTAACAGCCGGAAGCGGCGGGGGTAGCGTAATCATCCCTATCGGGGTAAAGGCAAGTAACGCGGTGATCGCGGCAAACATTGCCGTAACCACCATCCGTCGGATGGCAAGGGTGGATTTTCCGCGATGGGAACCCGTTTTCGATTTCATAGATTTTTCCTCCGTTCGAGTTCTTCATAAGATACCCGACGATCTGGCCGACCCGTGCGGCTGAATAAAGGTGCGCGGGAGCCTTTCGCGTCCGACCCCGAAGGTATCGGCGCGGCTCCTGAAAACTTATTATAACGTCTGAGCGGAGAATTGTAAACCGCGCTACTCTGCGCGTGTCTGTCCGAAAGGCTCATTTCCGGTAATGCGGCGTGAAAAGCACGAAAAAGAAACAGATTTACTGCCTGCCGAGTCTAAAAACACCGCGCCTGTCCGTCCGGATTCTTCCATCCGGTCAGAAAGAGCGCGGTGTGTAAAGCTACAGGCAATCTGCCCCGCATGACTGCTGGGCGTCAGGGATTGTCGCCCTCCGGGGGTTCCCCGTCGGACGGTTCCACTTCGATGTTGTCCGGAAAGAAGGGCTGGTGGCAGTTAGGGCATAGCGGGCTTTCATCAAAGTCAATGTCCGCGGCCTTGATCTGCATTGTTTTGCCGCAGTGAGGGCAATCGAAGGAAAGTTCTTCGTTCTCGTCGAACTCCTCGGTTTCCTCGTCGTCCTCCCCGTCGTCGTCTTCGTCGAAGTCTTCCTCTTCGCCGAAAAGCGCGTCCTCAATGTCGCCCAGATCGCCGTCGATGGACTCAACGTATTCGTCAAGCTCGTCCACGTCGTCTTCAACATCCTTGATCTTCTGCGCCATCTCGTCCATCACGGCGAGCATTTCCAGCATCAGGCGATTCTCGTTCTTCTCCTTGTCCAGGTTCAATCCCTCGGCAAGGCCGCGCAGGTATGCGGTACGATCCGTAATACTGCTCATATGTTTTCCTTTCCCCCACCGTAACACAGCAGGGCCGTCGTCGCGGATGGATCGGGTGCAGGCACAGCGTCTGTGCCGGTTGATTGTTCAGCAGCGCTCCATATATTCGCCCACGCGGGTATCGATACGGATACGGTCGCCGGTGTTGATAAACAGCGGCACCTGCAGAGTATAGCCGGTTTCCACGGTCGCGGGTTTATAAGTGTTGCTGGCGGTATCCCCTTTAAAGCCCGGCTCAGTGTTGGTTACTTCCAGCTCCACAAAGTTGGGTGCAGTCACGTTGAAAGCCGAACCCTTGAAGAACTTCACCGTTACATTGGTGCCTTCCTTCACATAAGGGATCGCGTCCTCCACGCTTTCCTGGTTCAGGGGGATCTGCTCGTACGTGTCCAAATCCATAAAGTAATACAGTCCGCCGTCGGCGTACACATACTGCATTTCTTTGGTTTCGACCACAGCGCGGGGCATTTTGTCCGTGGGGTTGAAGGTACGCTCCACCACCGCGCCGGTCATGATGTTTTTAATTTTTGTGCGTACGAACGCCGCGCCCTTGCCGGGTTTTACATGCTGAAAATCCACAATGTTCCAAACGCCGCCATCCCATTCGATGGTAACGCCCTTCCTGAACTCGCCTGCAGTAATCATTGGTTTGCTCCTCCGTTCCTATTATCCGTATTACAGTATAATCAATTCCTTGGTCGGCAGGGTCAGCGCGCGGCAGCCGTTTTTCAGTACCGTGACGGTATTTTCAATGCGCACGCCGCCGATTCCCGGCAGATATACGCCCGGCTCCACGGTCATCAGCATGTTTTCCACAAGCTTACCCTGAGCGGTCGGGCTCAGGCGCGGGCTTTCGTGGATCTCTATACCAAGGCTGTGGCCCAGTCCGTGGCCGAAACGGCCCGCATATCCCTGCGCGTCAATGTAGTCGCGGGCCATCGCGTCAATCGCGTGGCAATCACCGCCCGCGCAAACCGCTTCCTCCGCCATCTTCTGGGCGGTCAGCACCGTCTGATACACGCGCTTCATTTCGTCGCTCGGCTGTCCAAGTGCTACGGTGCGTGTCATATCGGCGCAGTAACCGCCGACTTTGGCGCCGAAGTCCATGGTGATCATGTCGCCATTGCGGATCGGGCGATCACCCGGCACCGCGTGCGGCAGCGAACCGTTCGCGCCTGCCGCGACAATGGTGGTAAACGCTGCGGCATCAGCGCCGTGAAAGAGCATATCGAACTCCAGCTTTACCGCCAGTTCCTTTTCCGTGATCCCCTCGTGGATTTCCGTAAGGATCCGTTCAAAGGATTCCCCGGTGATTTTGCAGGCTTTTTCGATCAGGGTGATTTCTCCGGCATCCTTGATCTGCCGCAGAAGCTCGATCTCATCGTTCATCGGCTTCCATTCCGCGGAGGGGAGCGCTTCCCGCGCCTGGCGGAATGTGCGTACGGTCAGTCCGTCCTCTTCATAATAAAGCGTGTTTACGCCCCAGCGCCCACAAAGCGTCGCGGCGATGTTTTCATGCGTCTTTCCCTTTTCAACGCTCAGGATTTCAAACCCGCCGCACTGCCGCTGCGCCTGCTCCACATAACGGAAATCGGTAACGATCGCCCCGTTTTTAGTACCGATCAGCGCCAGACCTTCACCGGTAAACCCGGTCAGGTAGAAAATGTTGGCGGGCCTGTAGACGATCACCGCTTCGTTGTCTCTCAACCCTATTGCGGCTGCCAGCCGCTGTGCACGCGTCATAGCTCTGTTCACGTTCCTTTCGCAGCCTTACCATGAACGGCGCCGGCTCTTCCGGCGAATAAAGCCGCAATTTGTATTGTATCATAAACCCCATGCGTGCGTCACGCTTTTTTTGTATGCAGCGCTTATTTCGCGCGATTCAGTAGCCCAGCGTTTCCTCAACGAACAACACCGTCATTTTTCGCCCTCTGGGCACCCGGTCCAGCGACACCGTGGCACGGCACATGCATGCCTCACCGCAGTCGTCGGGCTTGCACAGACCCGTAAGCGCACAGGGTGTTTGCAGGCCAAGCCTGCGCGCATTCTGCGGGCAGGCGGTCTGTTTGATGCGTGCCACGGCTGTGTTGATGCCGCCGTCCACCCATTTGGAATGGCTGATCACAAAATAGACCATGCGGGGTCCGTCCAGAATCGCGCCGACGCGGTTGCAGTTGCCGTCGATAAACACAAGGCTTCCGTTGCGGGTAACCGCGTTTGCGGAGGACAGATAAACATCCGCCTTTCGGCTGCATTCAAAAATGTGCGGTACTTCCGCTTTATCGGCTCCCCAGGAGGTGTATACGCTGCAACCGTTGTTTTTTAGTGCCGGCAGTACGTCAATATCGCGAACGGTTACAGAGCCGCCCACTCCCACACTGCTTCCTGCCGCGATGTGGCTGAGCAGGTATTCCTTCGCCTCCGCCGCCGTTTCCAGCGGGATCACTTCAAACCCATGCCTGCGCATTGCTTCCACCGTTGCCTGCAATTGCTGTTCCATTCGTATATCCTCCTATTGCCAGTTCGCGGTCGGCTGTACCGCACCCTGTCCGTCCACCATCGGGTTCAGGGGAAACGCCGAAGTTTTCTGCATCTTATCCAACACCCGCTTTGCGTCCTCTCCGGAAAGCAGCACGGGCTGATAGTCGTTTCGGCCCCGCGTACCGCTTACGCGAATCGGCCACAGCACTATGGTCTCGCTTGCCAGCGTTCCATTCCGGAAACGCAATGTCGCCCGCAACACACAGGCATCGTAATCGTCCGGGTCGCTGTTGCCGCCAAAAACGCAATTGCCAAGGCTGAAAGCTACGTACGTTTTCCCGTACAGCGCAATTCCCTGCGCCACGTGCGGATGATGCCCCACCACCAGCGCGGCTCCGTTGTCCGACAGAAATTCCGCCGTCCGCTGCTGGTTCGGGGTCAGGGTGTCGGCATATTCCTCACCCGTGTGCATGTTGTGCACAATCGCCGCGCACCCAAGCGCTTTCAGCGCTTGCGCCTGCTTGAGATACGTATCCCGGTTCAGTTGCAAACCGCTTGCGGTAAACCCGATGCGCACGCCGTCCTTTTCCAGAATGGTCACGTTCTGTTCGTCGCAGTAGGCAATTGCCTTTGCGGTCAGCGCCGAAACCGTATCCCGTTTGCCTCTTTCGCCATAATCCAGCGCATGATTATTCGCCAGCGTCACGCATTCCACGTTTCCCTGCGTCAGAATCTCCGCAAACTCCGGTTTCCCGATAAAGTTGAATTTTTTCCGCACTTTATCGGACCGTTCATCGCTCAAAACCCCTTCCAGGTTGACCATGGTCAGGTCGTCCGAGTCGAACAAACCCTGAAGGTTTGCGAAAGGATAGGCGTAACCGTTCTTCTCCATCACACCGGCGAATCGTTTGCCGCCCGCGCGTTCTCCGCCCAGCGTACAATCCCCCGCGAACGTCAGGACTACGTCGGTTTCCCCTTCCGCTACCGTATGGGCGGTATCGTTGAGCGCCGCCGGCGGTTGGGTATACGGAAAGGTGTAAATCTTCGTTTCCGCAATCGCCGGAGCGCCCAGAAGCACCGCTGCCACCAATACCGCCAGTGCGCGCCTCATGGTTTCGCCTCCGTGAAAAAGCTGTGGTTGCGTACGGTTTCAGTATAGCACAGTCCCCCCGGAGCGTAAAGGAAAAGCGGGGGTTAAGGCCGACTGTGCCTGCTAAACGGCATATCGTTCCGGCTCTGGTTTTCCGGCTCGGCACTGCCCAGCGGTTCCTTCGCGGGGGTGCCCGCCTTGCGGGGATAGGTGCGGGGGGTGATCAGCCGCTTTTCGCTCACCAGCAGGCAATGCTGCCAGTCCGGCTGACCCGGCACCTCTACCGGCAGCGTTTGCAGAGGCGCGCCCCCAAGCATTTTTGCGACACGGTTCCCGGCCTGCAATTCCTCCCCGGCGGAAGGCCCTTTGTAGCAAACCGCTTTCCCGCCGACCTTCACAAGCGGCAACAGCAGCTCCATCAGCGTCGGCGCGGCTGCCACCGCCCGCGCTGTCGCCACATCGAAACGTTCGCGCAGCGCAGAATCATGTCCCGCATCCTCAGCGCGCGCATGCGCCGTACGCACATTCGTCAGCCCCAGTTCCGCAATCACCGCGTCCAGAAACTTCAATCGTTTCTGCAGTGAATCCAGAAGAAGAACCTCAAGGTCCGGGCGCGCAATCGCCAGCGGCAGCCCGGGGAAGCCTGCCCCGCTGCCCACGTCGATCATTTTGGCCTTTTGCGGAAACAATCCGGCAACCGTTAGCGGCGCCAGCGAATCGATGTAATGCCTGTCCAGCATGGCTTCCAGCGTCGCATCCGCAGTCAGGTTCACGCGCTGGTTCCACTCCTCCAGCAGCGTGTGATAGATTGCCAGCCTCTCCGCCGTCCGCGCATCACACCCGGCGTCCAGCGCATCCAGCCGTTCCTGAAACCGTTGTCTGTTCTCGTTTTGCGTCACAGTTTCAACCCCACATACTTTACTAACCAGTATTTAACCCAGGCCAGCGCCTCGCGGCCATGGTTCTGCATCCAAAACTGAAACTCCGGTCTGCAAAGGCTGCCCGCGCCCTGCGGCGTCAGCCCGGCGTCCTGAGCGATCGCCATCGCCCGCGGCAGGTGATAATCGCTGGTGACAACCAGCGGGCTGACAAGCCCCAGCCGATCCAGAATCACTTTGGCATTCTGCATGTTTTGCCGCGTATCCATGCTGGTATCATCCACATAAACGGCTTCCGCCGGCACGCCGTCCGCCGCCAGAAGATCGCGCATCACATCCCCCTCCGGTCTGGGTTCGTTTGCGCCCTGCGCCCCGCACACTACAACCACACAGGGAGCCGCGCGGTACATTTCCAGCGCTTTATCCAGCCGCCAGCGAAGCTGTACCGATGCCGTCCCATCCTCCTTCACCTGCGCGCCCAGCACGATAATGCTGTCGTACTGCGTCGGCGCGGGCACGTGGGTTTCCCGGTAATATACATACCCGATCAGAGACGCGTACCCCAGCACAGCTACCAGCGCCAGCACGCCGATCACGCGGAGCCCCCGTCGCCACGGCGAACGTTTTTTGGCAGAATCCGTATCGTTTTCATGTTTTTTCATAGTCCCTCCGTCGTCGGACGATCAATCTTCAGGTTTCGGGCCAGCCGGATTTCCCCGTCCGAGCTGGCCACGCGCACCGCAACGCCCGCAGAGGTGACCTGCTGGCGGATAAAGCCGTTGCGCACCATGCTGAGGGCTTCCCCCTCCGATACGATGATATGATCCACAAGGGTTACCTCGATTTCCGTAAGTAATCGAGATAACGTCGCTGTCGCGTCCAAATCCGCCTGCGATGGCGCGATGGAACCGCCCGGATGATTATGGCAAAGCAGTACCCCGTGCGCATTACGCGTCAGCACCGCGTCCATCACAATCCGTGGGTAAGCGGGAACATCGCTGAGCGATCCTTTCGCGATCAGCGCGGCGCCCAGTGTTTCCATCTGTCCGTTCAGGCATACGGCGTAAAAAAGTTCCCGTTTTTCCCCGTCCAGCAGCCGCGCACAGTAATCTACCGCCGCCCTGCGAGTGGACAGCTTTTCGCGGCCCGCCGTTCGGCCCTGCTCTGCTGCGCGGGGAACGCTGCCAAACAGCGACAGCAGCGTAGCGGCATATTCACCCACCCCGTCCGTCTGCATCAGCTGCTCGGGGGTCGCGTGCAGTACACCGTACAGCGAACCGAAACGTTCGATCAGCATATGGGCCAGCGGGTTTACGTTTTTCTGGGGGATGGCATAAAACAGCATCAGTTCCAGCAGTTCATGCGGAGCAAAACCATCCGCGCCCTGCTTCTGGTAGCGCTCGCGCATTCTTTTCCGATGTCCGTCGTGCTCCATATCGCACCCTCCCCAGCCCGGTTTCACCTCGTGTCAGGCACGGCCGGCAGCCGCGCGGCAAACCTTTGTTATTATAACATGTTCTCTCCACCTTGTAAAAAAACGCAGGAAATTTGCGCCCGCAAGGATGATTCCGCAACGCTGTTCCGTTCTCTGTAAGGCATGGGATGTGTCATGAAATTTCCCCCGCAGGGTTTATCTGCAAGGCTTGTTGTAGTATAATCGAAAGCGGGAGCGATCACTTCCTATAGAAAGTGGGGCTGGGAACGTATGCAAACGCTTTGGCTGCAAATCCAGAACGTTCTTTGGAACGTATTCAACCGCCCCAGCATCACCGATATCGTCGATATCCTGATCGTTGCCTTCCTGTTGTACGAGTTGCTGATGCTAACGCGCGAAACCCGGGCCAGCGCCGTTTTAAAAGGTCTGGTCATGCTGGTGCTGGCCAGCTGGATCAGCGATCTGCTGGGGCTTACGGCCCTCAACTGGATTTTGCTCAACATTGTCAATAACGGCGCGGTCGTGCTGGTGATTCTCTTTCAGCCGGAATTACGCAAGGCGCTGGAGCAGATCGGGCGCGGCGCGATCCGAGACACCTCCCGCGTAACCGATCACGAAGAGAATGAACAGATCGTCCGGGAAATCTCCAATTGCCTGCTGTCGTTAAGCCGCAGGCGTGTCGGCGCGCTGATCGTATTTGAACAGCGAATCGGCCTGAAAGACATTATCGAGACCGGAACCGCCCTGAACAGCCGCATCAGCAGTGCGTTGCTGGAGAATATCTTTGAGCCGAACACCCCGCTGCACGACGGGGCGGTCGTGATACGCGGCAACCAGATCATGGCCGCAGGATGTTTCCTCACCCTCAGCGAAGGAAAAAGCATCAGCCGGGAACTGGGCACGCGGCATCGCGCGGCTCTGGGCATCACAGAGACCACCGACGCGATCACCCTGATTGTCAGCGAAGAGACGGGGATTATCTCCATGGCCAAAGAAGGTCGGCTGACCCGGCATCTGGATCGGATGTCGCTGGAGCAGGTTCTTCTATCCATGTACCACCAGAAAGACAGCAGCCTCTGGTCCGCCCTGATGGAGAAAACCAGACGGCGTAAAGGAGGGGCGGAATGAATACGGAACCTGATACCAGCAGCCGTAAACCCGCCCATTCGGAACGGCCTGTGCGCAGCGCTTTCCGGCAACTGCCCAAGCGTTTCTGGCGGATGTTGTCCCATAACCTGATCTGGAAACTGATTGCACTGGTGCTGGCAATCGCCCTGTGGGCAGGGTTGATCACCCAGGACCCGACGCTTACGCGCGAGCGTATTTTTAACGACGTGCCGGTTACGGTAACCGGCAGCGATACCCTGCGCCGCAACGGCCTGATCGTAACCGACGGTCTGGATGAAGCTTCCACACTGGCACGCCTGAAGGTGGAAGTGCCTCAGCGCGAATATAACACCGTTTCCTCTTCTAATTATTCACCGCGCATCGACCTGTCCAAGATCACCTCCACGGGAGAACAGTCGCTTAAAATCGCAACGACTTCTTCCACCACCTACGGCACGGTGACCGAAGTGAATCCGGACAGTGTAAATGTTAAAGTGGATAACTACATTACCAGCTACCGCCTGCCGGTAACGGTGCACGTTCTGGGGGATTATCCTTCCGGTTTTTACGGCACCACTCCGACGCTGGACCCCTCCATCATCTCGGTAAGCGGCCCGGAAAGCGTCGTAACCCGCATCGCGCGCGTGGGCATCAGCTTCGACGTGTCCAGACTGCCCGCTCAGGCCGGACTGGTTCGTACCTCTCTCGCCATGAGTTATGAGGATGCGGATGGCAACCTGCTGGACAGTTCCCTGATTGAAGCCAGCAACTCCGGCGTGCTGCTGCGCTCCATCGTGGTGGAACAGCAGTTGTATCCCGCTAAAACGCTCGCGCTGAACACGCTTGCGTTAACCACCGGTACCCCTGCGGAAGGGTATGAAGTAAAGTCGGTTACGCTGACCCCCAATGTACTGATTGCCGCCGGGGATGAAACATCGCTGAATACGCTGGACTCGCTTTTTACCGATCAGGCGGTGGACGTTGCGGGCCGTAAAGCGTCCTTCACCACAAATGTCGGTGTCCGCAAGCCCTCGGAACTGGTATATCTCAGCGCGGACAGCGTAATGGTCGCCGTGGAGATCGGGCCGGTCATGGTCACCCGGGATTTCAGCAACATTCCACTGGAGATCACCGGCACAGCAGACGGGCTGATGGCTTCCTGCGAAACCAAAACCGTTTCCGTTACCGTAACAGGGCCGAAGCTGACATTCGATCTGCTAAAGTCTTCGTCGCTTAAAGCCTTCGTTTCAGCGGATGGTTTGGGTGAAGGCAGTTATGCTTTGCCCGTTCAACTTTCCATCCGCGGTATGGATGAGTCCTCGTTTACCTACGTAATTACACCGCAGAATGTGCCGGTTTCGGTCGCTTCTGCCCAGTAACCGATTGTATCGGAAAGGAGCCGATGGATGAACGGTTTTACCAACGCGGTGCTGACCCTTTTGCTCGGTTGGCTTCGCTCGCTCTTCAACGCCGTTTGGGCGGCTTTAAGCAGCGACGGTAACGGCGCGCTGGTGAGTTTCCTTCGCAGCCAGTGGAAAACTGTATTGATCGTACTATGCGTCGGTGGGTTTGTGATAGACCGTATCGTCTATCTGTTCCGCTGGCGCCCTTACTATGTTTGGCGGTCCCGGCGGAAGAGCCGTGCCGCTCGCGGGAACGCCGCACCCGATGCCTTTGCAGCTCCTCCTGCTCCGGTACAGAACAGCGATGATGTGCGCCCGTCGGAGCCGCGACAGGATGAGTACGAGGAACCAACCCAGATGTACCTGCCGCCGCTTCACGCGGCCAGTTCGCCTGGTTTTGCACCGGCCTATCGATATACTGCCCCGGCCGCAGGCACGGTCCGGCAGGTTCCTCCCGCCTACAGCCCATCGTTGCCCTATGAGGATGAAGCGGCGTCCGTGCTGCCCTATCAGCGGCCTGAAACTTATGTGCCTCCTGCCCCGGAACCAATGGATGATACGATTGCCTATTCCGGTTCGACTGATCCGATGGCTCCAACGAAGTTTCCGGACGAAATCGCCGATCTTTCGGAATGGGATGCGCCTCAGGGCGGTTTTCAGGATTTTGCTCCCCGGGTCGCCGCCGTGCCCACACCTCCTTCACAACCGGCCGCTTCACCTTCTGTACCGGCGGAACCCGGACGGATGCGGCGGGTGAGCCGCCTGCAAAACGAGCAATACCTGAACGATGTGCGTTCCGGCTTCGCGCCGCCTCCCACTCCGGAAGACCTGTATGCGTCTCCTGAAGAACCCGTATGGGATGGGCCTATCCATCCCGGGCTGGATCTGGAGACGTTTCAACAGAACATCGGCCTTAATCAGGACGAGCTGTCCGGCGAATACGACGAGCGCGACGATATGAGCGCTTACCCCAACTTCGCTCCGTTCACCGCCGCAACTCAGGATTCCTCCGCTGATAAAGCGGGAAAGCTGGGCGCGTTTGCCAAAAAAGCACGTATCTTTATGCGCGGAGAGGACGAGAACAATCCGCCCAGCATCCGCGACCTTCAATCCACCGTAGACGTCGGAAACGCCTTCCATGCCCCGGTATACCCCAAAAAACCGCCCGAAAGCGGGGAGGAATAATGGTACACTTCAACGCACATTACTACGTGATTGTCGGAAATTACGGCAGTGGAAAAACCGAGCTGTCGTTATCGCTGGCCCGCCGCCTGCGCCAAGAAACCACCGGGCGTGTCGCGCTGGTAGATTTGGATATTGTGAACCCCTATTTTCGCAGTGCCGAGCGCGCAGACTTGCTGCGAAGCGAAGGCATTGAGGTATTGATGCCTTCCTTTGCGCTGACCACAGTGGATATTCCCGCCCTGCCCGCCGAGATTCAGTCCGTTTTTGAACCGGGCCGCTATGACCGCGTCGTCTTCGACGTGGGCGGCGACGAGGTGGGCGCTACGGCGCTTGGGCGTTATCATCCGTATCTGCTTCCCGTTCGCGCGGAAACAAAGGTATTTTACGTCGTCAATCCCTTCCGCCCCCTCTCCGGAACCGAGGACGATATCTGCTCACTGTTTGAACTGATTTCACAGCGCGCGCGTATACGACCGGATGGGCTGGTGAACAACGCCAACCTCCAGCGACAGACCGCTGCGAAGGACCTGACCGATGCGCAGGAACTGCTTTTGCGGGTTTCCCGTCGCCTGAACGTGCCCGTTGAGATGGTCGTTGGGTACGCGAAATTTTTACCGGAGCTGCCCCCGGAAATACAGAAGCTGTATTTCCCGATTGAACCTCTGATGCTGCCGGAATGGCTGGAGGACGATCAGGCATGACCGTACCGTCGCTTCCCACCGCTTTTATACGCAGGATGCAGGCCCAACTTGGTTTGGAAGCGGACGCTTTTTTTTCGGCGCTGCAGCAGCCACCATACCGGGGGCTTCGCAGAAATCCGCTGAAACAGACCGGCAGCCCGTTGTCCGACCAAGTCGGGCAGATTGGCGACCCCGTGTCGTGGGAACCCAATGGTTTTCTGCTTCCTGCCGCCAGCCGCGCGGGCGCGCATCCGCTGCACGAAGCGGGCGCTTACTATTTGCAGGAGCCCAGCGCCATGCTGCCGGCAACGCTGCTTGCTGTGCAGCCCGGTGAGACAGTACTGGATCTGTGCGCCGCTCCCGGAGGGAAAAGCACGCAGCTTGCCGCTGCGCTGGCAGGCCGCGGTACACTGATCTGCAATGAAATCGTACCCAACCGCGCGCAAATCCTCAGCCGCAATCTGGAGCGTATGGGCGTAACCAATTCGCTGGTTGTCAACGCCGACCCGGCCCGCCTCGCCGCCGCGTGGCCGCAGCTGTTTGACGCGATACTGGTTGACGCGCCCTGCAGCGGAGAGGGCATGTTTCGCCGTCACCCGGAAACAAGGCTGGAATGGAGCGAGGGTTCTCCCGAACGATGCGCCGTCCGCCAGCGGCTGATTCTGGACAGCGCCTGCGCCATGCTCAAGGTTGGCGGCAGATTATGTTACTCCACCTGCACCTTCAGCCCGGAGGAGAATGAAAACGTCGTGGCGGCGTTGCTGCTGGCTCACCCGGAGCTGCAACCCCTGCCTTTTTCGGTAGCGGTTGCAAAGGGCCGTATTTACAACGCCTCTGACGGTATGGTTCGCCTCTTCCCCCACAAGGTCGCGGGAGAAGGTCAGTTTGCGGCTCTGTTTGTAAAAACAGGTTGCGGAACCGGCGAGGTTCCCACTCCATGCCGCCTGCTCCCTGCGATGAACGCGCTGGAACGTCCAGATCGTTCTTTGAAGGATTCGTTTTGTGATTTCTGGCATGGGTTATCTTCCGCTGATATGCCAGAGCCAAACGCCAGTATGGGGGCCACGTTGCTCGCGGCGCCAGAACTGCCGCCGCTTCGTGGAATCCGTGTACTGCGTGCCGGAGTGGCACTGGGGCAGGCCAAAGGGCGCGTGTTCGCGCCGGATCACGCACTGGCCATGGCCGCGCCCGCTCCCGCCCTGCCCCGCATCGCTTTGCCGTTAAACGAGGCGTTCCGCTATCTGGCCGGGGAAACCCTGCCCGCGCCGGACTCCGCGCGGGGATATACACTGGCAACTTATGCCGGCCTTCCACTGGGGTTTGGGAAGGTCAGCGACGGGATGTTGAAGAACCATTATCCCAAGGGGCTTCGCCGTATGCTGGCCAATGCCCCGGAGCCTGAAGGAGAATTTGATGGAAACGATTAAGTTAAAAGGCACATCGCTTACCGTGAGCCGGCTTTGCATGGGCGGTTGCCCGGCGGGCGAGTACGGCTGGGGCAACGTATCCAGGGCTGAGGTAGAACACGCCATGCTTCACGCGCTGGAGCTGGGCGTGAACTTTTTTGATACAGCCGATACCTATGGGCTGGGCCGCAGTGAAGAAACACTGGGCGAAACGCTGGCGGCTCATCGTGGGGAAGTGGTTTTCGCCACCAAGTTTGGCGTGCGGGTGGAAAATGGGCACACTTTTTACGATAACAGTCCGACATACATCGCTCAGGCGCTGGCTGCCAGCCTGAAACGCCTGCATACTGACCACATCGATCTGTATCAGGTGCATTATCTGGACGGACATACGCCGATCCCAACGCTGATGGAATCGCTGATTGCTCATCGGGAAAAGGGCGACATCCTCGCGATCGGCCTAAGCAACATCACCCCGGAGGCATTGCCCGAGCTGCTCCCGTATCGCGACTACATCGCCGGATTCCAGAACCATTTCAGTCTTGCCCACCGCGACGATGAAGCCGCCATGCTCCAGACCGCTCAATCTCTCGCCGCAGCACCCCTCACCTGGGGAAGCCTCGGGCAGGGCATCCTGACCGGTAAGTACGGCGCGGATGTGCATTTTGACGCAAACGACCGCCGCAGCCGCCCCGTATACGACAATTTTTACGGCGACAAACTGCAAAAGAACCTGAAAATCGTTGAGGCGATGCGCCCGATTGCCAAAGCCCACGGCGTGCCTGTATCCGCCGTCGCCGTGCGCTGGATACTGGACGAGTTGCCCGGAAGCGTCGTGATTACCGGGGTCAAGTCGCCTGCACAGGCCGAGGCCAACGCCGCCGCCATGTCGTTTGCCCTGTCTCCGGACGAACGGGCAACTTTGACCGAAATATCTAAGTAGGGAGGAATTGCCGTGCAAACGCTGCCGAAAGTCGCGTTCGTATGCACCCACAACTCCTGCCGCAGCCAGATGGCGGAGGCGCTGGGCCGGTTGTTTGCGGCTGATGTGTTCATCAGTTACTCCGCCGGTACGCACCCCGCCGATCAGATCAATCCGGATGCCGTCCGCGTGATCCGGCAACTGTACGGCGTGGAACTGCAGACGCAGCAGCGCCCCAAGCTGTTAGCCGAACTGCCTGCCATTGATGTGCTCATCACCATGGGTTGCGGGGTGGAGTGCCCATTTCTGCCCTGCCGCTACCGTGAAGATTGGGACTTAAGCGACCCGACCGGGCAGCCCGACGAAGCCTTCACCCAAACGGCTCACACGATCGAGGCAAAGGTGCACGCGTTGGCCGAACGCATACAGGGCGGCCTGCTCGCCTGACCAGAACAGCGGAGTAGCGAAAGGAGCGTCCATTCAGCGGGCGCTCCTTTCACCGTTCAGTAAAACATATGCCTTTCCCATAACGGGTGGCGTACCCTATCCGTTCCAGCAGTGCGCCGATCCTTACCCCTGCCTGACCATGCCGTTTTCGTCCAGCTCCCAGCCGGGATTGTGCGCCACTTCCCAGTAATAACCGTCCGGGTCGGCGAAGTAGGCATGATAACCGCCCCAGAAAACGGGCTGCGGTTCCTTAACAATCTTCGCGCCCGCGCCGCGCGCCAGTTCCACCGTGGCGCGCACGTCTGCGTCGCTGGGTACGTTGTAGGCAAGCGTGATCCCGCCAAAACCCGGAGCGATCGCAGGCGGATGATCCGGAGAAATATCTTCCGCCAGCAGGGAAAGCGGGTACAGTTCCAGCATCGTGCCGTTCGTGTTAAAGAAAATCACATCCGGCGTATCGCTCTTCTCCTGCGTGAGAAAGCCCAGACCGTCGCGGTAGAAGCGCACGGAAGCTGCCATGTCGCGCACGCCAAGACAGATCACGTTCACGCGGTTCATACGGTCGCGCTTCTGCTCGTCCATGTGCCGGATCAGCTTGCGTTGTATTTTTCCGCTGACTGTTTTGGGCAGTTCTTCCACAAACTCGATGATACGCGGATATTTATATGGCGCGGTCACTGCTTTTACGTGTTCCTGCAGCTCGCGTTTCAGCTCCTCGCTGGGTTCGTAACCGCGATTTTTTACCAGTACGACCGTCGCCTTCACGATCTGACCGCGTTCCGGATGCGGTACGGCGGTAATGGCACACTCCAGCACGGCGGGGTGGGTCATCAAGGCGCTTTCTACCTCGAAAGGCCCGATACGGTAGCCGCTGGACTTGATTACATCGTCGCCACGCCCGATAAAGAAGTAGTACCCCTCCACGTCGCGCCAGGCCATATCGCCCGTGTGGTATAACCCACCATAGAACACCTCGTCGGTCTGGGGCTGGTTACGGTAATATCCCGTCAGCAGACCCGCCGGATGTCCATGGTTCAGGCGGATGCAGATTTCTCCTTCTACGCCGTCTTCCACGTCGTTGCCGTTTTCATCCACCAGAGCGATTTGATAGGCTGGCGAGGGTTTGCCGGTGCTGCCGGTTTTCGGCTCCATCCACTTGCTGGTCATCAGCAACGGTGTAGTCTCGCTCTGACCGAACGCCTCGTGGATTTTCACCCCGGTCGCCTTCAAAAACTGCTCGTACACTTCAGGGTTCAGCGGCTCGCCCGCACAGTTGGCCCACCGCAGAGCGCTTAAGTCATATTGGCTCAGGTCTTCCTTGATGATAAAGCGGTACACGGTCGGCGGCGCACAAAATGAGGTGACGTGGTACTTTGCCAGCCGTTCCAGCAGGTCGGCGGCCACGAAACGGTCAAAGTCGTACACAAACAGGGTGGCGCCGCAAATCCATTGGCCGTACATCTTCCCCCAGCCCGCCTTGGCCCAGCCCGTATCCGCCACGGCAAGGTGGATGTCCCGATCGCCTACGTTATGCCAGTAATACGCCGTCACCGTCTGCGCGATGGGATAGGTCCAGGTATGGGCCGCCATCTTGGGCATGCCCGTGGTACCGCTGGTAAAGTACATCAGCATGATGTCGTCATTGCCCGGCAGTTCCTGCGGTTTTTCCCAATGCGGATCAGCCTGCTCCACCAGCGTATCAAAATTCAGGAAGCCTTCCGCGTCGCACAGGGTAAACAGCACCGGCTGCGGATCGCATTCCGCTTTCGCGGCCAGCACATGCCCGCGTACTTCTTCTTCTTCCACGCAGATCAGCGCTCTCGCGCCGCTAGCCTGCACGCGGTACACAATATCTTTTTTCTGAAACTGCGCCGTTGCGGGGATCAGCACACAGCCTACCTTAAGCAGGCCCAGTGCGGCGATCCAAAACTGATAGCGGCGTTTGAGCATTAAAATGACAGGGTCGCCTTTTTTCAGGCCCTGTGCTTTGAACACATTCGCCGCTTTGTCGCTCAAACGGCTGAACTCGCCGAAAGTGAACGTACGCTCCCGCCCGTGAATGTCGCACCAGATCATGGCGCGTTTATCAGGCGACTGGCGCGCATACTCGTCCACCACGTCGTAAGCAAAGTGGAAATGTTCCGGAATCTTTAATTCAAAATGTTGTTCGAAATCCTCCTGAGAGGTAAAATCCGTCCGTATATATCGATCCGCCAGCATGGGTGGCTCTTCCTTTCCTTAACGGGGTCGCTTGCCCAGGCCTTATGGAATGACCATGGCCAGAAAGTGTACGGGTTCGTTGCCTTCGGCTTTCATCGCGTGCGGCGTACGACTGTCGTAATATACGCTGTCGCCGGGGTTGAGAACGATGTCGTTCTTGCCGATCATAATGCGCATCACGCCGGAAAGGATGTAGTCAAACTCCTGCCCTTCGTGGCTGTTGGGGATCATTTCTTCGTTTTCTCCCACAGGCACGGTCACATACAGGGGCTCGATCTTGCGGTGCGCAAAATTGGAACCCAGGTTTTTGTACACATACTGGTTGTGGCGGGTAATATCCTCCCCCTTGCCTGCGCGCGTTACGCTGAACACGTTCAGCCTTGGGGCTTCGCCCGTCAACAGTTCGGTCATATCCATGTGAAAGGTCTCGCCGACCTTCACCAGAAAGCTGATGGGTATGTCAATCTCCCCGGACTCGATCTTCTTGTATTCTTCCACGGGAACATCCAGCGCGGCCGCCATCCGTTCGACCGTGTAGTCCGAAATCTCGCGAAGATCTGAAATTCTCATAGCGATCTGCTTCACTTGATCGGACACGACGGGTGCGCCTCCTTTTACCCCAGTAACGGGTTAAGTTGTCTTATTATAGCCATTCCCGGTCCATGGCGCAAGTTTTTCCGCGGTTTTCCGGTCAAAGCACTTCAGGCGATGGTTTGACGGTCACCGTTCAGGATCGCGTCCAGTTTGAACAGCGCGGTCTCGGCGCTGCCTTCCTGCGGGGTCTGCCCGGATTTTAAGCGATATTCCAGATCAAACAGATAATCGTATGCGGCTTTCAGCTTTTCCACAGGATAGCGCCGCGCCTGCGCCTGCGTGCGGGCCAGTGTGAACGGCGGAATCCCCAGCAGACTGGCCAGAGAATTGGCGGGCGCGCGCTCGTCCAGCAGGCACCGCATATGATATAAAATTCGGTATTGCCTCAGCAGCATCGCCAGCACCATAAACCGGTCCTCACCGCCTTCCAGCACGCTGTTCAGCAGCTGGCAGGCATCGCGGTTGTTGCCCGCCACCTGCGCGTCCACCATCTGGAACACGGAGCACTCCAGCGAGCGGATACAGATGGCCGCAATATCCTCTTCCGTAACGGTTTCACGTTCTCCCGCATAAGCGGCCAGTTTTTCCATTTCCTGTTTTAACAGGGCCGCGTCGTGCCCCACGGTAAACACCAGCGTTTGCGCACAGCCCGCGTCCATCTGTTTGCCTAACGCGCGCATGGTGCGAACAGCCCATTTGGCGGCTTCCTGATCTTCCATGGGGGAAAAATCAACAATCGCGCCGCGTTTTTTCAGGTTCTGGTAGAGCTTTTTCCGACCGTCCGCCTTGCCCTTGTTGTAAAAAACCAAGCAGGTTTCGGGCGACTGGTGATCCAGATAGGCCTCAATCGCTTCCAGTTTGGTTCCGTTATCGCCGGAGGACGCGGTGGTGAGCAGGTCGCAATCCCGTATGAGCAACACCCTTTTTTCCGCCATGAAGGGCAGGGTTTCGGCGGCGGCCACCAGTGCATCCGCATCCGGGTTCAGCAGTTCGGAATAGTTCATCTGCTCCATCCCCTGCGGCAACAGCTGTTCGCACAAGCGAGCCGCCGCTTGCCCCTTGATGTACTCCTCCGTGCCTTCAAAAAGATACAGTGGCCGGATTGTTCCGTTTTTCAACGAGTCGAAGAATTCGTTATGGTTCATCGTTTTCTCCTGTTCGGTAAGTGGTAATCCGATAAGTACCGTTGACAGCTGACAGGGTGATCTCCCCTGTTTCATCCGTACGTAATACCTGTGCGCCATGTTCCGTTAAGCGTTCCAGCGTATCCGCCGAGGGAAGGCGCGCGTTGGAACGGCAGGAAACCAGCGCGATGGTCGGATCTGCCTGATCCAGAAACGCATCCGAGGTGGAAGCTGCGCTGCCATGGTGCCCCACCTTGAGGATGTCGCAGGGCTCCACAATGTAGCGCTCGTACAGGGAGGTATCGTCCGCCATGCTTAGAATTCGCAGACTGTCCAGCGTAATCATCGTCGCCATGGAGCGTTCGTTGGCATCCAGCCCGGTTCTTGTTTTTCCTTTTTCGGGCCAGAGTACCTGAATATTCAATTCGGGATAGGTCAGCGTATCCCCTGCCGACAGAAACGTGACCGGGATTCCGCTACGTGTGATCGCGTCCCAGATCACGGGGGCATCCGCATCCAGCGTTACATCCAGCGCACCGTCCGGGAGGTAAATATGCCCGATCGGAATATCTTCCTTCAACAGCTGTAATAAACCCTTGGCATGGTCGGCATGCAGATGCGTAAGCAGCACCGCGTCCAACGACCGACCTTCCGCCAGCAGGCGGCCTGCCATTTCGCTGCCCTGCTCACCCACGTCAATTGCAATGGTACGGTTTCCAGCCATCAGCAGCGCCGCGTCCCCCTGACCCACCGACAGTTGATCATATCGCAGGGCTGCGGGGCGCGTAAGATACGCACCCGTACAGGCAAGGCAGCAGATCAGGCCGATCGCCAGCACACGCCTGCCGCGTCCTGCGCGAAGATACCCCGACAGGGCCAGCACACCCAGCAGTAAGCCCGCACACGCCCACAGGTTGGGCGAAGGCACGCGGATCTGTGCATAAGGCAGTTGTGCGGACAGTTCCAGTACCCTTAACAGCAGCCAACTCCCCCATTTTGCCACAAACCCCAGCGCCATGCCCAGCGGGGCGCCCACTAACGGTAAAAACGATGCCAGCAGCGTTACGGCATACAGCGGCACCAGAATCCCTGCCAGCGGTACGGCCAGCAGGTTAAAAAGCATCCCATACAGCGGCAGTTTATGAAAATACGCCGCCGTGGGCAACAATACGCCAATCTGCGCTGAAAGGCTGACCGCGAGGACGCCAAGCGTCGAATCCCTGCCCTTTGTCAGCAGAGCCGCGATTTTTGTACGCGGGCGAAGCTGGTTTGTGCCAAAGGGGCGCGAGAGCAGGGTGAGGATGGGTCGATACAGGAACATGATCCCCGCCATCGCGGTAAAGGAGAGAACGAAGCCCGCTGAAAACAGCTGTAGCGGGTTGATCGCCAACACCAGAGTCGCCGCCGTGGAAAGCGTGGTAAGCGGATCGTGCTTTCGCCCGACCGCATCCGCGCCCAGCACCAGCAGCGCCATGGTCGCCGCGCGCACCGCCGCGGGCGGAAACCCGGTGATCCAGCAGTACAGCGCCAGAAAAGCTGCGGTTACCGGCAGCCGGAAACTCTTCTTCAGCGTAAGCAGGTTCAACAGCCATAATAAACCACCCAACAGGAAACCCACATGCAGGCCGGAAACCGCCATCAGGTGCGCCACGCCCGCGCGTTGGAAAGCCAGCTGCTCGTCCTCCGCCAGGCCGTCCTTATCGCCAAGCAGCATCGCCATGGCCAGACTGCCCTCGTCCCCCATCAGGGTTTGAAAACGCTCGGCGCAAAAAACGCGGATACGGGCAGGAAAGCTTACGACAGGCGCAGTCTCCCGCGTGTTGAGCACAGAGGGATTCTTTACGCCCGAGATTCCATACCCGATCCCGTTTTGCAGCAGCCACATGCGGAAATCGAAGTCATTCTCATTCAGTTTTCCCGTCGGCAGATAGACCTTTCCCTGAAAGCGGATTTGTGCGCCGTCAAAAAGATCGTCCGCTGTAAGCCCCGCGGTTTCGTCGATGGTGCAATACGCGCGACCCGGCTGCTCCACACCGTTGAGCGTTACCCGGCACAGCGTCGCCGATACACCCCCGGCAGTGCGTTCCGATGGCTCCCCATACACCGTCGCGGTGATCTCGTCGTAGCTTCCCGGTACAGGAACCGCCGGATTCAGCCATGTATTCGTCCATAAAAGCGCCGCCGCCAGCGCCAGCGGGAGGCAAGCCCACCGTATCGGCAACCTGAAACAGGCCAACGGGATCACCAGCAGCGCCGCCAGCGCAACCAGCCACAACGGCCAAAGCCCCGTAGTTACACGCGGCGCCAACCAAATCCCCACACCAAAGCACAGCGCCAGCAACGGCAAAAAAAAGCCTCGCTCCCGCGGGGCTGATCGCTGTGCTATGCTCCGGGCCGGGCGATTCATTGTCTGGTTACGGAGTCGGTTCGATCCGCGAGCAGACATACCGCATGCGCGGAAATCCCCTTCTCTTCGCCCTCAAACCCAAGGCCTTCGGTGGTGGTCGCCTTCACGCTTACACAGCCCATCGGCAGGCCCAACCGCTCCGCCAGTTTCTTGCGCATTTCATCCACATAGGGCCGCAGTCTGGGGCGCTGCGCCACAATGGTCACGTCCACATTCACGGGGGCGAAGCCGAGCTCCGCGATCCTGGCCGCCACAACATCCAGCAATTCCAGCGAGCAAGCCCCGCGATACCGTTCCTCCGTATCCGGGAACAGCGCGCCGATATCGCCCAGCGCGGCAGCCCCCAGCAGAGCGTCCATCAGAGCATGGGTCGCCACATCAGCGTCGCTGTGCCCCAACAATCCCCTCTCGTGCGGGATTTTCACGCCGCAGAGAATCAGCTCGCGTCCCGGCACCAACCGGTGCGTATCCATGCCATGTCCAATGCGCATTATGCTTCCTCCCGTGCCGATAAGATTGCTTCGGCAAGCGACAAATCAATAGCCGTCGTCAGTTTGATGTTCTCGCGGCTGCCTTCGCAAAGGCGTACCGGCAGGCCCGCGTGTTCCAGCAAAGCGGCATCGTCCGTGCCGCGGAAGCCGTCGCGTTCCGCTTCGGCATGCGCCCGCTTTAGCTCTGTCACACGGAAAGCCTGAGGCGTCTGCATGGCGAAAAGTGTGTCCCGGTCGAGCGTTTCCTGCACATTTCCCTGCCGATCCGCACGTTTCACGGTGTCCGTCACCGGGACGCTCGCCACGCCGGAGCCATACTTTTCCATGGATTCAATGGCCCGGCGGATGATTTCCACCGTAACCAGCGCCCGCGCACCGTCGTGCACCAGAACACTTTCCGCGTCGGCAGGCAGCGCGTTCAGCCCTGCGGCCACCGAAGCCTGCCGATCCGCTCCACCCGGCACGACCGCCAGCACAGCACCGCTCAACCCATATCGGGTGAGCATCTGCCGCATCGTATCGCCTTCGCCCTCCCGGGCGACCAGCACGATACCCGCGCAAAGGCCCGTGAAAGGCGCGATGGCGCGCACAATGGCGGGAACGCCGCGCAGGGGTAAAAGCACCTTGTTCATGCCTGCCCCCATGCGCGCGCCGCTGCCACCACCCAGCACAATCGCGTACGTTTTCATTCCGCGCCGCGCTCCGCCTTGGTCTGTTCGTCCTCCGCCAGCACTTCGTACAGGTCGGCAGCCCCTTCCTTGCGCACTGTTTCCTGCACGCTCAGGATACGGTAACGGCCCACACGGTTACCAAAGCGAATCTCCATCACGTCGTTTTCCTTCACTTCCGCGCCGGGCTTGGCCGTGCGGCCATTCAGGCTGACCCGGCCGCCCGCGCACGCGTCGTTGGCGACCGTGCGGCGCTTGATAATCCGGGAAACCTTCAGGTATTTATCCAGTCTCATATTGCCTCCGTATTGAAAAGCGGCGCTCCCCTGTCCCCGCCATTTTCGGGGCCGGAGCGCCGCGTTGATTCAGTCTACCGTTGCTTCGTCGTCTCCGGCCAGCGACACGATCGCCCGGGCCAGAATGCGCACGTTCGTCATCAGGGATTCCAGCGTGAGGTATTCGTCCGCCTGATGGGCTACGTCGTCCTCCTCGGGGAAGTGCGCGCCGAAAGCGACGCCTTCCTGCAGGCAGCGGGCATAGGTGCCGCCACCGGTTGCCACGCATTCCTTCGCGCGGCCCGTTTCGTCGTGGTAAGCGTCCAGCAGGGCAGTTACCAGCGGGCTGTTGGGCGCCACATGGTGCGGTTCCTTCTGGGCTTCCACCGTGGCGGTAATGTCCGGCCCCAGTGCGGCCGTGACCGTTTCGGCGATCCGTTTGCCGTTGGCCAGCAGCGGGAAACGGAAATCCAGCACCGCGTACAGGCCGTTCTCGTCGTAACGGAGAATACCGAGGTTGCAGGTTAACGCCCCGCTGGCGTCGTCACGGCAGGCTGCGCCGAGGCTTTCCCCGTCGTATTCCACGCCGATCGTATCCGCAAGTGTTTTCAGCGGCCCTTTCACACCCAGCGCGCGCAGCATCAGCAACAGTACGCCGCTGGCGTTACGAGCGATTTCCGGGTAGGCGGCATGGCCGAGTATCCCCTTCGCGGTCAGTTTCAGCCCGCCTTCCGCAGGCTCGGCGGTCACATCCAGCGTCATCTCTTCCGCAAGCCGGTTGATGCGGTCGCAAAGGTCCGCATCCCCTTCTACCAAAGCGGTAGCGATCCCGGGGATCACGTTGTGCCTTTCGCCCACGGCGATTTTCAGCACATTCAGGCCGTCCGCGGCGGGCTTGGCGCGCAGTTCCATCACCAGCAGGCCTTTTTCCGTATTGATGATCGGGTAACTCGCATCAGGGCTGAAGCCGGTGCGCGGCATATCGCAGTGTGCGGTGTAATAAGCGATATCGTCCCAGCCGCTTTCCTCGTCGCAGCCGAAAATCAGGCGAACTTCCCTTTTCAGCGGTATCCCCGCCTGGCGGATGGCGTTCATGGCATACAGCGCCGCCGCGGCAGGGCCCTTATCATCGCTGGTTCCGCGGCCGATGATACGGTCGCCGGCCACAATGGCTTCAAACGGGTTGCAGGTCCAGCCGTCGCCTACGGGCACAACGTCCAGATGTACCAGTATACCCAGCGGGTCCACACCCAGCGGCCCCATTCGCACGTCGCCCGCGTAATGATCAAAGTTCCGCACGGCAAAGCCCATAGCCTTCGCGTCGTTCAGCGCCATATCAAGCGCCCGGGCCACTTCCGCGCCAAAGGGCGCGCCGTCGACCGCTTCGCTTTTCACGCTGGGTACGCCGATCCAGCGCTGCAGGGTACCGATCAGTTCGTTCCGGCTTTCCTCGATCATTTGATGAACCGTTTCCACAATCGTTCCTCCATCTATTCGTCCGTCGTTCCGGTTATTGCTGTTTAATCGCCTTCGTAAGGCGGTTCACCGCTTCCCGCGTCTGGCTGTGGGGGCAACCGAAGTTGATACGCAGGAACCCCTCCCCCTGCGCTTTGCCAAAGAACTGGCCGGGCGTGAAGGCTACGCCGCATTCATGGGTACGCTTCATCAGCTCGTCCGTAGACAATCCATAGGCGCGCAGATCAATCCACGCCAGATAGGTGGCCTCCTGCGGCGTCATCACCGCCTCCGGCAACTGCGCTGCCAGCTCGGCACGTAAAAGTATGTGCGCTTCGTTCAGATAGGCCAGCAACCCGTCCAGCCACTCGTCACCGCAGCAGTAGGCCGCCTCGGTCGCCGCAAGAGCGAAAATATTGCCCGCCGTAACGCCCGCTCGCTTCATCTCCGATACGATAGCGTCTTTATATGCCTGATTCCGCGTCAGCATTACGCCCTGCTGAAGCCCCGCGAGGTTGAATGTTTTTCCAGCGCTGGTCAGCACGATGATCTTCGCATCGTCACTCTCGTCCAGCGTAAGCGCGCTCTGGAAGGTGCCGGGCGCATAAACGAAATCCTCGTGAATTTCATCCACGATCAGCGTAACGCCGTACCGTTTGCAAAGCGAGTACACGGCGCCCATCTCTTCCCGCGTCCACACCCGGGCCGCCGGGTTATGGGGGTTACAGAGCATCGCCAGCTTCACCCCGCCGCGGAAGGCGTCCTCCATACCGTTCAGGTCCATGGAGTACCGACCGTTCCGGTCCGCAACCAGTGGGTTTTCCACCAGCACGCGCCCATTTTGACGAATCGAATCAAAAAACGGTCCGTATACGGGCGGCTGTATCAACACTCCGTCGCCCGGCGCGGTCAGCGTGCGCACGGCCGTACGAAGGCCGGTTACCACGCACGGGATCAGCGCCTGTTGCTCCCGGGTTAAAGTCAGCCCGTGCCTACGGCTGTAAAAACCCAGTGTCGCATCTACGGCGGCGTCGGTTTGCGCAGTGTATCCGTACACGGGATGCTGCGCGCGGCAAACCAGCGCTTCAGTAATCTCGTGTGCGGAGCGGAAATCCATATCCGCTACCCACATGGGCAGCAGATCCCGCTTTTCGCGTTCCATCAGTCCGTCCCATTTTTCACACGCGGTTCCACAGCGATTGATCGGCTGGTCAAAAAAAGCAAAATCGTAACGGTTCATCGGCTCGCGTCACTTTCTGTTAAGCTAGATTTGGTTTCCGCAGGGATCGGGTTCTTACACTGTAACACCCAATATCCGGCGCTGCGGTCCGCGATCTCCACCGTTTGAAACAGTGTGCGCAGATATTCGCGTGCGGAGGGCGCCCCCTGCTGTTTTCGGATCACCAGCGCCATTGTTCCCCCGGGGTTCAGCGCCTTCGCGCCATCCGTAAACATGCGGTAAATGATCGCTTTTCCGGCGCGGATGGGCGGGTTGGTCACAATCCAGTCGAATGTCTGCCCCGAAAGCGCCGCATATCCATCGCTTTGCAGCGTGCGGGCCTTTACGCTATTGTTTTGAGCGTTTCGGGTCGCCAGTATCACCGCGCGTTCGTTGATATCCGCCATGGTAAGGTCAATGCCGGGATTGCCTTTCGCAAGGCTTACTCCCAGCGCGCCATATCCGCAGCCCATATCCAGCACCCGTCCGGCGATGTCTTCCGGCAGAGCGTTCAACAGGATTTCCGTTCCTTTGTCCAACCCTGATCGGGAAAAGACGCCGCTGTCTGTGTCGAAGATCAACTTTTGTCCACGGAATGTGGTTTCAAACTGTCCGGGTTGGTGTTCGCTCTGCGGCGAGGGGGTAAAGTAATGGTCGTTCATGCCATCCGTCCTATCCCTGCGCCGCTGCCCGAAGCGCGGCGATTTCCTGAAGGGTCAGCGGTCTGTACGCGCCCTCCTCCACATCCAAAACAAGGGGGCCGAAGGCCTGCCTGTGCAGCGTCAGCACTTCCCGGCCACGTGCGGCAAACATACGCTTTACCTGATGGAACTTGCCCTCCGACAGGCACACCACGGAAACGCTCCGTTCCTCCGCGCTCTCCAGCACCGTTAGCTTCGCCGGTTTCGCGGTAAAGTCGGAAAGCTCCAGCCCGGTCTCAAACGCCTCCACATCTTCCCGCCCCAGCGGGCCGTCCGCCACCACGCGGTATTCCTTCCATACGTGGCGTTGGGGGGCGAGCAATCGGTGCGCCAGTTCGCCGTCGTTAGTTAACAGCAGCAAGCCCGTGGTATCTTTATCCAGCCTGCCAACCGGCAGCACATCCCGCCTGCGCAGCGCTTCCGGCAGAAGGTCCATCACGGTTTTCGCCTTCCGGTCGCGCGCCGCGGTCAACACCCCCGCCGGTTTGTGAAACATCAGGTATCGGTAAGGCTCGTCCAGAACCGGTTGACCGTTCAGCAGCACGGCTGCGGTATCCGCATCCAGCTTCCGGGCCGGGTCGCGCGCGGGCTGACCGTCCACCGTAACGCATCCGGCACGCACCAGCCTGGCCGCCTCGGTCCGCGAGCGCTCCCCGCTTTGAGCCAGTAACTTATCCAGTCGAATCCAGCCCATCGTCAGGTATTCTCTCCGGTCGTCTGGCTGGCGTTTTCGTGATTCGCGTCCCCAGCGTCCGGCTGTGCGGGTTGCGCCACTGGTTCCGCCTCACGATAGGCTGTGAGCTGGTCAATGTCGTCCTCGTCCGTTTCCGCGTTCGCCGCGTTGGGTTCAACCGACGGCGCGTTTTCCTGCGGACGGTAGGGCTGATAGGGCTGGTAGGCCGTTTCTCCCTGCCCGGGTCGATATGCGGGCACAGGGGCGGATTCGGAAGGGCGCGCGGTATAGGCGGGGGTAAATCCGCCAAAGAACGGTCCGGAGGTCTGCGTGCCGATATATTCGGAGTCTTCCGCCGTCTGCACCGGCATAGCGGTTTCCGCAACCGCTTGTGGCTGTGCTGCGGGCACACCGGGCAGGCGGCGTGCCGCGAAGAACGCCGTTAATATCCGACGGATCGGCAACAGCGGCATGTAGCAAATGAGGAACGCGAAAAGCAACGGCCACAGCGCGTCGGACAGTTGCGGCAGGTTGAGTTTCTGGGTGCTCACAAAGGTAAACATCGCATCCGACAAGCCACTTAAAACGCCTTTCAGCGCCGTAAAAGTCACGTAAAGCGCCGGCAGCCACAGTACCAGATTGATCGCCGCCACGCCGAACTGCTGCCAGCGGTGGCCCCGCAGTCTGCGGCGCGCTTCGGCGCGGGGGTCCTTGTCCGCCTTCTGGGCCAGCGCCCAGATATAACGGAACGCGCTGTTGCGTACGGCGCCCAGCAAAAGAACCAGTACGCCCAGCCCCAACAGCGCCGCAACGGTATACAGACCTTCCATCAGGTCGCCGTTCGCCACCACCTGCGTACCGCCGAAGATGCCGATAAAAAAGTTTGCAATCGCGGCCAGCACAACCATGGTGCCTGCGCCAAGATTGCTCAAGCCGGTCAGCAGGGTGATCACGTCGGTATTATAGTAGAAATACACGCCCATGATCAGCATTGCCGCCAGCGGAATCCCCCATTTGGCAACGTTCAGGGCATGCACCAGGCTTTCGCCCAGCTTTTCGCCATAATCAGCGGTGTTCAACGCAACGTCAAACGAAAAACGGCGATCTTTCCCGGATTGCACCAGCGCCTGCGCAAAGCTGAAACGCAGCGGCAGCACCAGGAAAATAAGCAGCGCGGGGCACAGCAGCGCCAGCCAGCGCAGCGCGGAACCATGCGGAAACACTGCCAGCGCACACAGCGGCGCAAGCGCCAGCAAACGCAACAGCAATGCCGTAAACAGGTAAAGCAGCGTGCGAAAATAGAACGTAACCGGATTATGTCGGGTATTCAGCAAACGATCGTTTCCCGTATTTCCCATACAATCAAATCCTCCCCGGCATTGGAACGCAATGCAAACACCCATGATTATACAACATCGCAGAGGGGGATGCAAACCATTTTTCCCCGCCGCAGCCCCGAAAAAGCCTGTCTCCGGCTGTTTTGCGAACCGTTGACAGGCGCGCTCCGCCGTGTTATTCTGTGGAAGCGATAAGGCGGCCAGGCGGTCGCGTGGCGGAAGCCATGAGGAAAGTCCGAGCATCGCAGGGCAGGGTGCCGGTTAACGGCCGGTGAAGGCGACTTCAAGGAAAGTGCAACAGAAAGAAACCGCCCGGCGGCCCGAAACGGCCGCAAGGTAAGGATGGAAAGGCGAGGTAAGAGCTCACCCGCGCCCCGGAGACGGAGGCGCGATGTAAACCCCACCCGATGCAAGATCCGAATGGGAGCGATACGGCGGCCCGCCGTGCTTCCGAAGAGATCGCTGGAACCCGGCGGCAACGCCGGGGCAAGATAGATGACCGTTCTACGACAGAACTCGGCTTACGACCGCGCTTATCGCAAAGAAAGAATCAGGCTGCGCTTCAGGGCGCGGCCTTTTTCATATTGACAGCGCCCCATTTTATGGTATTCTCATGGTAATTGGAACATTTTCTATTTTCGTACAACTGAAAGGAGCGATTCGCATGTTTGAAAACTCCGGTAACAAAATCAAAATATGGGCGAAAGTTTTAGCCTTTATTGGTATTCTTGCTTCTATCACAACCGGCATCGTAATGATGTCCGGCGGAATGATGATCAGCGAGTATACCAATGGAAACGCGATGATCTGGCCCAGCTTGCTTGTGATCGTGGTTGGCTCGCTCGCCTCGTGGATCGCTTCGCTGTTCATGTATACATTCGGTGATATCGCCGAACAGACCGCCGCTATGCGGCATGCCATCGATAAGATGCAGGCCGATTTGCACAGTCAGCTGAAATAGCGATGGTTCCAGCTTGATAATTCGATTTGCGCATGCTATAATATCCACAATCCGGAATTGATCCGGATGAAAAGGCGATGACGAAGACCAAAGCCCGCGCCTTTGCGGTTTTCAGAGAGGGAAGCGTTCGCTGCAAGCTTTCCATTCCGCAAGCGGGAAATTCCCTTCCGAGCCGCTTTGCCCAAAGCGCAAGCCTGTAAGCGAAGTCGGGGATCAGCACACCCCGTTATCAAGCGAGAGCATTTTCTGCGGCAAAGCATCGTGGCCGACGAAGATGGAATTTGGGTGGTAAAACGCGGCTTCACAGCCTTCGTCCCATAAGGATTGGGACGAGGGCTTTTTTCATATTGAAAAAGCCGCTTCTCAAATTCAACAAAACCGACAAAACAAAACCAGTTCAAAGGAGGAAGCGCGAATGTCCATCTCGGAAACTTTGTTGGAAATGAAGCGCAAGGCCGGGGAGGAACTCGACCATCTGAACGGCACCGCCGCACTGGAAGCCCTGCGCGTCAAAGTGCTTGGAAAAAAAGGCGAACTGACCGCCCTGTTGAAGGGATTGGGGCAGCTGGCACCGGAGGAGCGGCCCACTGCGGGCGCACAAATTAACGAAGCCCGCGAATGGCTGACCCAGCGTATGGACGAGGCCGCCGCCCACCTGCATAAGCTGGAACGCGACGCGGCGCTGAAAACGGAAACGATTGACGTGACCGAACCCCGTCCCCTGCCCAAAGTCGGGGCGAGCCACCCGATCACGCTGGTGATGAACGATCTGATCGATTGCTTTACCGGCATGGGGTTTGAGGTGCTGCAAGGCCCGGAAGTGGAACTGGATCATTACAATTTCGAGCTGATGAACATTCCGAAAAACCATCCTTCCCGCGATGCGCAGGATACCTTCTATATCGACGACAATATTGTGCTTCGCACGCACACCAGCCCCATGCAGGCGCGCGCCATGCTCACCCGCAAACCGCCCATCCGCATCGTATGCCCCGGCCGCGTGTACCGCGCCGACGAAGTGGACGCCACGCACAGCCCGGTGTTCCACCAGATGGAAGGGCTTGTGGTGGACGAGCACGTAACGATGGCAGACCTACGCGGAACGCTGACCACCTTCGCCAAGCAGCTGTACGGCGCGGATGTGGAAATCCGCTTCCGGCCCAGCTTCTTCCCCTTCACCGAGCCCAGCGCCGAAGTGGACCTGACCTGTCCGGCCTGTGGCGGCAAGGGCTGCCACGTCTGCAAGGATACCGGCTGGGTAGAAATTCTTGGTTGCGGCATGGTCAACCCGAAGGTACTGGAGATGTGCGGCATCGACAGCCACAGGTACAGCGGTTTCGCGTTCGGCATCGGCCTGGAACGCCTCGCCATGCGGCGGTACGGGATCCGCGATATGCGCCTGTTGTACGAGGGCGATGCACGGCTGCTCTCGCAGCTGCGCTGACGGCGAAGGAGGAAGAACGCGATGAAACTGTCCATGAACATGATTAAGAACTACGCGGATATTCCCGTGACCGCGAAGGAATATGAAGACCGGATGGTCATGACCGGCACCTCCGTGGAGGGCGTTGAGGAACTGGGCCGCGAAATTGATAAGGTTGTCGTTGGCCGTGTGCTCACCTGCGAGGCGGTGGAGGGAACTCACCTGCACCAGTGCACCGTAGACGTGGGCGGCGACGCGCCGCTTTCCATCGTATGCGGCGCGCCCAACGTGGCGGTCGGCATCCTTGCGCCCGTCGCGCTGGACGGCGCCACGCTTCCCGGCGGCGTCACCATTAAAAAAGGCAAGCTGCGCGGCATGCTCAGCGAAGGGATGCTGTGCGCCGCCACGGAACTGAACGTGACCGACGATCTGTACCCCAGCGTGGGAGACGCCGGATTGCTGATCTTTAACGAGGAGTATCCGGTTGGCAGCGACGTAAAGCCCATTCTGGGGTTGGACGACGCGGCCGTGGATTTTGAGATTCTCGCCAATCGCCCGGACTGCCTTTGTGCCATGGGCGTCGCGCGGGAGACCGCCGCGGCGTTCAGTACGGCGTTCCATCCTCCGGTAGTAACGGTTCGGGAGGCGGACGGTGACATCCGTAACGAAGTGGATGTAGCTGTTCAGGACGGCGACCTGTGTCCGCGGTATGCCGCGCGCGTGATCAAGAACGTGCGCATCGCCCCGTCGCCCCAGTGGCTGCGCCGCGCCCTGTATGGCGCTGGGTTGCGCTCCATCAACAACATTGTGGATATCACCAACCTGGTGATGATCGAGTATGGCCATCCCATGCACGCCTTCGACCTCAGCAAGGTGCGTGGCCGCAAAATCATCGTTCGCCGCGCGCACGAAGGCGAGATTCTCACCACGCTGGATGGCAGCGAGCGCGCCCTGCGCCCGAACGACCTGGTCATCTGCGATCAGGATCGCGCCACCGGGCTTGCTGGCATCATGGGCGGCGAGGAAAGCGAAATTGTGGAAGGCACCACCGAAGTGATGTTCGAGTGCGCCAGCTTCGACCGCACCGCTATCCGCCTCACCAGCCGGGCGCTGGGGATGCGCACCGAGGCGAGCGGACGTTTCGAGCGCGGCGTAAGCCCCGCCACCGTAATGGACGCGCTGAACCGCGCCTGTATGCTGGTTAACCTCCTGGACGCGGGCGACGTGGTCGGCGGCTGCATCGATATTTACCCCCATCCACTCGCTTCCGTGCCGGTTACCGCAAGCGTCGCGCGGATATCCGAGCGCGCAGGTGTAGCGATCCCCGCGGAGAAGATGGTCGAAATTCTTAGAAAACTGTTCTTCACCGTAGACCTGAAAGGCGATACCCTGACCGTAACGCCGCCGCCTTATCGCAGCGATGTGGAGGGCGAAGCCGACCTGTGCGAAGAAGTGCTGCGGATTTACGGGTTCGATCACATTGGCTGCACACGTCTGCGCGGCGAGACCACGCAGGGTGGCATATCGCCGATGCTTCGGCTGAAAAACAGGCTGGCGACGGTGCTGCAGGGCATGGGGTATCTGGAAGTGATGAACTACAGCTTCATCAGTGCCCATGAAATTGAAAAGCTGGGATTGCCGGAAAACGACCCACGCCTTTCGCCGCTGTGCATCCGCAACCCGCTTGGCGAGGATACCTCCGTAATGCGCCCCACGCTGGCGCCGGGAATGCTGAAAACCCTCTCCTACAACATGAACCACGGCACCGCTACCGCCAGCCTTTATGAAATGGCCGCCGTATTCGACGCACATCATCCCACCGCGGAAGGGTTGCCTGCCGAAACCCAGACCCTGTGCCTGGGCGGGTACGGCGAGGGTACGGATTTTTACGCCATGCGCGGGGCTGTGGAAGCGCTGCTGCACACCGCCGGTATCGTCTGCGAAATCGCGCCCGGCGCGGACGCGTATTATCATCCCGGCCGCAGCGCCCGGCTGATTCAGGGCGATACCGTATACGCACAACTTGGCGAGGTGCATCCGGCCGTACGGGAAGCCTTCGACCTGCCCCGCCGCGCCGTACTGGCGGAGCTGAACTTACAGGCCGTATTTGAAAACGCAATCCCCATGGGCGAGCTTTCGCCACTTCCGCGCTTCCCCAGCGTATCACGCGATCTGGCGCTGGTCATGGACGAATCCGTCGCGGTCGGCCCGCTGATGGCCGCCATGAAGCGTGCCGGAGGCGCGCTGCTGGAATCTATCGAAATGTTCGATGTTTACCACGGCGCACAGATCGGGGAAGGAAAAAAGAGCGTCGCCTTCTCCCTCACCTTCCGCGCTCCCGACCGCACCCTGACCGAGCCGGAAATCACCAAAGCCATGGAAAAGGTGCAACGTAGCTGCGGTGTGCTGTTCGGAGCGGTGATCCGGTAAAAGGAAATCAATTCAAGACCCGGCTCAGGGCGGATGCCCTGAGCCGGGTCTTTGATATGGAAGTTGGATGGAAAATGAAGAAGTCCAAAAATCGGTTTGAAATAAGCATCAAGTACTCCGCAGACACATCCGGTTTATCTGCCCTCGGTTCTCTTCTGGTAGCGCCGGGTCAGCACCCGTGCCAGTAAACTAAACCCAAGCACCAGCAGTACCAGTACCGCCGCGGAAAAATTGGCGATCGCGCTGGAGTTGGGGTTCAGGCTGCCCTCGGTGCGCATACCCCAGATGTGCAGGGCCAGTGTTTCGCCGGGCCGGAAGGGGTTCAACGGGCAGGTGGGCGACGCAAGGTTCCAGTTTGCCCAGTTGATATTGGTGCTTTGCCCGGCCGTGTACAGCAGCGCCGCCGCCTCGCCGAAGCCGCGTCCCGCCGCCAGAATCACGCCTGTAATAATGCGCGGAAAGCACGCGGGTAAAAGAACCTTCGTGATGGTGCGCCAGTGCGTCGCTCCCAGCGCCATGCTGCCCTCGGCATAACCGATCGGCAGAGAACGCAGCGCGTCTTCCGTGGTTGTGGTAATCAACGGAAGGCTGAGGATGGATACTGCCAGCGCGCCTGCCATCAGGTTCCACTTCGCGCCCGTCATCAGGATAAACACCAGATAGCCGAACAACCCCACCACAATGGAGGGCAGAGAAGAAAGCGATTCGATGCTTACGCGGAGAAATGCGGTCAGTTTGCTGTCCCCCGCATATTCCGCCATATAAATTCCTGCCGCAACACCGATCGGCACGCTGATCACCAGCGCCAGAAACACCAGATACAGGGTATTGAAGAGCTGGTTTCCGATGCCGTGCCGGTTAAACTGCAACAGTTCCGGGTAAAAATCCAGCGCACCTTTTACCAGAATATATCCCGCGAAAACGATCAGCAGCAGCAGGAAAAATCCGCCGACGCTGAAAAATACACCCGTCATCAGGGAGTTGACCGCATTTGCCCGTTTGCTGCGGCTGAGCAGGCTCTTTTTCATCATGCCGCCTGTTTCCCCTTTCTGGAGATAATATGAATCAGCAGGATAAACAGCATGGAAATCAGAAACAGCAGCAGTGCCATCGTCCACAGCGCCAGGTTCTGTTCCCCGCCGTTCGCGGAGTTGCCCATATCCGCCGCAATGGCGGCGGTCAGGTTATTCGTCGGCGACAGCAGCCCCGCCGGGAACGCACGGGTCTTGCCGATTACCATGGCTACAGCCAGCGCCTCGCCGAACGCGCGCGCAAGCCCGAGGATAATCCCCGTGAAAATTCCGGGGGCCGCCGCGGGCACCACCACGCGATAAATCACCTGCCAGCGGGTGGAACCCAGCCCGTACGCCGCGTCGCGGTATTCCTGCGATACGCTTCGAATCGCGTCCGCCGCCACGGTCGTTATCGTGGGAAACATCATCACCGCAAGCACGATGCTGGCCGCCAGCACTGAGTAGCCGCCCATCTTCGCGTGGAAAACGTCGCGGATCAGCGGCACCAGAATGGTAAGCCCCGTCCACCCGTATACCACGGAAGGAATCCCTACGAATATTTCCACTGCGGGCTGCAGCAGTTTGGAACCCGCCCGGGGTGAAATTTCCGTCATAAAGATTGCCGCGCCCAGGCTGAACGGGGTGATGAACACCAGCGCCAGCCCACAGGTAAGCAACGAACCCACAATGTAGATCGCCGCGCCCACCTTGCCGCTGCCTTCGGTAACGCTGTCCGTAGGCGCCCAATCGGCGGAAAACAGAAACTCCAGAATCGAATGATGGTACTTCGTAAAGGTGCCGGTGCCCTGCACTACCAGGAACGCGGCCACGGAAAGCGTCAGCAGGATAATGAATAATCCGCACGCCATTACCAGCCCACGTCCAAACCGTTCATTGCGAAGCAGTTTAATCGAGTTTTTCCGGCTTTCCCGCAGGCCGGCAGCGGTGTCCGTCATGACCAAAGCAGCGCCTTCCTTCGATGCGCAAGCGCCAGGCAGGCGTTGCTGCCTGCCTGGTACCGTGCGGGTCTTTGTGTATCCATCCCGGCGTTTACTTCGCCTCGTGGGTGGCAATCGCGGCGTCGGTGAGCTTGGAAGCCACACCGTAACCCATCGCTTCGATGTTGGAGGAGAACTCTTCACCGGTCATGTAGTTGATGAAGGCTTTCGCGGCATCGCTGCCTTCGCCCTTGGTGTACATGTGCTCGTAGCCCCATACCAGGTAGGTGCCGTTGTAGGTGTTTTCCAGCGTCGGGGCAATCCCGTCGATGGACACAGCCTGCACGTCCGCGTTGTTCACCAGATAGGAGAGGGCCACATAGCCGATGGCGCCCGGGTTGTTCTTCACGGTTTCCAGAAGGGTGCCGGAGTCGTCGGTTTCCAGCGCCTGGTTGGAAGCTTCTTCGGCGTCTTTGAGCGCCCAGGTTTTAAACAGCGCGCGGGTGCCGGATGAGGTGGGGCGGGTAACCAGCAGGATCGCTTCGTCGGGGCCGCCGACGTCTTTCCAGTTGGTGATCTTGGCGGTGAAAATGTCGGTCAGCTGTTCAGTGGTCAGGTTGCTTACGCCCAGCGCCTTGTTAACAACCGCGGCCATGGTTACGGTGCAAACTTTGTGGTCCACC
>DAOPZG010000005.1:0-10007 GCA_035353235.1 Candidatus Limiplasma sp.
TGTGGGGTCAAAGACCAGGTCAGCCGCAACGATCAGACATACGAAAACGGAGGAATTCCAAACCATGTATCAGGACAAAACGCTCACGTGTCGCGACTGTGGCGCCGAATTCGTGTTCACCGCGGGTGAGCAGGAGTTCTACGCCGAAAAAGGCTTCCAGAACGAGCCGACCCGCTGCAAGCAGTGCCGTACCAACCGCAAGAACACCCGTGCCGCCGCGCCCCGCGAGCAGTACGAGACCGTTTGCGCAGAATGCGGCAAACCCACGACTGTTCCCTTCATTCCCAAAAGTGATCGTCCCATCTATTGCAGCGAGTGCTTCGCGAAACACCGCAATCAGCAAGGCTGAAGCCGCGTGCGCGTTATTACTGCATAGAAAGAACCCGCCGGGTAACCGGCGGGTTTTTCATACCCTGTTTTCCGGACACGGATCCATGCACATCATTGCATAAGGCCGCCAATGTCCGGAGACAGATAAGACCCTTCAGTCTTCATTGCTGCTTTGCGACAATGCCTGCAATGCGAATATAACCGGACGCACGCCATCCGTGCAGCAGGTGATGCGTTGATCGGGATAACGATACCAGTGGTTTCCGCTTGGAACCGAGGAAAGCACGCTGATTGTACGGTAAACGTCGATCCATGCCCAGGGGCAGAACCCTTTGGGCATTTCCGCGCCCCCTTCATACAGAAACGTATCCCCTTCCCGGAGCAACGGGCACGGGCCGACTGATTTTCCATCCGCTAAGTAAGCGTCTGCCAATTCTTCGTAGAAACAAACTTTTACGACCGTTATCTTAACCTGAACCATCAGAATGCCTCGCTTTTCCAAAAAGTTGCTGGATCGGGATCAGCGAATCGCCTCCGGGTACTGCGCCCGAGCGCCGCCGATGAGCGGATAGCGGGAGTAGGCCATCACCACGTGCGCCTGCCCGACTTTCGCGTTTTCCATGCGCAGGGGCACGGCAACCGGGCGAATGTGCATGCCGACCAGCGTGTCTCCCACGTCAATCGCCGCGTCCGCCTGAATGTTCATGGCCATCGCCGGGTGCGTAAAACGGTCATAGGCTGCCGAGCCGGTGCTTCCGCCCGCAGTGGGCACGGGCCGTACGGTCACCTGGGTCAGGCGCAGGCGATCCAGCGTGGATTGTTCCATCACCAGCGCGCGGTTGAGATGCTCGCAACACTGCACAGCCGCGTTCAGCCCCAGAGCGTCGCAGGTATCGATAAACGCGGCCGCGAGTACGCCACCCAGTTCCGGCACACTGTTGTGGCCGATTACGCCGCCTGCCACTTCGCTTGTGCTGCATCCCAGCACGACGGTTGCGCCGGTTTTCAGTCTGCCGTGTTCGGCAAGATACCGCACGCAGGCGGACAGTTCGTTGTAAATTGTCTCGTATTCGGGTTTCATGGGATCAGTCCTTCCTGTTGTTCGCGTGAACGAAAGCATAGGCGCCGATGGCGGCCGCCACGGCGAGGTTGAGCGAGTCAATCGCATCGGAATGGGGGATGCGAACCGCCTGCCCTAAACCGGAAAATTCCGGGGGGAGGCCACTGCCCTCGTTTCCGAAAATGAGTGCGTAAGGAGAATGAAGCTTACAAACCGCCTCTTCCAGCGGAGTGGAGCCATCCAGCATAAAGGGATACAGCGTGTGGCCGGGATGTTCCGCACGGTAAGCGGTGAAATCGTCGTACAGTTTAAGACGCAGCGAGAAAATCGCCCCCATGGAGGCACGTACCACCCGGGGATCAAACGGATCGGCAGCCGGGCGAATCACCGCGATATCCGGCAGCCCCAACCCCAGCATGGTGCGCTGAATCGTTCCCAGATTGCCTTCATCCATCGGGTGATGCAGCACAATGTGCGGTTTTTGCGGGTTCAGGTCTGCCTGCCATTTTTGAAAAACCACAGCGGCAAAGCAATTCTGTTTGCCGCTGATCCGGCTGAGTGCTTTATCCGCAACCTCTTCCCGTACGCCATGTTCCCGGCACAGCGAGCGCAGTTTATCGATCCCTTCGCCGGAGGCGTGCTCGCTCAACAGCAGGCGCAGCGCGCGCTGCGGGGCGGCGGCCATCAGTTGGAGGCTTGGAAACACCCCGGCGGCATAACTGTATGGCAGATCGGCGGAATAGGCTTTTAACGACGGCATGGATGCTCCTTCTTTCTTGGGCGCCTTACGGAGCGGTACCGGGCACGGCCGACGGAGTTCCGGCCGCCAGATATTCTTCGCGGGTCAGGCTGCAGCAGACTTCGTCGGTAGGCGAACCGTCCGGGAGGGTGCTCGCCATGCGCAGCGTACCTTCCTGAACGAAGCCCAATTTCTTGATCACGTGGCGGCTTTTCGTATTGCCGGGATAATGATATACGGAAAGGATGGGACATTGCAATTCCATAAAAGCAAAACGCAGTACCTCGCGCGCCGCTTCGGTGGCATACCCCTTGCCCCAGTAATTCTCCCCCAGCGCATACCCCAACATTCTCGCGTTGTCGATTTCGCGTCGGCTGTCTGTATGCAGCCCGATGGAACCGATCACATGACCTGTTCGTTTTTCAACGATCGCCCACACGTCGCCCCGGCTGATGAAACGCCGCACCACCTGTTGGCTTTCCAGCAGGGTCTTGTGCGGCGCCCAGCCTGCCATGGCACCCACGATTGGGCTGCGTGCGTAATCAAACACATCCATGGCATCCCCGGGCTGAAACATGCGCATCACCAGACGTTCGGTCTGCAACGGGGGATAGGCATTCGCTGGCAGACCGCTTTTTTCACGCCGGATGCCGAACCATTTCATGTACGCATTGCCTCCGTATCAGGTTTCTTGAACGATTGCTGTGTCGAAATTATTGGTTTGAATCAGAATCTTTGTCGTCGGAAGCATCTCGGTCGGCGGAGGGAGAAGTAGCGTCGCCGTTGTACTCCTCGTCGTCCGCAGAACCATCGTCTCCGGTATCACTGCCGCTGCCGGGCCTGCCGAAGGGGGAACCTCCCATGGACCCGCTGATGGAATTCAGCCACGCGGCGGCTTCCGCCTGTGCGCGATCCATCCCCTGCGGCACGGAGGCCGCCAGATAGAAAGACGTGCAGGAAGCGTTCAGATAGGTGGCCATGTAAAGCTGAATAAACTGGGAAACCACAAGCCCCAGGACCGGGCTGATCCCATCCAGAAGCATCTGGCTGAACAGCGCGGCCAGCAGCCAGCCGACGAAACTGAGCTCGAGGATAAAGTAACTCAGTTTCTTATCTTTCATGGTTTCTTTGCTTTTTCGAATGGCATCCAGCACACCAATCTTCGGGTCTTCCGCCAGATAGTAAGGCGCCATGGAATAGCGGAGCAGCGCGATAATCCCCGGTACAAACAGCAGCAGCGACCAGAGCATGACGCGAACCCACATCAGCAGATACAGGAGCAGCGCTTTGAAAAAGTAACGGATCCGGGAAAACAGACCGGCAAACCCGAGTTCCTGCCCGTGCAGGCGGCAGATGAAATAATGGTTGCAGCCCACGGAAAGCGCAGGCGTAATCACCAGCGCCAGCACACTCGCCAACCCAAGCGTAAACCAGGTTTCCGGGCTGATTGCCTGCACCGCGGCGTACATGGCGTCGTAGGTAGTGATGTAAGCAAGATCGGGTAATTGGGTTGAACGCAGCAACTGCACCACCGTAAGGGGCAACGAAGCGAAAAAGCTGACCAGCAGAGCCGTCTGCCAGTTGCCTTTCAGCGCGTTCATGGCTTTGCTTTTAAAAATATACGGGGCAATGTTCATCGAGATTCCTCCAATCGGAAAGGCACGATCCATACGGACGCGCAGGCTTGTTCAGTCAAGCAGGGCGGAGACGAACTCTTTCGCGTCGAAGGATTGCAGATCGTCGATCCCTTCGCCGATGCCCACGTACATAACCGGCACGCGCAGCTCCCGAACGATGGAGAAGATCACGCCGCCTTTGGCGGTGCCATCCAGCTTGGTAAGTACGACGCCGTTGATGCCGGCAGCTTCGCTGAACGCGCGAGCCTGTTGCAGGCCGTTCTGACCGGTTGCGGCATCAATGACCAGCAGGCAGCGCACCGTCGCCTCGGGATACTCGCGATCAATCACACGACGCATTTTTTCCATTTCATCCATCAGGTTCTTCTTGTTATGCAACCGCCCGGCCGTGTCCACGATCAGCAGATCCGCCTTGCGGGCTTTGGCTGCCTGCACCGCGTCAAACACAACGCCGGTTGGGTCTGCGCCCTCCTGATGCCGCACCAGCGGCACCTTGGCACGATCCGCCCAAATGGCCAGCTGATCCGCCGCCGCCGCGCGAAAGGTATCCGCAGCGCAAAGCAGAATCGTGCGGCCCAACCCCTGAAACCGCAGGGCCAGCTTGCCGATCGTGGTGGTCTTTCCAACGCCGTTGACACCGACCATCAGGATCACCATCGGCCATTTGAGCGGGGTCTTGGGCACATCCAGCAGGGAGACAAGAATTTCCTTAAGAATTTCTTTGCAGCGGGCGGGTTCCCGGATATTCTCGGCCTTCACGCGTTCCCGTAGTCTGGACACGGCTTCTTCCGCGCCGACCGCCCCCATATCGGACAGAATCAGCGCATCCGTTAACCCGTCAAAAAAGTCGTCATCGACCGTTTGGTGTTCGGTCACCGCGTCGTCCACCATCCCATTCAGGTTCTGGCGGCTGCGGAAAAGCCCATCGCGCAGTTTGGAAAAAAAGCCCTCGGCCATGGGGTACCTCCTTGGTTGCTGGTTTCGTTTACTGGTAATCCTTCAGGCTGACGCTGACCATGGAACTGACCCCGCGTTCTTCCATCGCCACGCCGAAAAGCGTGTCGCACCGTTCCATGGTACCTTTGCGGTGAGTGACCACCACAAACTGCGTGCTTTTGGAAAATTCCTTAAGATAATCGGCAAAGTAGTTGATATTGGCTTCATCCAGCGCGGCCTCAATCTCGTCCAGGATGCAGAAGGGCGTGGGGCGGAGCTTGAGCATCGCGAAAAGGATGGAGATAGCAGTCAGCGCCCGTTCGCCGCCGGAGAACAGGCTGAGAATCTGGCGTTTCTTGCCCGGCGGCTGCACGATGATCTCGATTCCGCAGTTGAGCGGGTCGCTGGCGTCCTCCAGCCGAATCTCGCCATGTCCGCCGCCGAAAAGGCGTATGAACGTTTCTTCAAAATAGCCCTGCAAAATACCAAACTGCTCCACAAAGACGGTTTGCATATGCGTAAGCAGTTCCGTGATCAGGGTTTCCAGATCCCGCTTGGCATGCTCCAGATCGTCGCGCTGACCGGAAAGGCCGGTCACCCGCTCGCGAAGCTTGGCATATTCCTCGATGGAGGCGACGTTTACGCTGCCCATCTGCCGGATCCGGTCGCGGATTTCCTGCGCGGAATGGTCGGCGGCGTCTTCGTCGAAATCGGCAGGCAGGGGAGGCATATCGGTAACGGCTTCTTCCACAGAGTCTGCGTTCGCGGCAGTTGCGGTCGCGCCATCGTCGGACGTGCCCGCATCGGCGGAATCCTGCGCCCTCCCTCTCCTGTATTCTGCATAGGTATCCCTGGCCCCTGCATAGGTCAGTTCGTAGGTATCCCACAGACGGTCGTTCAGGGCTTTCTGCTCGCTCTCCAGCCGGGACAGGCTCATCTCCTGCCTGTGCTGGCGCTCAGTTGCCTTTTCCGCAAGCGTGCGGGCGGCTTCGGTTTCGTTCTGCACATCTTTCAGCGCCCTTTGTGCTTCGGCACGTCCGGCTTCGGCGGTTTCCACATGCGCCTTGGCCTGCGCTACGCTGTTCTCAGCCAGAGCCACGGCCTGCGTGGCGGAATCCCGGTCATGCTCAGCCTGCCCAACCTCGTCCTGCGCCTGATTGCGTCGTTCGGCAAGCCCATCCAGTTCTTTTCGGCAGGCTTCGTGATCCTCCTGCAGGCGTCGTTTATCGCGGTGCAGGCGGTCGCAGGTATGCTCCGCCTCCTGCAGAGCCAGCATAGCCTGCGTTTGCGCTTCCTGCGCGGCTTCGCGGCTGCGGCGCGCTCTGCCCAGTTCCGCGTCCAGCGCAGCGGTTTTCTGGTTCATGGCTTCGGCATCGGTCTGCTCCCGGCCCGTGAGCGCTTCTGTGTGGGCCAGTTCGGTTTCCAGTCCGGTGATGCTCTCGTCCAGCTGTTCAACCGCCTGGCGCGTATCCTCCAACGACTGGGTATGCTCGGCCAGCTCGTTTTCCGCGTTTTTCCGGCGCTCGGTATCACGCGCCACGGCGATTTCCTGCTGCTGTACGGCTTCGCGCGCGGCAAGCCGCTTTTCCCGCAACGTTGAACGTTCGGCTTCCATATCGGCAACCGTCTGCATGGCTGCGGACACGGATTCGCTCTTCTCCGCAAGGGACGCGGCCAGCTCCTTGATTTCCCGTTCCCGACCCAGCAGGTTTTGCGCCTTCTGGCGGATACTGCCGCCTGTCATACCGCCGCCGGAGTGCATCACATCGCCCGCCAGCGTGACCAGGCGGAAAGCGTGGTTCCCCGCGCGCATGATGCGGATACCGCTGTCCAGATCGCGGGCAATTACGGTGCGACCGAGGAGGTTTTCCATCACGGGGCGGTATTGTTCCTCAAAGCGGCATAGCTCGCTGGCGACGCCCACACAACCATCCATGGTGAGCACGCGACGCTCCGCGGGGGAGAGGGTGCGCCCCTGCATGGAGGAGATGGGCAGGAAAGTAGCGCGGCCCAGCCGATTTTCGCGCAGGTATTCGATCAGGGTTTTCGCATCCTGCTCGGTATCCGTAACAATATTCTGCATTGCGCCGCCAAGCGCCATATCCAGGGCGGTTTCATATGCCTGCGGCACATCCAGCAGCAGCGCGACAACGTCGTGTACGCCGGACAGCCCCTTCTGGCGGGCGTAGGTGATGGCCTGTTTTACGGGGTACTGGTACCCTTCGTACCCTTCCTGCAGTTCTTGCAGGGTTTTCAGACGCGTCTCATCGCTACGCGCACTCTGTGCGAGAGTCTGCGCTTCCAGTCGCTTGTTTTCCAGCCCTTCGGCCAGTTCCCGCGCGCGCACTTCCAGCGCTTCCGCTTCTCCTCGGCGCTGGTTCAGCAGGTTGGATTCTACGATCAGGTTTTCTACGGCAGTCTGCAACGCGGCCTGAAGAGCGATTTCCTTTTCCGTGCCGCCTTCCAACGCGGCTTTCAGTTCTTCGCGGCGCGCGGCCATTTGTTTAAGCATAGCCGCCTGCCTCGCCTGTGCGGTGCGGGCGTCCTGCATGCGGGTCATACTCTCGATAATTGCGGTTTTATGGGCAGACAGTTCATCTTCCCACTTCTGCGCGGTTTCCGAGGCAAGGGTCAGCGCCTGCCGGCGTTCCGCCAAAGCGGCTTCTGCCTGCGCGCGCAGGTGTTCCGCCTCGTCCAGACCGCCTTCCGATTGGCTCATGGTGGCGTTAATCAATCGCATCCGCGCCTGTACGGAATCCGCCTCGCTCTGGAGTCGGGAGAGGGTTTCGGTGCCGGTTTGCAGGCGGTTCTCCACGTTCTGGGACTGTTCCTGCGCACGGTGAAGCGCGTCGGTCTGCGCCAGCAGCGCGTCGTGTGCTGCGGATAATGCCTGTTGCAGGGCTTCCAACCCCTGCTCGCGCTGTTCCCGGTCGGTATTCAGCTCGTTGACGCGGTCGGTCAGCCCCGTCAGTTGCAGGGTTGCGGCGGACAGCGCGTCGCGCACGGTAGCGAAGCGTTTGCCTAACCGGTCGTAACGCACTAAATAGAGCTGGATATCCAGCTCCTTCAGCGTTTCGGAAAGCGCAAGGTATTCGCGGGCAACCTCCGCCTGTTTTTCCAGAGGCCCCAGCTGTTTTTGCAGTTCGTCCAGCACATCGGCAATCCGGACAAGGTTTTCGTCGCTGCGTTTCAGGCGCTGCTCTGCCTCGTCCTTGCGGGCGCGGAAGCGGCTGATGCCCGCCGCTTCCTCAAAAACGGCGCGGCGATCCTCGCTGCGCTGGGAGAGAATTTCATCAATGCGCCCCTGCCCGATGATGGAATACCCTTCCTTACCGACGCCGGTATCGCGGAAAAGATCCACGACATCTTTCAGGCGGCAGGCGGCACCGTTAAGCAGGTACTCACTATCGCCGCTACGGTACACCCGCCGCGTTACGCTGACTTCGCTGTAATCCAGATGCAGCTGGCGGTCCGCGTTATCAAAAACAAGCGTTACCTCGCAGTAATTCATAGGCTTACGCTGCTGTGTGCCGTTAAAGATTACGTCGCTCATGCTGTTGCCGCGCAGCGTTTTGGCACTCTGTTCGCCCAGCACCCACCGGACCGCGTCGCCAATATTGCTCTTGCCGCTTCCGTTGGGGCCGACGATGCCGGTCACATTTTGCGGGAAGACGATTTCGGTGCGCTTAGCGAACGATTTGAAGCCGTAGATTTCCAGCTTGCTCAGCCGCATCTTCTTCCCCCTATTCCCCGGATTTAAGAATGGTAAGCGCGCGGCGCGCGGCGGATTGTTCTGCCGATTTCTTGCTGCCGCCTTCGCCGCGGGCGATGGCTTCGCCGGCTACGCGCACTTCGATGATAAAGCGCCGATCGTGCGCGGGACCGCTTTCTTCCACCACCACATACTCCGGTAAACCCAGTTCACGGGCCTGCGTGAAGGTTTGCAATGACCCCTTGTCATCCTGCCCGCGCAGGGTGGACAAAGTTTCCTCATCCGTAAAAAGCCGATCAATCAACGCGCAGGCAGCCTGCCAGCCTCCGTCAAGGTAAACGGCGGCGATGATGGCTTCCATTGCGTCGGCAAGGATGCTTGGCTTGTCACGGCCTGCCGTGCTTTCTTCCCCATGGCCCATCCGCAGAAAAACGCCCACGTTCAGTGAGCGTGCGAGATGGCAGAGCGTTTCCTCGCAGACCAGTGCGGCGCGGCGCGCGGTCAGGTCGCCTTCCTGCTGCTCGGGATACTTGCGAAACAATATATCGCTGATTGCAAACTCCAACACCGCGTCGCCCAGAAACTCCAACCGCTGGTTATCCGTTTCCTCTTTGGCGGAAGGATGGGTAAGGGCAAGGCGGAGCAGAGATTCGTTCTGAAAGCGATATTGCAGCGCAGTCTGCAGCGAACGCATGGGCAAAGTCTCCTTTGGACGCGGGTAACGCGCCGTTATCTTTGAACAGTACCGTACGAAAGACGGCGCTGAACGTTCAGCGCCGGGAAGCTGTGTGGCGGAATGCGAAACGTGGGATTACTTGTGCGCTTCGATATACTTGGTTACATCGCCAACTGTTTTCAGGTTGAGGATCACCTCGTCCTCAACTTCGATGTTAAACTGGTTTTCCAGTTCCAGAATCATCACCATGATGTTGGCGCTGTCGGCTTTCAAATCTTCCACCAGCCGGCTTTCCGGGGTGATGGTGGCGGGATCAACCTGAAGCTGGGAAGCGATCATATCGCGAACCTGATCAAAAACCATGAGAACTCCTCCTTTATCGTTGGCAGGATGATTGAATTATCCATCAGGAGCCCGGCAGAACCGGATTCCGAACGGGGCTTACTCTGCGGTTTCCGGTTGGGCAGGGGCGAGCCGGGCCTCGATTTTCCCCACAACATCCGCGGAGACCATATTCACGGCCTGCTTGATGGCGCAGGCGATAGCGTGCGCGTTGCTGGAACCATGCGCTTTCACGACCGCGCCGCTCACCCCCAGCAGGGGCGCGCCGCCCACTTCAGTGTAATCCATCGTTTTTTTCACCCGTTTAAAAGCGGGCTTTGCCAGCAGACCGCCGATCTTGCCGCGGAAATCCGCGGTGATTTCCTTCTTGATGATGCCCATCAGCGTTCCGGCCACGCCTTCCATAAACTTGAGGATCACGTTGCCAACAAACCCGTCGCAAACGATCACATCCGCTAGGTCGCCGGTGATGTCGCGGGCTTCCACATTGCCTACGAAGTTCAGTCCGCTTTCCGACAACAGCTCGTATGCCGCTTTGGTAAGCGCGCAGCCTTTCTCGGCTTCCGCGCCGTTGT
>DAOPZG010000005.1:10017-41214 GCA_035353235.1 Candidatus Limiplasma sp.
ATTACGCATTCCCTGCATGTAGGCATTCCCCATCAGGGCGAATTGCTGCAAATATTCCGGGCGGCAATCCACATTGGCGCCGCAGTCGATCAGCAGAAAATAGTCCTTGCCGTTCGGCAACAGTGGGGCGAGCGCGGGGCGGTCGATGCCTTTGATGCGTCCCAGTCGGAACATACCGCCTGCCAGAACCGCGCCCGTGGAACCCGCGGATACAAACGCATCTACCTGCCGGTCGCGCAGTTTCAGCATTCCGTCTACAATCGCGCTGTCCTTCTTTTTTCGTACAGCCATCACGGGGGACTCGTCATTGGTGATGACTTCCGGGCAATCGGTTACGATCAGGCGTGTTTTCAGCGCGGGAGCATCAGCAAAGACGCGATCCACTTCCGCCTGCACGGCTGCGGCGGGGCCGCCCAGTTCCAGCGTAAGTTCCGGGTACAGGGACAGCGCTTCCCGCGCGCCGCTGACGGTCGCCTGCGGCGCGTGGTCGCCGCCCATTGCGTCCAGATAAATTTTCATGGATGCACGCTCCTGTTATTGTAGCTTGATGCCGTAAATATTGCTGGTGTTTGCGCCGTTGGTACAGATAACAAGCACGTCGCGGTACACAGCCGGGGAGGATTCTACGGTGCCGTCCAGTTGCAGGGTGTTGAGGATTTCGCCGGTCTTGGCATTCATCAGCATCAGTTTACCGTTGCCCTGCGCCTGGATCAGCCACGCATCGCCTTCCACGTTATACACGGCAACGGGGCTGGACACAGTGGCGCTTTCCAGCGCCTGGCTCCACTTAACAGCGCCGGACGCTTTATCCAGCGCATACAGAACGGCACTGCTCTCGCCCTTGGTAACGGTGAAGTAGACCAGATCGCTTACGGAATTCTGGCCGACGACGGGGCTGGCGTAACAGCCGACGAGCGCCGTTGTGGTATAGGTTACATCCGGCACCTGGAAAGCCCAGGCCTGTTTGCCGGTCAGCGCGTCATACCGGCGAATAGTACATACGCCGGTGCGACCCTGATTGAGGAGGGTGTTGCCGGTATACAGCGCCACCGTGGAATCGTTCTCCATATCCAGCGCGATGGCAGCGTCGGTATTATCGCCGGTATCCGCCGCCCACACAGGAGTAAGGGTATTCACATCCACGCACTGCAGGATGCCTGTCTGGTCGGCAAAGTACACATACGGGCCATACATGGCTACCGCACCGTCAATATTGGTGTTTTTCGCCTTCTGGCTGGCCGTCTTCCAGGAATAGCGCTGGAAGGAGGGGTCAATCTTAAGCGTTCCCACCACATGATCGAAGTCTTCCTTGGGTTCCATGGTGTAGAGCAGTCCGTTTTCGCCGCCCACGATCATCGCGCCGGTGCTCATGTCAAAGAGGGGCGCGCTGTTAAAGCCGCTGTAGTTGGTCTGCATGGCCTTATCGCGGCCGCTAAGCAGGGTCAGCTCTTTGTTATTCAGCAGGTTGAAAAGATGCAGGCCGTTATCGACGGTCTTTTTAGCAAGTACGCTGATGTGCTGGCCTACTGAAAGCATGGGGGAAGCGTCCGTCTGCAGGGCGAGCACGCCGTTGGAAGGCCAGCCAAGGCTGACGGTGTCGCGCGTGGCTTTGCCGGTAACAAGATCAAGGAAATACAGGGAGCCGTTCTGGCTGCCAACGATGACTTCCTTGAGGGCTTTGGTATCTTTCGATTCGGCGTTCATCCCCAGAATGGCGCGCAACTGCGTGGGCCATTTTACGATCAACGGCTGGCCGGGCCAGCTTACGCCGGTGAGTGTGGCTGTTTTTGCCTTCATGGAGCCTTCCATGGGCACTTTCCAAAGCTCGGACAGGGTATTGGAGGTAATCTCGACCGTGCCGGATGCTGCGTTCTGACGGAACGGGCCGCCACGGAAGGTGAGGATGCCGCTTTGATCCCATACGGCATACTTGAAAGGATCGTTTAAAGCCAGCTTGACGGCACGGCTGTAGTCGGTCTTCACTTTTAAGCCGTCATAGGCTTTGGTGGTCAGCTTCAGGGCGGAAGGAGCCGCCGAATCATCCGCGGCGGCAGAGAGGATCGCAACCGGCGTCGGCTCCGGCGTTGTGGCAGGGGTCGGCTCGGGAGTGGCAGTCGGCTCGGGGGTCGCTGTCGGAGCCGGCGAAGGCGTAGCGGTCGGTTCGGGCGAAGGTGAAGCAGTCGACTCGGGCGACGCAGTTTCAGCGACGTCTGCCCCGTTGGCACCCTCGTCGGTCAGGGCGGCGTTCTTCGCCGTTGCGGTATTACCGGTGCTGTTCGCGGCTTGATCGTCGCCTGCGGCGACGCTATTGTCGTCCGTGCCTATCGACGCGGAATCGTCCGTGGCAATGTCGGGAGCGGTCAGGGTAACGTCAAGGCCGTAATCGCTCTGCGTAAAGGCAATATCCGATTCCAGTTCGTAGGAAACGTGGAAACTGCCCGCGTATTCGTCTTCAAACTGCGCGGTCAGGCTCCATTCACGGGTTGCGGCGTTTTCGGTTACCTGATTGCCTGCGTCGTTCAGGTACGCTTCGGCGACGGCGTCGCCATAATCGTTCACAATCTGCACAGCTGTTACGTCCAGACTGGTGACGACAGTAAAACCAATCGTCGCGGGTACGGTACCCTGCGTGGTATCCGCCTCGAAATCCTGAATGGGCGGCTCGGTCACCACCGGTGCGGCGATGCTGACGGGCTGGAGCAGGGCGGTCCCTTCATCCCAGGTGCCGTCTCGTTTCATCGACTGTACGGTGAAAAGGCCGTCGTACGCCTCGTCGCAGGTATAGTGCAACGCCCAGATTGTAAAGTTGCTGTTCTTCGTGATGGTATCATTCGGCGAATCGGAATCGTCCAGATTGCGCTGTAAAACAGTTTGGCCGTTCTGATCCAGAATCCGCAGTTCTGTTACCGCTGAAGATGCCTGTACGGTGAACACCAGATCCACCGGTGCCGTAGCAGCCGTGGGGCTTACGGAGAAGCCCTGAATGCCGGCCTGTTCCGGTACGATCAGATTTTTTACGCTGTCGAACACGCCGGTGACGCTGGTTTTAATTTTGGCCATCGCCGCACCAAGACCGCTGTCCATTTTTTCCCAACCGGGCAACAGAATGGCTGCCAGCAGGCCGCCGATCACCAGCACAACGACGATAATCGGCATTAAAACCCCGTTGCGGGGGCGCTCAGGCTGTTGAGCCTCTTCTTCGTCCTCAAAATCGTAACGGGGGCGGGCTACGGAAGCTGGCGTTTCTGGCCGGGGGGAGCGGGAAGGGGCAAAGCGATCTTCTGCCCGGAGGGGTTCCGGCTCAAGAGGTGTTTTGCGACGTGGGTCAAAAGGTGCCGGAGAGCTGCCTGTCGTGGAACGGCTCGCCGGGCGGCGGCTTTCGGTATCATCCGCCGCGGAAGGACGCGAAGGTCTGCGGGCAGGGCGTTCCGGTTCGGAGTCTGCTTCTTGGGAAATCGGTATGGCAGCCGGGGGCATACGCCGGGCAGGCGCACCCTCCCGCGGCATGGCGGTACGGGCGCCCGAATAGCGCTCGCCGGGCATGGCCGGGCGGCGCGCCGGGGTATGGGTGAAATCTTCTTCATCCGGAGCGGATTCGGTTTCGCTGTCCCCTGCCTCAAAAGGATCATAATCCGACAGAGGGTGACTGGCCTGTTTCGGCGCGGAAAAAGACGGCGCCATGGAAGGCGTGGCTTCCTCCGGGGTCGGAGAGTGCTCTTCCGGGCGGGACACACGGCCCGCACGCCGGTGCCGGGCGGATTGGGGCGCGGGCGATGCTCCCTCATCCACAGCGACGGAATTGGATTCCGCGTCAGGGCGCTTGGAAGCGGGAGGAATCAGTGGGCCGCGAACTACGCGGGTTGCCGCGTCCGAACCGGCTGCGGAAAAAGACAAATCCTCCGGAATCAGGGACGAAGGGATCGCGTTTCCGCCAAAATCGACACCGCTCATGCCATAACCCGAGGGCATGGCGCTGAAATCGGGTCTGGCGGAAGAAGGCGCGCCTTCCTCCTGGGATGCGGCGGGGGCGGTTTCATTCTCCGATGGCGTGAAGGAGGACGGATCGATGGAAGGATCGTCGTAAGCCATAAAGGGGTCCTGCTGCCAGGGGTTGGAACCCGACGGCTGCCGGGTGGGCCGATTGGGATTTTTACCGAAATGATCGCTCAAAATCTTGCACTCCTTATCCCACATGCCTGCTTTGTTATTTGTCCGCGGCTTTATTCGGACAAAGCCGTACGATTTACATATACCATCTGCAATTATACCAAGAATGGCGGTTCTTAACAACCCCCAAATCGCCGGACGCCAAATGGAGAAAGCCGCGTTCAGCCCTGTGAGAGAAGGTTTTCAGCGGCCCGGTTGCCCTTGCGGGGTGCGAGGGCGCGTCAGGGTGTGGAATGTAAAATCTGCATCCGGGAACGTCTCTGCCGGCGTGCTCCGAACCCTCGGGAACGGGCGCTTCGGGATGCCGGTATATGCGGAAGAGGCAGGGGACGGTCACCATGCCGCAGGAATGAAACGCATCCGGCGGATTCGACGCGGAGGGGACGGCAACCCGGTGCAGCATTCCATACAAAGGGGTGCAGGCAGGCACTGCCATTTTTCACGATGTATTCGTACGCGCCCGGCTGCCCCTGCGGACGCTGCAGCCGATGCGGCGGATGAAGACGATCCGCCATTGCGCCGATCAGTACGCGCAGGGGCGTTGCCTTCACCAGAGGACGATATTCTTCCTTTAGCGCGGCTACCCTCTCCGTGCTCATCCGGTGGCCTGTCAGTGAGCGATAGGCAAGGCGCATGTAGCGCACCGACCGTTCCATGGAGCTTTTCGCCTTGCCCCCCGCGAAGCTGAAAGCTTTATCCAGCGGCGCGATACTCCAGGGTTTCTCTATCAGAGCGTTGATACTTTCTTCGGTTTTCTCCTCGCTGATGGTCTCCATCAAAGCGGTAAGTGCTTCCAGCATCGTGGGGGTATCCTTGACGGGATGAAGCAGTGTTTGGGCGATGCCGAGGCGCTCCTTTTCCTCCGAACTTCCGGCCCAGCCGTAGGCGGCGGAACGCAGCGCGTCGTTCGCCCGGTATTCCAGCCCCAACCCCAGGTGATTCAGCGAACCGATGCGGGGCACCATATCATCGGTATTCACCAGATGATACAAAGGATAATCGGCGGGATCACGCGGGTTTCTGCCCGCGGAAACCGTAGGGGATGCGAACCCGTACCCCACAAGATACTGTGGCAGCACACCCCGGTCGGTAAGCAGGCGGTGACAGAAAATTTGCATCACCGCCGCGCCCTGGCTGTGACCTGCCATCCACAGGGAAAAGCGGCTGTGTGGTTTAGCCATTTCTTCCAGTACATCCGCAAGCGTCAACCGGGAAAGACCCAGCGCGGCAGCCGCGTCGGGGAACTGAATCCGTTCGGCATTCTGCTCAAAATAGCAGGTGAGCTGGTAAAACCCCCGATGAAAACCGGCTTCAGTGTCAAAGCGGAAATTGCTGAACCAATCGTAAAACCGTGATCCGGTTCCCATAAAACCGATGGCAACCAGATAGCGCCCGTTATCCGCAGGGTGCAGCATGGTTACGGCTTTGATGGTATCGCTTTTTTCGCGTTGACGGAGTGCGCCCATCATCTGCGCAAGCGGGTTGCGCTCTTTCAGCTCCTGCCGGGCGCGCGCAACTTTAAATGCGTTCATCAGACGACGAATCCGCTCGCTGCCCGCGCTTTCGCTTTCGGATACGGTCACGCCGCTTTGCAGACGGTTATCCACCTGAATGGAGATATCCGTCCAGCCGGAACGCATCCACGGAGCAAGATCAAGCGTATACGTAAGATAGGCAAGTTCCAGCGACATCTTTAGCGCCGTATCATCCGGCGGTTGGCGGAGGATGCCATCGGAAGCGCGCAGCGGCGGCAGACAGAGCCTGCGTACATTAGAGAGCGGCACATCAGTCAACGCGCCGCCTGCAACGGCTTTATCGTCGGCCGTCGCGACGGAAGTCCGGTGAAAATGAAATCTGGGGAGGGTCAGCATCCGTATCCAACTCCCTTTGCCTGATGAGTGCGCATAAAACGGTTGCGGCGGAGAACCGCCGTCGGCCCAGTATAGCACATTCTCCAAAGCGCGTACAGGCATGGTAAACAGCTTGCTCCCGGTTTGAAATCGCGGTATACTGTGCGTGGCGTTTATGCGGGCGAGCAGACGGCCCGTTTACAAACTGGCAGGAGGACGACGCAACATGAGCATTACAACCAAACCATACGGTAAGGATCACCATGGCAATTCCGTTACGCAGTATACGATGACCAACGCGACGGGCGCGTCGGTTTCCATTCTGGATTTCGGCGGCGTGATTACACGGATTATCGTTCCGGATCGTCATGGCAGGCTTGCGGATGTGAACCTCGGCTTTGAGGATGCGACGGCTTATACCGCCGACAGCGGCAGCATGGGCGCGCTGATCGGCCGCGTAGGAAACCGTATCTCCGGCGCGAAGTTTGAACTGGAAGGGAAAACCTATCTGCTGGACGCAAACTGCGGAAAGCATACCCTGCACGGCGGCTTCGACAATTTTTCCGTGCGGATGTGGAAAGCCGAACCGGCTGAGGGCAAGGGTGTCGATACCTTGATCCTTTCGCTGACGAGTCCGGACGGCGACCATGGTTTTCCCGGGGAGCTGGCGGTCACGGTGCGCTATACCTTTGACGATCAGAATCGTTTGGGGATTGAGTATCGCGCCAACACCAACAAGACGACCGTTGTCAATATGACCAACCATGCCTACTTCAATCTGGACGGTCACGACGCTGCCAGCGTAGAGGATCTGGAACTGCAAATTTTCGCGGATTATGTTGGGGATGTGGATGAAGCCCTGATCCCCACGGGAAAACTGATCCCGCAGAAAAGCGTGGCATACGACTTCAGCAACCCCAGACGTGTGGGGGATGTGCTGTCGCATACCCACATTGATCCCGACATGAAAGCCGCCATGGGGGTGGATTTCAACTACTGCGCGGGCAATGACCGCCAGCATAAACTGATCGCCATTCTATACTCTCCCAAAACGGGCCGCGAGATGAAAACCTATACCGACCAGCCCGGCGTGCAGATTTATACGGGGCAGGGGCTGCACCAGAAGGGCAAAGGCGGCGTGCAGTACCACGCGTACAGCGGAATCTGCCTGGAAACACAGCACTACCCGGATGCGGTACACCAGCCGCAGTATCCCAGCATTGTGCTTCGCCCGGAAGAAACGTACTACACTAAAACAACCTATGCGTTCGGCGTGCGGTAAGCGCGACCGGTGCGGCGCACGGCGATATGCCGGGCGCCGCTTTTCTGCCGTGTGCTGATTTTGGGGACAAAACAGCGCAAGAACGGACAGGTTTTTTACTCCTGTGCCTGATACAATCTTCTCGTAAAGGAGAGGATACTATGGAGTGGATTGCGAGTGTGAACCGGGCGCTAACGTATGTGGAAGACCACCTGACGGACGAAACCCTGTCGGTCGAGGCAGTTTCGCATGTGGCGGCGTACTCCCCGTTCTATCTGCAGCGGCTGTTCTTTGTCCTTACGGGAATGTCGCTTTCGGATTACATCCGGCAGCGGCGGTTATCCGCGGCGGGGCAGGAGCTGCAGTTTGGCGGCGGTAAGGTGATCGACGCGGCGCTGAAGTACGGGTACGAAACGCCGGAAAGCTTTCAAAAAGCGTTTCGGCGCTTCCATGGCGTAACCCCTTCGGCGGCGCAACGCTCGCATGTGCAACTCCGGTATCTCAACCCTCTCCAGATCCATGTGGAACTACGAGGAGGAAGCATGATGGATTACACGGTGGAAAAAATCGGGGAGTTGACGGTGCTTGGGCTGGAACGCAAGTTTCACAACGACACCGGGTTTCAGGAGATTCCGAAATTCTGGAGCGAGTATTACGCCGAGGGGAAGCAGAAAAGGGTTTGCGGCGCACTGGGCATCTGTATTGACGAGGACAACAGCCCGGAGTTTACCTACATGATCGGTTGTTTCTGCGAACCGGACGCGGAAGCGCCGGAGGGGTTCACGAAGCGAAAGATCCCCGCGTTTACCTGGGCGAAGTTCCGCAGCGTGGGGCCGATGCCGGGTGCGATCCAGAAGGTGAACCGGCAGATTTTTACGGAGTGGCTGCCGAATAACAACGAGTACGATATGGCTGGCGGTGTGAACATCGAAATGTACACGCAGGGCGATATGCAGGCTGCCGATTACGAAAGTGAAATCTGGATTCCCGTGCGCGCGAAGAACTGACCTCTTCATCACTGAGAACAGAAGCAGGGCCGGAGACGGAAACGCCGTCTCCGACCCTGTTTTTGTAACCCTGCTTGTTGTGCGGTTGCGGCGGCGTGCTGGGACGTGGTAGAATGATCCCGTTGAAGAATTTCTGGCTGGGAGGCTTTTTCGCAAATGATTCGCAATATCGTATTTGACATGGGCATGGTGCTGATGGACTACCACCCGCTGGAAGCGTGCCGTGCCGCCGCCGGGAACGAAACGGATGCGCAATTGGTATATGCGGCGTTGTTTACTCACCCGGAGTGGGTGAAACTCGACGATAACACGATTGAGCAGGACGAGTTGGGGCGGCGTGCGCAGGCCCGGTTGAGCAACCCGCACCTTCGCCCGCTGGTGCCGCAGTTGCTCAACGGCATGCCCTGGAACATTTTAACACCAATCCCTGCGATGATTGATACCGCGCGCTGGGCGCTGGATACAGGGTACGGTGTGTACCTGCTTTCCAACGCCAATCTGGCGGTCAGCCGCCACCGGGAGATCATACCGCTTCTGGACCGTTTTCATGGCGTACTCTTTTCGGCGGACGAGGGGCTGGTAAAACCCGACCCGGCGATCTACCGGCTGCTGACCCGGCGATATGGGCTGAGCCCTTCGGAATGCCTGTTTATCGACGATAACGCGGATAACGCGGAGGCGGCTCGGCATGAGGGCTGGCAGGCTTACCGTTTCGATGGCAACGCGGAAGCCCTGCGGACATATCTGGAAACACTTCAACGATAATGCGGGGTAATAAGTCAGGAACGGTGGGCGCTTGCGCCCACCGTTGTTTCTGTGATGCATTGACTTTTCGGAAATTGGCTCAGAAGAGCTTGATTTTATCCAGAGATAGTGTTTTGATTTCTGATTCAAGACGGGCCGTAAGTTCTTCAGGGTTGATTTGGACAATCTCTGGTTCGATGAAATATGTTGTTTCCGGACTGATCCCGCGTGATATTCCCTTCCTAGTGCCCAAACCGGTTTTGGCAACTGTGGTTTGGCGACGAACATTATTAGACTTAGGTTTCTCGAGAAAATCAATGACCTGATCGTGTGCGAGGGCAATGAGGCGGTTTTTATCCGGCTCCAGCAGTTCATCCGATAACGTCATGGCAACTTTGAATGCATCAAACATTTGCTGATTCAACCGGTATTCCAACGGAAAATTCCTGAAATGTGTGATCATATTCTCGTAAGATTTCTGCAGCTCGGGAATTTCCTGCCAGTGTTCACGTTTGTCCGAGAATTGAAAACGCAGAACAAAATAGGGAAGTTGCGTAACTAACTTATTTTGGTAAAGCAGACGGTGCGTCGAGGGATCAATTGAAAATTCTGCGAGGGGAAGCGTTTCTTTGTCCGTGCGAATTACAGCATAATAACCTTCTTCCACAATGGGGAATTCTTTGCACAATCCAATCTCTAACTCGTTCGCATTGACCAGATCTGTAATACCGTTACAGATTACTTCAGCAAGAGGGACTGCTTGAGAGAGAAAGGCGATCCCTGCGGTTTTCGCAATGGATTTTAAAAGAGAGATGTATGATTTTGTAAGATCGCCTGATTGAATAGAGAACAAACACAGATTGACGGACAATCCTTCATGTCTGTAAGGAACATCATCCAGCAGGCATAACGTACTTTGTATAATACGATCCAAATGTTGCGGGTCCAGCTCAACGATTTCAGAAAGGGAAGGAAGCGTTGTTACGGATTGAAAGTCTTTATCTGCGCTGGAGCTGGATAATAAGGATACGTTGCCGTAGAGTGTGGCATAGAAGGTTTTAACGAACTTTCGAATATAAGGGATACATATCGATTCCAGACTAACGGACAGGTAAGTGTCTTTTCCTTCCTGTAATGGCGTGTGATCACCAATATATCCATAGGTTTGGGGATGACTCTTCTCGTTCCATAGCTCCGCGAGATTCATGACAATACCTCCTTGTTATATGCTTGTGCACAACAGTCGTTAAGGTTTGAAGAGATAAGGAGCTGCTGTCAGTTAGTTGTTGAGATTATTTGTAAAGAAGTTCATCAGATAACGCAGTAAAATCGGTCGTAGATAACACTCACCTATTATTGCAACTATACCACAAAAGGGAATAAATGTCAATTAATCAATGGAATGCAGGATGTTAATACAAACAGAAAAACAGCCTCTCCCTTCGGGAAAGACTGCTTATTTTTTCCCCGGCTGGAACAGACCGCCAATCCAGTCCGCGATCCGCGTAAGCGGTTCGTGGCTTCTTTTCAGCGCAATGGCTGCGTCCAGTGCCCCGGCACGATAGTGGTTGTTGTCCGGCTCGCGGCGCACGGCTTCGCGGTAGCTTTGGTGAGCGGTCTGGTACTGGCGAAGGCCCATCAGGATGTTGCCCTGTATATAAAACCATTCCGCGTCTTTGCTGTCCGCGCGGTTCAGCTGGCGCAGCGCGCTTTCCAGATTGCCCTGTTCAATCAGCCGGGCGGCAAAGTGCTTGGCTTCCTCCTGCGGCACGAGGTTGAAACCCACATGCCGCTGGGAGCATTGTTTCAACGCTTCCTCATAAGCCAGATTCAGCTCAATCAGCGCTTCCTGCGCGGTTTTCTGCTTTTCCGGGTCCTGGTACTGATCCGGGTGGCAGGCTTTCACCAGCCTGCGGTAAGCGGCGCGTACCTGAGAAGCCTCCGCGCCCGGGGAGAGCCCCAGCACCTCGAAAGGCTTTTTGTCGTACAGAATACTCACCCCCCAGATGGAAAAAGCGCGCCGCCGGGCCGAAGAACCGGAATATGGCTCCGCCACGGCATCGCGCCGCTTTGTTTACAGTTGCTCGCGCCGGATGTCCGCGCCGAGGGAACGCAACTTTTCCTCGATACGCTCATAGCCGCGGTCGATAAAGCCGGTTTCGTAAATTTCGGTTGTGCCCTTGGCCATCAGCCCGGCCACAATCAGCGCCGCGCCTGCGCGCAGGTCGGTTACGGTGACGGGCGCGCCGTACAGTTCGCGCACGCCTTCCACCAGCACGGTGCGATCCACCAGCTTGATGCGCGCGCCCATGCGCCGCAGCTCATCCAGATGCTTAAACCGCTGCTCAAAGATGGTCTCGCAAACGGTTGAGGTTCCGGTTGCCATGCATAAAAGCGCGGTCATCGGTTGCTGTAAGTCGGTGGGGAAACCGGGATAAACCTGTGTTTTTATATTCACGCCCCGTTGTTCGGACTGGGGCCTGACGCGGATGGAGTCATCGTTTTCGCTTACGCGTACGCCCATCTCCAGCAGTTTGGCGCTCAAACTTTCCATATGGGTGGGGATGCAGCCGCGAATGGTTACGTCTCCGCGCGTGGCGGCCGCTGCGATCATCAGCGTGCCGGTCTCGATCTGGTCGGGAATCACGGTATAGGTGGTGCCGTGCAATTGTGGCTTGCCGGTGATGCGGATCACGTCCGTGCCGGCGCCCTTGATGCGCGCGCCCATGGAGTTTAAAAAGTTGGCCAGATCCACGATGTGCGGCTCTTTTGCGGCATTGTAGATCACAGTGGTGCCTTCCGCCTTCGCGGCGGCGAGCATCACGTTTATCGTTGCGCCGACGGTCACCATATCAAAAAAGATGTCCGAGCCAGTCAGGTGATCGGCTTTGGCGAGCACCATGCCGCCGCGATCCTCGATGGTCGCACCCAGGGCAACAAAGCCTTTCAGATGCTGGTCAATGGGGCGGCTTCCGATGTCGCAGCCGCCGGGATACGCGACTTCGGCCCGGCCGATACGGCCAAGCAAAGCGCCCAGCAGATAATAACTGGCGCGCAGCCGATTGGTGTACTGGTAGGGCACCCGATGGCCGTTTGCGTCTTTGGGATAAACTTTCAGGTACTGGTCGGGCACGTATTCCGTTTTCGCGCCCAGAAGCTGTAAAATCTCAATCAGCGCGTGCACATCTTCAATATCAGGCAGATTCTCGATGGTGCTGGGCTCGTCGCTTAACAGCGTGGCTGGAATCACCGCTACGGCTGTGTTTTTTCCGCCGCTAACCGTAATTTCACCCATCAAAGGCTTGCCGCCTGTTATCAGCATTTTGTCCTTGCCACAGTTCATCGGTCGATCCCCCCTCGGGAAACGCTATGCGTTGAATTAGTAGACCATTCCCCATTATACACAAACCCGGAAGGCATTTCAAGCGCGGGGGAGGAACCGCAGGCAGTGCAAAGAAAACCGCCGGGGTCGTTCTCCGCGGACGTCATGTCGCGGGGAAGCAGGTTCCGGCGGGTGAATTGCCTGTTGGTGCGCCGGGTCAGACGGCACGCTCCTTGCCCATAAAGCAGCAGGCAACGGTGCCCGGCCCGCAGTGCGCGCCGATGACTGGCCCTACGAAGTATTGCTCCACATTCTTCAGGGTGGGAATCCGTTCCCTGAGCAGCCCCTCCAGCCGATCAGCGTCTTCCTTGGCATCGGCGTGGATGATCACAATGCTTTGTTCGGCGGGATTCTCGATATTTTCTGCGGTTTTATCCGCCAGATAACGCAACGCCGCCTTGCGGCCGCGTACTTTATCCACTGCGGCCATACTGCCCTCGCGGTTGATGATAATGATGGGTTTCAGGTCCAGCATTGTGCCCATGGTGGCGGCGATGGCGCTGATACGCCCGCCACGTTTTAAATACTTCAGATCATCCACCGTCAGCCATGCGTGCGCGCGCATACGGTTGGCCAGCACCCAGTCGGCAATCTCCTGCATGGACTTGCCTTCGGTATACATTTGGTAGGCGTGGTGCAAAAGCAGCGACATCGGGGCGGAGATGCTAAGCGTATCCACCACCAGAATGGTGCGATCCGGGTACTTTTTCAGCAGTTCGTCGCGGGCGGCGAAGATGTTGTTGATTGTGGAGGACATGTGGCTGGAAAAAGCGATAAACAGGATGTCCCGCCCTTCTGCGAGGATGGGTTCGAAGTATTCCAGATAGGCGGGTGTGGGAAGCAGCGAGGTAACGGGCGACATGCCTTCGCGCATTTTTTGGAAGTACTCAGCCTGTTTGCCGCTACGTCCCAGGTCATCGAAGTACTCCACGCCGTCCACAATGTAAGGCATGTAGACCATTTGCAGGTCATACTCGTCCACATATCGGAATGGCAGGTCGGAGTCCGAATCGGTCATGAAGACATAAGAATTCATAAGTTCCTCCTTAACAGATAAGAGCATATAATACAGAAATGATTCGGTTTTTACCGATTACGACGATGGTATTGTACCTTGTCTGCCGCCATTTTGCAAGCGGAGCTGGTGCAAGCGTATCCCAACTGAAAAAAGGAAGCGGATCTACCGCTTCAGATTGCTTAAAAAGGCCCATCTGCGTTGTCAGCTACAGGATGGCAAGGGGGATTCGCTTACAAACGAGTAAGCTCACCCCCCTTGCCACCCTTGCTTTCCTGCATCTGAGCCTTTTTGAGCAATCTGTGACAGCAGCCCGTAAGCTGCTAAACATATGCGTTTATTGCGCAGCGGGTTTGATTCCGGAAGGTTTGCGGCGTTTTAACAGCACCACGGCTACCATCATCACCACAGTCACCACATAGGGAGCCATGCTGGTGATGTCCGAAGGGATGTACTTTTGCAGCCGCATCCCCAGCGCGTCGATAAAGCCGAACAGCAGCGCCGCCAGAAACACGCGGGGCGGATTGCTGCCCCCGAAGATCACGCAGGCCACGGCTACATACCCGCGTGAGGCGCTCATGTTTTCGGAAAACATGGTCAGATACCCCAAACTCAGGTGCGCGCCGGACAGCGCGGCCAGCACTCCGCACAGCACCGAGGCGATGCGTTTCATCCGGTCCGGGTTTACGCCGGAAGCGCGCAGGGCTTCGGGAGCCTGGCCGGATGCTCGCAGATGAAAGCCCAACGGGGTTTTATACAAAAGCACCCAGCAAAGAAACACCAATAGCCAGCTTACATATACCAGCAATGTGTTGCCGCTTAAGATGGGGCCTAACACCGGGATACTTTCCAGCCAGGGAATGTGAAGGGTGGGCAGCGGAACGATGCGCGGGCTGCTGAACGAACCCTTGACGCCGAACAGCGTGCGCAGCAGAAATACCGTCAGCCCGCCCGCCAGAATATTAAGCGCCACGCCGATAATAAACTCGTCGCTTTTAAACTTAACGGAGAATACATAGTAGAAATACCCCAGCAGCATGCCCAGTATCATCGTGAACAGGATGCCCGCAAGCCAGCTGCCAAACAGGTAGCTGCCCAGCACCGCGAAAAACGCGCCCATCAGCATCATGCCGTCCACGCCGATGTTCATGATGCCCACCTGATCGCTCATCAGGCAACCCAACGCGCACAGCACCACGGGTGTGGCGGTGCGCAGCGTGTTTTGCACCAGCAGAATATTGAAAATCTCACTCATACCGCCGCCCCCTTTCCGGCCCGGCGCGCATCACGGCGGATTCTGCGGGCGGCTGCGCCCGCACGCAGTTTTTCACTGATGCCGCCTTCCGCCGCCATAAAGAAGATGATGACGCTTTGCACAATCAGCATCACTTCGCTGCTGATGCCCGCCGAAAGCTCCATGGCGGAACCGCCGATGTTGAGGATGGCGAAAAAGAAGCTCATCAGGATCACGCCGAAGGGCTGATAGCGCATGATCATGGCGACGAGCATACCGTCAAAGTAAAATTCGCTGCTGATGGTGGTCATAAACCGATGATGCAGGCCGAAAACCTCCAAAAGGCCGACCACACCGCAGATCATGCCGGAAAGCGTCATTCCCCAAAGTGCCAGCCGATCCGCGCGGATGCCGCCGTACCGGGCAAAGCGTTCGTTGGTGCCGGTTATTTTCATTTCAAAGCCTACGGTGGAACGGGTCATCAGATACCATACCAGCAGGGTGATCACCGCCGCGTAAAATACGCCGGTGGTCAGGTTGCTCAACCGGATCAGCGGGGTAAACGCCGCATAGGACGCGATGCTGTCCGTGCCGCTCTCGATGCCGCGCTCGGCGGTTTTCAGCGGCCCGTTGGCCATGTAACTGCAAAAATAGATCGCCGCGGAGTTGAGCAGGATGGTGGTAACAACCTCGTTTACCTTCAGCTTTACCTTAAGCGCGCCGGGAATCCACGCGTAAGCGCCGCCCGCCGCCATGGCAGCCAGCAGGGAACAGGCGACGATCAGCCACGCGGGCGAACCGTTCATACGCGCGCCAACTACCGCCGCGGCCAAACCTCCCAGATACAGCTGGCCTTCTCCGCCCACGTTAAAGATGCCGGCTTTGGCCGCCAGACTCATCGCAAGGCCCGTCAGGCAAAGGGTAACGGTCTTTGCGAGGGTGTTACCCAGCGCGCGCGGCTTGCCCAGCGCACCCTTGAAAAGAGCCGCGTAACACGTGATGGGATCATACCCGCACAGCAGCATAATGCCCGCGCCCACCAGAAACGCCAGCGCAACGGCGGCGAACAGGGATAACAGATACTGTGCGGTCAGCTTTTGCTTGGGCTTCAGGGCAAAAAGCGTGCGTACACTTTGAAGAAAACCGGTGCTCATGTCTGCCCCGCCTCCTTTTACCGACCGCCGGTCATATAGTAACCGATTTCTTCCCGGTCAATCTCCCCGTTGGGAAAACGGCCGGTGATCTGCCCTTCATAAATGGTAACCAATTGGTCGGAAAGGCGGAAAAGCTCGTCCAGATCGGCGCTGACCAGCAGGATGGCGCAGCCCGCGTTACGTTTCTCCATGATTTTTTCGTGGATAAACTCAATCGCGCCGATGTCCACGCCGCGCGTGGGCTGGCTGATGACAAGCACTGGAGAATCGAAGCTGAACTCCCGCGCCAGAATCGTTTTTTGCATGTTGCCGCCGCTTAAGGAGCCGACGGGCAGTTCCAAACCGCCAGAACGGATGTCAAACTCGGAAGCGAGTTTTTCGCCGTACCGGCGGGCGTTTCCCTTGCGATAATGGAGGCTGAACCGGCTGAACTCCGGCAGGCGCTGTTTGCCCACCAGCAGATTTTCCGTTACGGTGGCCTGCGCGCTTAACCCCGTGCGCAGCCGATCCTCCGGGATCCAGCTTACGCCCATAGCACGGATTTGCCGGGGATCCAGACGGCTGATGTTTCGCCCGTTCAGGGTAACGGTGCCTCCGGTTTGCGGGCGCATCCCCATGATACACTCCGTAAGCTCCGTCTGGCCGTTGCCTTCCACCCCGCAGACGCCAACGATTTCCCCCTCGTGAACGGTCAGCGAGATGCCCTTCACGGCGGGCAGCCCCCGGTCGTCCAGCGCGGAAAGGCGGTCGACCGAAAGCACTTCGCGGGTACCGGGCGCGCCTTCTCGCAACTCGCTGAAAAGCACTTCGCGGCCGACCATCAGGGCGGCGAGCTTCCGTTCGTCGGTTTCCGACGTGTTCAGAACGTCCAGCAACTTACCGCGGCGCATCACGCCCACGCGGTCGCTCAGGCGCATGACTTCGCCCAGTTTGTGGGTAATCAGGATTACGGTCATTTCTTTTTCTGCCACGATCCGGCGAATCACCTGAAAAAGCTCCTCGGTTTCCTGTGGGGTCAGCACGGCGGTCGGTTCGTCCAGCACCAGCACGTCCGCGCCGCGATGCAGCGCCTTCAGGATTTCCACGCGCTGTTGCAGCCCGACGCTCAGTTCGCCCACCGTGTCCTGCGGATTCAGCGGCAGGCCGAAACGCTCGCACAGCTCTGTTACTTCGGCATTGATACGCTTTTGATCGTAAAAGAGTTTATGCTTTTTTGGTTCCATCCCTAACGCAATGTTTTGCGCCACAGTGAACCCGGGCACCAGCTTGAAATGTTGGTGCACCATCCCCACGCCCATCGCCATGGCGCGCGTGGGGTCGTGGTGCGGGGAGGTGGGCTTGCCCTTGATTTCGATACGCCCCAGCGTCGGCTTTTGCAGACCGTACAGCAGGTTCATCAGCGTGCTTTTGCCTGCGCCGTTTTCCCCTACCAGCGCAAATACTTCCCCCTTGCGAATTTCCAGCGTAACGTTGTCGTTGGCGAGCACGCCGGGGAACTGCATGGAAATGTGTTCAAATCGTACAATGGGAGCGTTCTCACTCATGCCTGCACCTCGTTCCAGCCTTTGCAGACGTCGATCCAGCCGACGGCGCGGCTGGCGGTTTCCAGCTCCGCGGGGGTCAGCTTCACGGCGCTGTGGTCATTCCCGGCAGCGGGATACACAATATCAAAACGTTGTAAAGAGACATCCAGATACACCGGCACGTTGACCGCGAAGGGGCACACACCGCCCACTTTGAGTCCGAGCAGGCTTTCTACCTCGTCGTGGGATAACATGGCCGCTTTCTGGTGGAATTGCGCCTTGTACTTTGCGTTGTCGATTTTCGCATCGCCTGCGGCCACGATGAGCATGGCGCCGCCTTCCGCGCGAAAGGAGAGGGTTTTAGCGATCTGCGCGGGCTGGCACCCGACCGCAACGGCAGCCAGTTCCACGGTGGCGCTGCTTTCCAGAAAAGTCATCACCCGGCTGTCCAGATGAAATTCCGATAAATAGGCTGTGACGGTGTCGATCGACATGGAGGCGGCCTCCGATTCTTCAATCTTTGCCCTATTATACCCGAAAACCGCGGAAAAGCAAACCGTTCAGGCGTTGAAATGTGGAGGGATGGAAGTGGCGGAACGTGAGGAATACCCGTCTTCGTGGCTGGCGCGTCGTGTGGTTTCATCCGTATTGACAGCCGCTCCTTCCAGCCTATATAATGGGAAAAGTTCGGAGGGAGCGCGCCGTGCGCTCCTGTTTTCCGTTTGATCCGAACGGATGAAGGAGCGCCCATGACTGATTTGCGTAAACGGAGCCATCCCAAGTGGAAAAATATCGTATCCACCGCGCTGTTCCTGATTTTTCTGGGGCTGCTGGCATGGTACGTGTACACGCACTGGAACGAGATGAGCAGGCTCCTGCAGCTTTCTCCCCAAACCGTGGCGACGCTGTTGGGGCTGGGGCTGGCCAGCTGTGTGATCAATTGCCTGTACCATCTGCTGATTTTAAAAACATTTAACCTGAAGCTGAGCCTGACGGACTGGATGGGCGTAGTCTGCGTGAGCGATTCCATCGCCTATGTACTGCCGATGCGCGCCGACCTTGTGTTCTCCGCGACGTATTACAAGCGCGTAAAAGGCCTGGCTTACACAAAAAGTGTTGCCATCACCGCCGGAAACGCGGTATTTGGTGTAGCATTTTCTCTGTTTCAAATCTTAATTGCGCTGCTTTGCATGGGGCTGATCGACGGGCAATGGCCCGGCTTGCTGTGGGTGCTGACCATTGCGGGGATCGTGGTGCTGGCGGTGTTTCTGTGGCTGTCGCTTCGTACGGAAAGCCGTCTGCGGGTTAAACTGGAGAAGTACAAACTGGTTGCGGACGTGATTGAGGGGTTCAACGCTTTGATCCGCAACGGAGGGTTGCTCTGGCGGCTTCTGCTGTGCATGATCGCGGGCAATCTTGTGCGTCTGTTTATCAATATGGTCTGCTTTCAGGCGGCAGGGTTGCCGATTAACCTGTACGAGGCGCTGTTTTACTCCAGTGTGTCCTGGCTGGCGAGCGTGGTGGCCATCGTGCCCGGCAACGTGGGCCTGCGGGAAAGCGTGATGGGCGCGGCTACGCTGGCGCTGGGCGCGATGTTCTCCGAAGGGGTGGCTTCCTCGCTGCTCAACCGCGTGACCATGATGTTTGTGTATATTGCCATGGGATTGATTTTTGCCATTCCCGTGCTGCGCCGGTTCAATCGCGGAAAGGGGCACCTGAACCGTAACGAGGAGCCCGAGGACAGCGAACTTTACCGGCAGGAGAACAGCGCGGAAACCACGGGCGATTCGGCATGTGAAAAAAACGCAGAATGAAAACATAACGGCAAGAGAAAGATGCAAATCCCTTACGGGCGGAAAAACACGCATTTTACTCGCGAAAGCTTCCATTATTGCCTTGTTTTGTCGTTCCCTTGACAAAAATAGAGCGAGCGTATACAATATTCGTGTCGGCTGATTGGGGTCAGTCTTTCCCGCAGAAAGGCGCCCCAGCTGTTATTGGAATAGATTTCCATGGATCGGCTTCCCCGCGGCGCATTCGGGCCTTTGTCCGGGCGCGTGCCGGATCGTCTGGCAGCGGGTTTACGTAGAGGCGGCGAGGTCGCCCCCTTGAGGTATATGTTTTGAGCGTCGATGACGCTATGCGGTCGCGCGCGGTCAATACGCGCAGCCGTATGTGCGTGCAACCGCGTACGTCGGAGCAAAAGGCAGAATGCCGTGCCTGAGAATATCCATATCATCAGCAGCCGCGCGGGCGTTGCCCGGGGGCTTTTTCCATATGTACGGAAACCCGAGCCGTTCCGTTTACGAGATATTAGGCAATCGAGCGGAATTTTTACACAGAGGGAGCGAAACCGAATGAACCCCATCATCGCCATCCTGATCGCGCTGCTCGCCGCAGGGGCAGGCATCGCAGGCGGATACGTTTACCGTAAGCAGGCATCGGAAAAGAAGATCGGACGTACGGAAGAGTACGCCAAGAACCTTTTGGACGACGCCATGCGCAAGGCCGACGAAAAGAAAAAGGAAACCATCCTGGAAGCCAAGGAAGAGGTGCTTCGCCTCAAGACCGAGCTGGACCGCGAATGCCGCGAGCGTCGCGCCGAAGTGCAGCGCAGCGAGCGCCGCATCATCCAGCGGGAAGAACAGCTGGACAAAAAGCAGGATTCACTGGAAACCCGCGAAAATCAGTTGAACAATCGTGCCGAAGACATCCAGAAGGGCGAGGACGCGCTGGAAGAAAGCCGCCACAAGCAGGATCAGGAATTGGAACGCATCGCCGGGATGACGCAGGATGAAGCCTGCCAGACGCTGGTGAGCCGCATCCAGAAAGAAGCGTACCACGACGCCGCCGCTACCGTGCGCGACATCGAAGCCAAAGCCCGCGAGGAGGGCGAAAAGAAAGCCCGCAACATCATCGCGCTCGCGATTCAGCGTTGCGCCGCCGACCACGTGGCTGAAACGACCGTATCGGTCATTACCCTGCCCAATGACGATATGAAGGGCCGCATTATCGGCCGCGAAGGCCGTAACATCCGGGCGCTGGAAACCGCGACCGGCGTGGACCTGATTATAGACGATACCCCCGAAGCTGTTATCGTAAGCGCTTTTGATCCGGTGCGCCGTGAAATCGCCCGCATCGCGGTAGAGAAGCTGATTGTAGACGGTCGTATCCACCCCGCCCGCATCGAGGAAATGGTGGAGAAAGCCAAAAAGGAAGTTGACAACCAGATCCGTGAAGCCGGGGATCAGGCAGTGTTTGAAACCCACCAGCACGGCATCCACCACGAACTTGTTAAGTTGCTGGGCCGCCTGAAGTACCGTACCAGCTACGGCCAGAACGTGCTGAAGCACTCCATCGAAGTCAGCCATCTGGCCGGCATGATGGCCGCCGAGCTGGGCGCGGACGTGGCGCTGGCCAAGCGCGCCGGTCTGCTGCACGATATCGGCAAAGCCGTTGACCACGAAGCCGAAGGCACACACGTAACGCTGGGTGCGGAACTGGCGCGCAAGTATCACGAAAGCCCGGATGTGATCCACGCGATTCTGGCGCATCACAACGATGTGGAACCCCAGACCATCGAGGCTGTGCTGGTGCAGGCCGCCGACGCCATCAGCGCCGCACGCCCGGGTGCTCGTCGCGAGAGTCTGGAGAACTACATCAAGCGCCTGGAGAAGCTGGAAGAAATCGCCAACTCCTTCCCGGGCGTGGAAAAGTGCTACGCCATCCAGAGCGGCCGCGAAGTGCGCATCATGGTGAAGCCGGAAGACATCACCGACGACGGCACCAAGATCCTCGCCAAGGATATTGCCAAGCGCATCGAAAAAGAACTGGAATATCCCGGCCAGATCCGCGTCAACGTGATCCGCGAAACCCGGTCCACGGAATACGCCAAGTAAGGGAAATAGGCGGTGAAACGCCTGATATTGGAGGGAGAACGAAAGTTCTTCCTTCACTTTTTTATATCGCACCTGTAGGTGCGAGCGGGAGGATGTGTCTGCGGACACACCAAAGGGCTTTCCGCTCGCCCTTTGGAATTCTTCGGGGCATGCGATAGGGTAAGGGCGAAAGACTCCCTCTGGGAGTACTGGAATGTCGTCCGCTGCTACCTTCAGTAGCGCGACCGACGATCCAGTCCATCCTTCGAGGGAGTCTTTCGCCCCCTTAAGCAACGTGCATGCGGAGAAAACGAGGAAACGTGAAAAGTGAACCTTTTACTCCCTTAATATCAATGTACTTGCAGAAGAAATGACGGGAAACGATGAGGAGAGTCTTTCACCAACACCCAATAATGTACATGCGGAAAAACGGGGAAACGAGAGACAGAGATACGTTATGTCCACCTCTTATCCCTGAAAGATTTATCGGAATACTAACTTGCTTATCAGTTCCCTTGGTTTTACAGCTATGTCTGTCCGTAATTTTTACCCATCGCCTGAATACCAGCAGGCGGGGCGCGGCAGGGGTCGCTCGATGGATGGACGGGCTTGTCGGTCGCGCTGCCGAAGGTAGCAGCGGACGACTATCCCGTACTCCGAGAGCGACCCCTGCCGTAATCCCGGGGAAGGTTGGGGAGGGGATCGCAAATTCTTTCCCCAACGGGGCGCTCCTAGCGCCCCGTGCGAGCGGAAAGCCCCTGCCCATGCCCGTAGGCATGGCCCTCCCGCCCGCGCCCACAGGCGCGAAACCAATGCGCCCGATGGGCGTAAAAACAGATTCCAAAGGGTTGCGAAACCTTTTGGAATCTGTTTTTATGCACGGAATCCCTTAAAACTTTACTGCTGAGATGGCGTCGGTTACGGCTTCTTCAAAGGTGGGGTGCGCGCGCAGTGTGCGCATCATTGCTTCGGCGGTCAACCCGTTTTGTAAAGCGAGCGCCAATTCGCCAGCGATGTCTGTGGCGCGGCCGCAGAAAAGCTGTGCGCCAAGCAACACATGGGTCTGCCTGTCAAACAGCAGTTTGATAAAACCGCGCCCCAATCCTTCGATCAGGGTACGCGCATTTTGCGTAGTAAGCGCTTTCCCGATGGCTACATCGCGGTTCTGTGCCTTCGCTTCGTCCTGGGTAAGGCCTACGGAGGCGATTTCCGGCGCGGTGTACACACAGGATGGAACCAGTGTGGGATCAATGGGGGAGGCGATCCCCAGCATGGCACTGACGGCGGTAACACCCTGCGCGTGCGCAGCGTGGGCAAGCTGGTTCTGGCCGTTTACGTCGCCGATGGCATATATACCGGGAACGCTGGTCTCGTACTGCGTATTGACGGCGATAAAACGCCGGTTCATCGCAAGAGACACCCCGTCGGCAAGCAATCCGGAGGTAGCCGGAACACGGCCGGTTGCCAACAGCACGCGTTCAGCGGTCACTTCGTCGGTAATGCCGTTCTTTTCATAGGCGGCGGTAAAGCCTGTATTGGTTGGGGTAATTTTTTGGAGGCGCGCGCCGGTCAGCACGGTAACGCCCCTGCTTTTTAGCAGCATCTCAGCGCTGCGGCCCAGCTCGGTATCCATCATGGGCAGGCAGCGGGCTTCGGCTTCAAGAATGGTAACGGACACGCCAAGACCAGCGTAGATGCTGGCCATTTCCACACCGATCACGCCGCCGCCGATCATCAGCAGACTTTGGAATGGCTCGGTTCCGCGCTCGCCGAGCAAATCGTCGCTGGTCCAAACGGCGGGATTGTCGCAACCGGGCACAGGCAGGCGCGCGGGGACGCTCCCGGCAGCAAGCAGTACGTGCTGTGCCTCCAAGGATTCAACGCTCCCATCGTTGCCGGCTACCGTAACCTGAAAAGGCGCGGATGTGCTGGCAAGTGTGGCGGATCCAACATAAACGCTCACTTTCGCCGCCTTGAGCAGCGCTGCCACACCGTCCGTCAGGGTGTCTACGATATCGTTTTTATGCCGGAGCATTTCTGCCCGGTCGATTGGGAGCGGATTGGCAGGAAAGAGGGAAGCGGCTTCTCTTACAACTTCCGCTGTGTGCAGATAAGTTTTTGTGGGGATACAGCCACGGTGCAGGCAGGTGCCGCCCAGACGGTCCCGCTCCACCAGCGCGACGTTCATCCCTTTTTTAGCCGCAAATTCCGCGGCGGCGTACCCGCCCGGGCCGCCGCCGATAACGATCAGATCAAACATGGAGAACTCCTTTCGCGGGGGTCGAGAGGAATATGAATCAGGTAAAAGAAACGTGCCCCGGTTACTTTTTTTGTTCTGCATCAACAGCGTCGTGGGGCGTGGAACGGTCCAACTCCCGGATGTGGCCGCAAATGAGCACCGATAAGTCGTTGGTCATCTGTAAAAGCTGCGGGTCGCGCATCATCTCCAGCTTCTGGCGGATGCGGCCGTTGATGGCGGAGATCAGGTAGGGGCAACCGGTCAGCGTTTGCTCAAGCATTGTAAACAGACCGGCTTCCATCGCGTCGGTAAACAGGCGCGCGGTTTTAATCACCCCGTCCTCCACCAGAAGTTTCACCGTTACGCCACCCCAGGGAAAGCGTTCCGATACGGTAAAGGTATAATCGACCTCTTTGGGATAAATCCATTCCGGGTCGGAGAATTGCGCCGTGAGCATGGAAAGCGTAGGCTGGTCCAGCATCACTTCGTCCAGTACGGCGGGCTGGCAGCGATACACCGTAGCCATCGCGTTATACAGTTCGCATTCCAGACTGTCCAGCGTCAGGTCCGGCGCGAGGCTTTTCAGGTTGATCACACGGGAGGCTACGCTTTGTACGCCATGCGTTTGCAGCTTGCTCTGGTCGGCTGTCAGGTATTTACCCATCACGTCCATGGCGCTGTCCATTAGCAGCGTGCCGTGGTGGTAGGCGTTGTGCCCGGACTTGTAGAATGCGTTGCCGCTGAACTTGCGGCCGCCGATGAGCAGATCATTGCGACCGCTCTGGTACGCATCCAGCCGATAGGCGGACAGGGCGAGGCGAATGACGGACAATTGCCGGGGTACGTCAAACTCCGACTTGGGCAGGATGAACGTAAAGTTCAGGTTGCCTAAATCGTGGTATACCGCGCCCCCGCCGCTGAGCCGCCTGGCGATTTTTCCGCCGGAAGCCAGAAAATCGTCCACACGGCATTCGTACCGCGGGTTCTGGTTGCGCCCCACTACGATGGTATGGGCGTTTTGCCACAGGTACAGGATGGCCGTCTCCTCGGGTAGCGTGTCCATCAGGTGCTTCTCGATGGCAAGGTTGCGGTAGGGGTCTGTTCCTCTGGCAATCAGGTAGGCTGTGCGTCTGATCATCCGTTATTCACCGCCGATAAATCGGGATCGGGCCCGCCTTTGGGCGAACCGTAGCCCGTACATGATATTGAAAGCGGCGCGGGGTACGCGCCGCTTCAAAAACGATGGGGGGTTATGCTTCGTGGTTCCAGCGCAGTACCGGCGTGCGGGCTGCTTTCACTTCGTCCGGCCTGCCAATCACGGCGCAGTGCGGCGCTGTGTGCAGCGCTTCGGGTTCGCGCTTCACCTGGGCCAGAATATCAGCCATCACGTCGGCGGCTTTGTCCAGCGTTTCGCGGGATTCGGTCTCCGTAGGCTCAAACATCAGCGCCTCGTGCACGATCATCGGGAAGTACATCGTAGGCGGATGAATGCCGTGATCGATCATCGCCTTGGCAACATCCAGCGCGCTTACGCCATAGGTGTCCTTCACGTCCGTAAGAGTCAGCACGAACTCGTGCATGCAGGGGACGTCGTGGGCGGGGGTATATCCCATGTCCTTGAGGCGTTTCATTAAATAGTTGGCGTTCAGCACCGCGTGCTCCGCGACCGCGCGCAGGTTTTCGGCACCCAGCGACTTCAGGTAGGCAAGCGCCTTCACCATTACGCCGAAGTTACCATGGAAGGCTTTCATCTGCAATTTGCTTTGCTGCCCCAGGCTGGCAACTGCGGGCATATAAGGCGCAAGGGGTGCTTTCATACCGACTGGGCCGCTGCCGGGGCCGCCGCCGCCGTGTGGGGTGGAAAAAGTCTTGTGCAGGTTCAGGTGGGTCACATCAAAGCCCATGTCGCCGGGGCGCGCCACACCCAGAATGGCGTTCAGGTTTGCACCGTCGTAGTACATCAGACCGCCCGCTTCATGTACCATTCGACTGATTTTGCAAATATCCTTCTCAAAAAGGCCCAGCGTGTTGGGGTTGGTCATCATCATGCCCGCGGTGTCGTCCCCCAGCAAACCGGATAACGCATCCAGATCCACGCAGCCGTCTTCGCGGCTTGGCACGTTGACGACGGTGAAACCGGCCATGGCAGCGCTGGCGGGGTTGGTGCCGTGCGCGCTGTCCGGCACAAGCATTTTAATCCGCTTGCTGTCGCCGCGCGCCTCGTGATAGGCTTTCACCAGCAGCATCCCGGTCAGTTCCCCGTGCGCGCCCGCGGCGGGCTGCAGGGTGAACGCGTCCATGCCGGTGATCTGGCACAGGTCCGTCGCCAGCTCGTCCATTACGGCCCGGCAGCCTGTAACGGCGTGCGAGGGCGCGAGCGGGTGCACATGAGTAAAGCCGGGCAGACTCCCCGCGGCCTGATTGACGGCGGGGTTATATTTCATGGTGCAGCTGCCCAGCGGGTAGAACCCGCAGTTCACGCCGTAGGCGCGGTGAGCCAGCTGGGTGTAATGACGGTCCACATTCACTTCCGACAGCTCCGGCAAAACCGGCGCGATCTTGCGGCGGAAGGCCTGCGGCAGGGTGCACGCGGGAGCGTCGGACGGGGAAACCACGTCGGTATAACGGCCCTTCACGCTCTTTTCAAAGCTCAGCGATACGGTTTCGCTCATTTTGCACACACCCCTTTCACCAGTTCCGCGACCCGCGCCAGTTGCGATGCGTCCGCCTTTTCGGTAACGCACCACAGCATGCCGCCTTCGACGGGCAGACCGCTTAAGATGCCTTCGGCTTCGAGTGCGGCTTCCACTTTTTGCGGCGCTACGGGCAGATCTGTTACAAACTCATGGAAGAACTCGCCCGGATAACGCAACGCTATGCCGGGAATGGCGCAGAGGGCTTTGGCCAGCGCGTGCGCGTTGGCAAGGCAGTTCTCCGCGACCGTTGTAAGCCCCCTCGCTCCCAGATAGGTGAGGTATACGGAGGCGGTCAGCGTGCAATGCGCTTCGTTGCTGCAAATGTTGCTGCTGGCCTTTTCCCGGCGGATGTGCTGCTCCCGCGCCTGCAGGGTCAGCACAAAGGCGCGGCGGCCTTCCGCGTCGATGGTCTGGCCAACGATACGGCCCGGCAGCCTGCGCTGCAAAGCGGTCGAAGTGGTCATGTAGCCGGCCGAGGGGCCGCCGAACGCCATGGGGATGCCGAAAGGCTGAACGTCGCCGCATACGATGTCCGCGCCAACTTCTTTGCCGCTGGGCAGCAGGGCGAAGGTCATGGGGTTCTGGCCGAGGATGCACTTCACTCCCGCGGCTTTCGCGGCGGCGAACAGCGTGGGCACGTCCTCCAGAATGCCGTAAAAGTTGGGCTGCTGGATGTATACGCCCGCCACGTCGGCAGTCAACATGGTTTGAAGCGCGTTCAAATCAGTATGCCCGTCCACGGCGGGGATCACGCGAAGCTCGTGACCGGTACCATAGCAGTAGGTGCGCATCACGGCGATGGTATCCGGGTGCGCACAGGCGGAAACCAGCGTGACCGTACGGTTGCGCTCGCGGCACATGGTGGCGCTTTCGGCGGCGGCGGTGGCCCCGTCGTACACGCCCGCGTTGCTTACCTCCATGCCGGTCAGTTCGCAGATCAGCGTTTGATATTCAAATATGCTTTGTAAAATCCCCTGCGACATTTCCGACTGGTAGGGGGTGTAGGCGGTCACAAATTCTTCCTTGCCCGTAATCTGGCTGACCAGCGGGGGAATGAAATGATCGTAGCATCCCGCGCCGCGCAGGGTAAGGCGGTATGCGGTGTTTTGCGCGGCCAGTTTTTCCATGGCACGCAGGGTATCCATCTGGCTTAATCCTTTGGCAAGCAGCGGCGGGTTGGTAAGCCGCACGGCTTCCGGCACGTCCATAAACAGCGCGTCAACACTTGAAAGCCCCAGCTGGTCAAGCATCGCCCGCGTTTCCGTTTCGGTATGCGGTTGATAATGGCTCATGAGCGCTCCCTCGATATTCTGTTGGTTTAGATGGGTTACTTTTCGATGAAAGCCTGATAGGCGGCTGCGTCCATCAGCTCTTCCTTGCCGGTGATGTTTTCAACCTTCGCAAGCCATGCGCCGTAAGCGTCCTCGTTAATCTTCTGGGGCGCGTCGTTAAGCGCTTCGTTCACGGCGGCGACGGTGCCGGTTACGGGAGAGAACACGTCGCTTACGGTTTTCACGCTTTCCACATCCGCGAAGGTTTCGCCCGCTGTGACCGCGTCGCCGACCTGCGGGAGGTTGACAAAAACGAGATCCCCCAGTTCGCTCTGCGCGAAGTCGCTCAGGCCCACGGTTGCCGTGGTATCGTTTTCGAACAGCACCCATTCGTGGCTTTTAGTGTACATACGATCGTTTTTAATTTCCATGGAAATACCTCCTTGCCGCTTGGGCAGGTGATTATGGGTTATTTCTTGCGGGAATAGAAAGGAAGAGGAACAATTTCGGCTTCCACGCGGCTGCCGCGAATTTCCACGGACAGTTTTTCCCCGACGGTCTGATGCTTCGCGTCCACCAGCGCCATGGCGACGGGGCCGACGGTGGGGCAGAAGGTGCCGCTGGTGGTATGCCCGACCTGCGTGTCGCCCGCGTAGACCGGGAAGTGCTCGCGCGCGATGCCACGCCCGACCATTTTAAGCCCGATGCGCGCGCGGTGGGGTTCGCTCGCGGCAAGCAACGCTTGCTTACCGATATAGTTGGGCTTCTCCATTTTTACGTAACGGCCCAGTCCGGTTTCCAGCGGAGAAACGGTGTCGTCCATCTCGTGACCGTACAGGGGCATCGCCGCCTCCATGCGCAGGGTGTCGCGGCAGCCCAGTCCGCACAATTGCAGGCCGAAGGGCTTGCCGGCTTCAAACAGAACGTTGAACAGGCGGATCGCGTCCCCGGCGGGAGCGTAAAACTCAAACCCGTCCTCGCCGGTATACCCGGTGCGGCTGACAAGGCAGCTAACGCCGCCTACGGAGATATCCGCTAAAAAGCTGTAATATTTCTGCGGAATGTTCGTTTCCGGTACCAGCGTCTTCAGCAGTGCTTCTGCATTCGGGCCCTGCAGCGCCAGCTGGCAAAGGGTGTCGGAGATGTCTGTGATTTTTACGTTGCCGATCTGCTCGCTCAGGATATGCTTTACGTCCTTGTGGCGGTTGGCGGCGTTGACGACCATCAGGTATTTCTCCGGGGTGAAACGGTATACCAGCACATCGTCAATCACCCCGCCCTGCGCGTTCAGCATCGGGCTGTAGCGTACGCGCCCATCCTGCAGGCTGATAAAATCGTTACACAGAAGGTGCTGGAGGTTGGCCAACGCGTCCGGTCCGGCAAACAGCACCTCGCCCATATGGCTTACATCAAATAGACCCACGTTTTCCCGAACGGCCTGATGTTCCTTCATTACTCCCGCTTCGTACTGCACCGGCAGTAAATAGCCCGCAAAGGGAACAATTTTACCGCCATGCTCCACGTGCATGGCGTACAGCGGGGTTTTGAGCGGCGTTTCCGTTTCGCTCACAGGGTTCACGCTCCTTTCAGATTAGCGGCAAACAAAAAACAGGCTGCAAAGAAAGCCCGGCCGATGGCGGCCGCTTTCCTCGCGCCTCTGTCCGTTTACCTGAAAGTTTCACCGCCGAACCGAACAATGGCGGATTGCCTCTTCGGTGCATTTCTGCTTTCCAGAGCTTCGTCGGGTTCGGGTCCTTTTGCCTGAGAGCTTCTGCGAGCTTGCACCTTCGGCGGCGGATGCGCCCTTTGGCGTTCCGCGCTCTCCCCAAACCGTCAGCCGAGCGTTACCTTGTTCTTTTGTCACGGTAAGTATAAGGCAGGCAACAGGCAAAGTCAAACTGAAAATTCGTTTCCGAAAACAGTTTTTCGTTCGTCTCCCCAAAGGGCTGAAAATGCTGAAAACAGGCCCCGGGCCTTGCCAATGTTTCGGTTTCGTTCTATAATGTTACAATGCCGTCGGAACCATAAGCGAACGGCGATTGAAAGGATGGCGCACGGTATGGAAACGCCCGCGAAAAAGGCTAATTTCATCTGGGATTTCGTCGAAGAAGATTTAAAGAGCGGCCGTTACCAGCGCGTGCACACCCGCTTCCCGCCGGAACCCAACGGTTACCTGCATATCGGCCATTGCAAGGCGCTTGTGGCGGACTTTGCGACCGCCGAACATTTCGGCGGCGTTACGAACCTGCGCTTTGACGATACCAACCCCGCCAAAGAGGAAACCGAGTTTGTGGAGGGCATCGAGGAGGATATTCGCTGGCTGGGCTTCGACTGGAAAGGCGGCCTGTTTTTTGCCAGCGAGTATTACCCGCAGTGCTATGACATCGCAGTGGATTGGATCAAACGCGGCCTTGCCTATGTGGACGAGCTGACCCCGGAGCAGGTGCGGGAGTACCGCGGAACGTTGACCCAGCCGGGCAAGAACAGCCCGTGGCGTGATCGCCCGGCAGAGGAAAGCCTGTGCCTGTTTGAAGAGATGAAGGCGGGCAAGCACGCCGAGGGCAGCATGATCCTGCGGATGAAGATCGACATGGCCAGCCCCAACATCAACATGCGCGACCCGGCCATGTACCGTATCCTTTTTAAAGAGCACCATCGCACGGGCAAAACGTGGTGTATTTACCCGATGTACGATTTTGCCCATCCCATCGGCGACGCGCTGGAGGGGATCACCCACAGCCTGTGCAGCCTGGAATACGAAGACCATCGCCCGCTGTACGACTGGGTGGTGGAACACGCGCAGAATAAGCTTCCCGGCAAACCGCGGCAGATCGAGTTCAGCCGCCTGAACCTGACCCGCACCATCATGAGCAAGCGTTACCTGCGGATGCTTGTGGAGGGCGGCTATGTTTCCGGCTGGGACGATCCTCGCATGCCCACCCTGTGCGCTCTGCGCCGCCGTGGCTATACCCCCGCCGCGATCCGGGACTTTATCGACCGGATCGGCGTTGCCAAGGCGGACAGCGTTGTGGACCTTGCGCTGCTGGAGCATTGCGTGCGTGAGGATTTGGGCCAGACCGTGCCGCGCGCTATGGCGGTTTTGCGGCCCCTCAAACTGGTGCTGACCAACTGGCCGGAGGACAAGCGGGACGAGCTTCCGCTGGAGAACCACCCCGACCATCCTGAGTGGGGCACTCACCCGAGCGTGATGACGCGGGAACTGTACATTGAACAGGAAGACTTTATGGAAGTGCCCGCGAAGAAGTACTTCCGCCTGTTCCTGGGCGGCGAGGTGCGCCTGAAGGGTGCGTATATCATCCGCGCCGACCGCTGCGACAAGGATGAGAATGGCAACGTCACCTGCGTGTACTGCACTGTGGATATGGATACCCGAAACGGCAGCGAGGGCGCTAACCGCAAGGTAAAGGGCACCCTGCACTGGGTCAGCGCGACAGAAAACCTGCCGCTGGAAGCCCGCCTGTACGAACCGCTGCTGGCGGAGGAAGACGATCAGGCCGACGAAGCCGCTGAGGAAGATAAGCCCGAGGAAGAGGCTGCCGTACCCAGCAGTGCGCTGAAAAAGGATTTCTTAAAACACCTGAACCCAAACAGCCTCGTTACCTGCCACGGATTTATGGAAAAGTCGCTGGCGGACGCGAAACCGGGGGATAAGTACCAGTTCCTCCGAATGGGTTATTTCTGTAAAGACCCGGATTCCACCGCCGAAAAGGCCGTATTTAACCTGGTGGTGGGGTTAAAGGACAGTTTTAAAAAAG
>DAOPZG010000006.1:0-37946 GCA_035353235.1 Candidatus Limiplasma sp.
GCCAGTCGCTGAACTTGCCATTCTCATCCGGCACCGCCGACGAGTTGGCCGCCATAACCTCGCTGATCGTCAACCCGCAATATAAAGTTTGAATACTATCATATCTGGTTTTCGCTTTCGGTAGAGCAAAGTAAAGAATGCCGAGCAAGGTTACCGCTATACATAATGGCAAGAGAATGGCAAATCTCCTGTTTTTCTGATGTCCTACAGTAGAATCGTTTGTCTTGTCTCCCTGCTTAAGCATAGTCGGTCGCATGGCTTAGCCTCCTGATGAAGTCCGGGTATTGTTTATTCTGAATCGTTATTTATCTGTCTTTATTATGGATTGTATCATACTTCATCGATCAGTGGGAGACAATGATTGTAACATTTTCCCATATTCATTTTTCTTCATTTCAATATCGATATGAAAACTCCTAATAAACCCTTTCATTCCATAAATAAACTTGTGCTTCGCTGCAAGTCCGCCTTTCCTCCATTGCAGGAAGCAGGGGCCGCGTGATATAATTAGTATGATGTCAGGGTAAGCAAAAGCCACCTGAGGCGCCGCTCCATCCCAACCACGACGGTATGGGCGGATTAGGAAAGGTGATAGAATGTCGGAACTTAAGGCCGCTTCCATGGAAATATTACGAGCCAAAAAGGGCTTCATTATTGATATGGATGGTGTGATCTACCACGGCAACATGCTTCTGCCTGGCGTAACGGAATTTGTAGACTGGCTGAAAAACGAACAGAAAGCATTTCTGTTTCTCACAAACAGCAGTGAACGCGCGCCGCGGGAATTGCAACAGAAGCTGGCGCGGCTTGGTCTGGATGTGGATGAGAGCCATTTTTATACCAGCGCGCTTTCAACTGCCGCATTCTTAAAAAACCAGTGCCCCGGCGGCAGCGTGTACGTCATCGGCGAGCCGGGGCTGGTAGGCGCCCTGTATGACGCGGGCTTTACTATGAACGAGGTTAACCCCGACTATGTGGTGCTTGGGGAAACCCATTCCTACAGTTATGACCGGATTGAGCATGCTGTGGCGTTGGTGCGCGCTGGGGCCAAGCTGATCGGCACCAACCCCGACATAACAGGGCCTATTGAAGGCGGCATCGCCCCGGCCTGCAAAGCGCTGATGGCGCCCATCGAAATGGCCACAGGTCGCAGCGCCTATTTCCTGGGCAAACCTAACCCGCTGATGATGCGCCACGGTCTGCGCAGGCTGGGCGTCGAGGCTGAGGAAGCCGCTATTATCGGCGACCGGATGGATACCGACATCGTAGCCGGTATGGAAAGCGGCATCGACACCGTACTGGTGTTGAGCGGCGTAACCACCGAACACGAAATGCGCAAGTTTCCCTACCGCCCCATGTATGTGTTAAGCGGCGTCGGCGAAATCGCGCCAGTTTATGCCGATCGCGCGAAAGAATAAATTCACCCAATAAAACATACTGAGCAGGGCGGCGTTCGGACTTCTCCGAATGCCGCCCTGTTGTATTATCATCAATCGCCAAACGACCGGCTAATCGGGGATATCCAGCCCGGTCATGGCTTTCCACTTTTTCCGGATGGCCTGCTGATGCTGCATCCCGTAGTTGGGATCGTCGGCCTTACACTCCTCCAGCGTACGCAGGAAGTGTACGCAAAGGTGTCCGTTAAAATTGTTGTTTGAGATGGACCCGTTCAGATGCGGCACATTGTGCATACTGGCCAGCGTCCATACGCCGCTTGGCAGTTGCACGTAAACCGGCTTGGGCGTCCATGTGTTGGTGTTGCCAAACGCCTTGAACATGATGGCCGTGTCGGTGGCTGTCAGCGGTTCGCTGTCCGCATGGTGGCCAAGGCTGTAAAGCCGTAGCGTCCATTGCAGGTTGGTTGCCGGATCAAAAACGGTGATATGCTGCCCCGCTTTGATATTGGGTTTTACCTCGGTAAACCAGTACAGGCACTTCACGCTGCTCACGCTGGGGCCTGTCGCCACCCCGGTATTGTCGTCTATGGTCAGCGCCGGGTCCACAGAGTTGTCATACGCAACGGCGTTTCCGCTGTACAGCTTCTCCTGTGTCACCGCTCCGGCTACGCCATCTGCGGTCAGTTTATTCAGCCTTTGGAAATTACTGACCGCAGTTTGGGTAAGCGCTCCGTAATCCCCATCGACAACCACATTGTATTTCAGATTTTTAAGTGCTTTCTGCAGTTTCTTCACGTCGTCGCCCTTGGAACCGTAGCTAAGCGACACGTAAGTTGTGGTGCTGTTTCCGGTCGTTGTACTGCTCCCGGAACTGCTGCCGGAGCCCGTATCGCTTCCGGTACTGGAGCTTCCGCTGGAAGTGGAGCCACTGCCGCTTGCGACTGCGTCCGAAGCAAACATCTTGGCATATGTTTTGGAACCGACCAGCCCATCCACGGACAGCCTGTTGTTCTTTTGAAAGGAAGAAACCGCCGCCATCGAACCGGAGCCGTATACGCCGTCCAAAGAACTGGTATAGTAACCAAGGGATTTCAACTGGGTTTGCACAGCCTTCACATCGTCGCCCGTATAGCCCTTGCGAAGCGTTCGGGTGAATCCGGTGCTGCCTGATGTACCGGAGCTACTGGTTGAACTGGCGCTATTGGTTGAACTGGCGCTGTTCGTATTGCCGGAAGTGTCCGTCGCGTCGGCTTTATCATACAGCAATTTTTGTGTTTGCGTACCTGCCAGCCCATCAGCCGTCAACTTGTTGGCTTTTTGAAAAGCAACGACCGCTTTTCGGGTTCCCGCGCCAAAACGCCCGTCCACTCCATTGGTGTTGTAACCTATTTTCACCAACGCATTTTGCAGCTTTGTGACTTTATCTCCGCTGTCACCATATTCCAGAGTGTTGGGGTCACTCGATATACGCTTTCCGCTCGATGTGGTTGCAGAACTGTCGGTTGTGGCAGAGTTGGTACTGCCGGTGGCGCTTTCCGCATCCGCGTACAGAAGCGTTAGCGTCTGGTTCCCTGCCTTTCCGTCCGGGGTCAGGTCGTTGGCTTTTTGGTATAAAATTACCGCGTTCTCCGTACCGCGTCCAAATTTTCCGTCCGCGCCGCTCGGATCGTAGCCCAGCGCGGACAGCGCCTTTTGCAGTTTCAACACATCCGTGCCGCGGGATCCAAATTCCAGTGTCGCATACTGGGTGGCAGCTAACGCTTCGGATGTGACAAGCATGGTCAACGCCAGCGCAAAGGCCGCGATTCTCCTTGCGATGTATCGTATCTCAGGCTTCATCAAAGGTTCCTCCTTGGCATTTCGGGGATTTCCCCTCTGGTTGGGCTTAGTATAGCAAATCATTTCCGAAAAGTAAAGCATTTATTACGAATCTATTACCATCTCATATGCCACCCTGTTTCCTTCCCGCTTTACTTTTTTTCGACCCGGAAGGAAATAAGCCCAGGGATCGTTAATATTAGTGGATGAATATCCTACCCAGAAGGAGTCGTTTTCAATGCGTAAGTGGCTTTCTGTTTTATCCCTGCTTCTTTGCGCCCTGCTCGTTTCGATGCCGGCGCTGGCAGAGGACTGTTTTCTAATCAATGTGGATCAACTGGATATGACTCAGCTTCGTGATGACGCATACGTTGCCGCACACTTAACCGCGCAGTCGCAGGGTGTTCGCGTGGTGAAGTATATCAGCGACAGCAACGAACTGGCCGCTCAGGTGCGCCTTACAATACAGGAAGCCGAAACCAGCACTGTCGTTTATGACAAAAACTACGGTTATGTTGACGGAACCTTTGACAGCGGAGATATTTACCTGCCCTATGTGGACAACAGCACCATTCCGTATCTGATCACCCTGAACATTGAAGACTGGACCTATGCCTTTCCCTTTATGCGTGTGCAGCAGCGCCTGTCGGGCAACAGCGGATGTACTTACGGTGTACGGCTGCGGGATTATAACCCGTCTCTGACCGGGGACTGGCTGATGGGTACGATGTTGGACCTGAACGCGTTGCGCAGCCAGGGAACAATAACCGTCCCGCTTTGCGCCAGCAACCTGTATTATGTGGGTCAGGCCACGGTGCAGACCGACGGCAACTCCCTGGTGGTAAACCTTGCCTTTGACCAGAATGCAAACGTGCAGGTAGACAGTTGCTCTGTTTACTTGATTGGCAGTGTCGCCTCGCTTTCCTCCGCCGATCCCGTACCCAGTTCGCAGACCGCCTATTCTCCCGGTCAGGCAATCCCGATCGATGGACTGTCCACAGCGCTCCTGTATGTTCCCTTTACCCTCAGCTTTGATCCTTCGGGTTTGAGTGAATTCAGTTATGATCTGGGCTCTGCCGATTTATCTAACCAGCTGTCCCTGTGGAACGCCAACCTGCAGGGCAGCTGACCACTCCACAGAGTTGAACGGCTGGATTGTAAACAAAGACGGTTACCTGTACCGTTTGGGACAGGCAACCGTCTTTGCTATAAGGATATATCCATACCCGTGATGGTTTGAAAAACGGAATCCCCACAGTGCCGGGCGTCTGCGTAAAGCTTTTCCCGCCAAGTTTCGTACGCACTCCATCGGCTCGAATGCTTACGACACCGCGGGATTATTTCTCCGGTATAAATATACTGTGTCGTACCAGAATCCGGCCGTGGATTTCTCAGTGGACACCAGCACATAACGCGATGCGATCGCCGGGGAAAGCGGGCTGCGCGTTACCACGTAATCCGTCACTCCCTCGACAACATAACGGTCCTGTTCCTCCAACATTTCCGGAAGGTGCACGTTTGTCCGGTGAAAATACTTTACCGTCGGCGCAATCCCACAGGCGGTATAGAAGCCCGCGTCCATAAATCCATAATTCAGCAGCGTCGCATTCGGCGTTTGGTTCACAATCGCCGCAAACCGGTACTGCATGGTATCCTCGCGTGGTTTCAGCAATTCCGGGGTATTTGGGCTGGCGGCCAGACACAGCCCCAAGGAACCGGTCAGCATGATGGCGGCAGTTATCGCAACGAATGCCTTCCTTCCCCATGGTAAACGTTCCGCAAGCCCTCGTAACGGCAGAAGCATCAGCGGTGCGAACGCAGCAAGGATCAGGCCATAGTAGAGGTAACTTTTTCCCCCGATAAACACGCTCAGCGTCAGAAACGCACCCATAAACCAGATCATCCATTTTTCAGCGGCGGAAGGGGCGCTTTGCTTATCGGCTCTTCTTAGCGTAAACCAGATACTGCCCAACAGAGTCGGCACCGTATACGCCCAGTTCATTGTTGCCCAATCCCACACCGAATGTAACGCTGCCTTCATACGACCAATCAACCCGCCTGTTACCGTATCCTGATATAAAAACAGGTTGTCATAAAGATAAGTTTTCAGCCAGGGGCCAATCGCGCCGTTTATTCCAAAGTAGAGAAGCCAGGGTACAGTAGCCAGCGCCGCCCCCGCTACAAACCAGCCCAGTACCGTCCACGCGGCCTTCGGCTTTTTATGAATAAAATGGTATATCATCAGACCAAGCAGCCAAGGGGCGTAAAAGCCCAACAGGGTGAATTTCACCCAGAGAACGCAACCGCCCATAAAACCGTTCAGGATCAGTAACTTTGCGGACATCCTGTCCGGCGCAGTGTTGCGAAGCCACCTCAGTAGAAAAAACAGCGAACCGCTCAACAACGGCAGGCACAGCTCTTCCGCGCTGTCGCCCTGCTGAAAGCTGACCGAGGAAAGCACCAGCGCCGCAACAAGCGGCAAACCCAACAACGCCGCACGTCTTGCGCCATAGAGTTCCAGCGTACGGTATCCGGCGAACAGGAAAAGACCGACGCTAAGGATCTCCAGTAAAAACACGCCGAAAAAGCTGTGATAATCCAGCATACAGCATAACAGATGAAGCGCATAAAGCAGAGGGCCTTTATGCTCGTACAGGTCGCGGTACATCACCCGACCGTTCAGCATGCCCTTGCCGCAGGAAAAGTAGGCGTTCGCGTCGGTCCAGTCATTAATGGGGTATAAAAATGAAGACTTGGAACAGATCGCCAGACATATTGCTGCCGTGATCAGGCAATAGAGCAATACCCATCCGTCGCGTTTTTTTTGCGTCATGGCGCTCCCCTCCTGTTTTTCCGGATGTGTTTTACTCGGGAAACGCAATGCGAAACCGGCACTCCGGATCGCCCCGCAATACGGAAGTCAGCAGCTCCACCTGCGGAGGGGCCGCCGGAAACAGTTCCCGCATCACATACCGAAGGCTTTCGAGGGAACATTCGCAAAGCAGACCGTTGTCTACACCGCACTCCTCGTAAATAGGGCACAGGCAGCGGACATAATAAAAGTCGTAAACCTTACCGGGTTTCTCTATCCGTACGGTAACATCCTCCACATCTCGGTCGATCTGTGCGAAGAACGAGTCGGGATTCTTCGCCTGCTTCAGTATCCTCTGATAAAGCGGAAGGATGCACGGCCTGGCGCAGTTTTTCCCGCAGCTCTGAAACACAGGCGCGCGTTGCGTTTCGGTTAATTGGCCCATACCCTGCATCCACGCCGCAAACCAGTCCCGGTAGAATGTGTCCGTGATCCTTTCCCCCTGCCGTATCAGATTTCATTGCTCCTAGCATATCACAGGCGGACAACGCGGGCAATACCGCGCTTTGGGATCCTCCTCCATGCCGAAAAAAAATCAACCGCTCGTATCCACCAAACGGTGGATTTGAAAAATCCGGTTCCGCGGTAAGATGTTCCCCGGGAGATGAAAGTATGGAAAAACTTCTGGAAGTTCAGGGATTGGAAAAGAGTTTCAAGGAAAACCAGGTGCTGAAAAGAATCAGTTTCGACGTATATCGCGGAGAAATACTCTGCATTCTGGGGCCGAACGGCGCCGGAAAAAGCACGAGCATCAACATCCTTACCGCCGTTCTGAAAAGCGACGGCGGGCGGATTACTTACAAAGGCAAACCGATCGAACGTCAGCTGAAGGCTTACAAACAGTCGCTGGGCGTGGTGCCTCAGGATCTGGCGCTCTACGAGGAGCTCAGCGCCGAGCGGAACATCCGTTTCTTCGCTTCGCTCTACGGTTTGCACGGCAAGGCGCTGGATCTGGCCACGGATCAGGCTCTGGCCTTCGCCGGGCTCACCGACCGGCGCAAAGACCCGGTAAAAACCTTCTCCGGCGGCATGAAGCGGCGGCTAAACATTGCCTGCGCCATCGCCCATAAGCCGGAACTGGTGATCATGGACGAGCCGACCGTGGGGATTGATCCGCAAAGCCGCAACTACATCCTGTCTTCCATTCAAAAGCTGCGCGACGAAGGGATGACTGTGATTTACACCACCCATTACATGGAGGAGGTCGAGGTGATCTCCAGCCGCATCATCATCATGGACAAAGGCGCGATCATCGCGGAAGGCACCAAGGAAAGCCTGAAGGAAGACATCCAGAACGAAAAACGCTATGTGATCGACATTGAAGAGAACGGCCGCATCCAAAGCAGCGATCTTTTCGCCGTGGAAGGCGTTCGCTCCGCAGAGTTAAGCGGTAACACGCTGGTGGTAACTTCCCTCAAGGGGATCGAAAACCTGGACCGGATCATCGCCCTGCTCTCGGATCACGGAGAAAAAATCCGGAACATCACAACCGAAAACGCCAGCCTGGAAACCGTCTTTTTAAAACTGACGGGCCGGAAACTGCGGGATTAAGGAGGATACCATGCGGCGCTTTCTTTCGATATTCAAAATGGATCTTGCCAACCTGTTTAAAAATCCGGTGCTCGTTGGTTACAATACCGTCTTTGCCGCGCTTCTGATACTGGTGATGGGTTTCCTTACCTCCGGCAGTTACGCGGACTGGCGCGACGCTTACCGCTACTACGGGATCACCATGCTGATTTACGGGATGCTCAACGGCGCCATGACCGCCTCCAACGGCTTTATGGAACGGGATATCAAGCGTCCCAACCTTCGCATCATTTTCTCGCCCGTGGGCAGTTTCCCTCTTTATTTCTCCAAATCGCTTTCGTCCTTCGTATTTGATTATACGATGCACGCGGCGCTGGTGGCGGTGCTATTCCCGCTGTTTGGTATCTCGTTTGGCGCGCAACCGTTCTTCTTTTTCCTGCTGATGGTCCCGGTGGAGTTCGCGTCGGTTTCGCTGGGTACGTTCTTCTGCTGTGTGCTTCACACCGAGGAGGCCGCAAGCACTTTGCTAAGCCTTGTGGTCAGCCTCCTTTGCGTGCTGGGCGGCACCTTCTTCTCGCTGGATGGTTTGGGCCCGGCCTTCGCGCTGATCACCCGCCTTTCGCCCACCAAATGGCTGAATGACGCGTTCTTCGCCCTTTGCTGCGATAACAGCCTGCAGTTGTTCTGGCCCGTGTTTGCAGGCGCGTCGGGGTTGGCTGTACTGCTCACCGCAGGCTGCCGGTTCTTCTTCAGAACGGAGGATTATCTATGAGCACTTTCCGCACGGTTTTAAAGAACGATTTTGCCCGCATGGCGCAGCGGATCGGAACAGTCATCACCCTGACCATCGTTACCCTTGCTTCGATGCTGTTTTCCCTGCACGTAAGCGGTACGCAGCAGGTAATGGCGAGGATCGCGTACATACCGGCGGGCGGCGCACAGGCTGCGCCCGCGTCGTCTGTCGAGCTCAGCGTAACCGTTTGCGAGCAAACGCCTCCCCTGTCCGACCTGGTGCAGCAAAGATACGACGCGTACGTAAGTGCGGACAGTAATGGGAACGTTACGGTGCAAACCCTTCGCAACGCAGATTTTCAAAAAATGCTGCTGGCGCTTTTACAAAACCCGGACGCGGATTTTTCCGCATACCGGCAGAATCGCGGCACAGGGGTCAATCTGATTGGCTATATGATGATGTTTCTCCTGATGCTTGCCTTTGCCAACCAGTTTGCTTTCGCAAACGATAAGGAGCAGGGGCAGCTGATGCGCGTGGCCGTATCCCCAGCGTCAATGGGCGCGTATCTGGCTGCGCATTGCTGTTACTCCTTATTGCTGACCGCCCCGGAATTCCTTTTGTTGGCCGTGTTAAAGCTGCTTGGGTACGACATCGGTTTTACCCTTGGGCAGTTCCTCTGGCTGATGCTGTTGCTGGATTCTATGGGCATTGCGTTCGCGCTGTTCATCAACACGCTGATCCGTAAGCCCGATAACGCCAGCATGCTGGGCAACTCCGTCGCGGTGCTCACGTCGGTACTCGCAGGCAGCTTCTACGCTTTCAGTAAAAACAACGTCGTGCTGGATTTTATCGTGAAGATTTTACCGCAGAAGCAATTGCTGGATTATGCCGAAGCCGTTCAAAACGGCGTAACCACAGGGTATTCAGACTCGCTTGCATATGTGCTTGCCTTCACGGTCGTTCTGTTCGCCCTCTCCTGGGTGTTTTTACAGCGAACGGTACATTCCAAAGGATAACGCCACGCATATTCTTGCCAAAGCGCGCCGGGAAGATTACAATTTAGCGGTAAAGGAGGGATGTCCGACGGATACGCCGCTTTTATCCACCAAGCTGAAAATGCCCGCGCCCCGGAAGCGCTACGTGGTGCGCAAGACCCTGTTCCAAAAGATGTCGCTGTGCCGCGAGATGAGCGTTACCTACGTCTGCGGCGGCGCGGGCACAGGCAAAACAACCCTGCTCTCCTCCTTTTTTTACGAAGCCGGTTATCCAAACGTATGCTGGGTCTCGCTGGACGCGTCCAACACCAACGTATATACGTTTTGGATGTATGTTACCAAAGCCCTCAGCAGTTTATGGGAAGACGGCGAAAGTTTGGTGGAGCTGGCGCACTCCAACCCCGACGTGGCCCATATGGAACCGTTCCTCACCCTGTTAGTGAACCGTCTTTGCGGCGATGAGGACGAATATCTGGTGCTGGACGACGCGCATTATATCAAGGATGCGCCGCTGGTGAACACGCTGGAGTTTTTCATCGGCGCGCTCCCGCCCAACTTTCACATATTCATGCTTTCCCGGGAAGAACCCCCACTGTACCTGGGGCATCTGGCAATGTCCGGAAAGCTTTTATACATCAACAATCAGGATATGCTGTTAAGCCGTGAGGAAAGTATGGCTTTCCTACTGGAAACGCTGAACCTGACGAAAAAACCGGAGGAACTGGAAGCGCTGGCTGATTACGCCGACGGCTGGATTGGCGGCCTGCAGCTGGCCGCTGCAACAAGCGCCACCGACAAACCCGCCGGCCGCCTGCTGAAAGCCGGGGACGGGATCGCCTCCGAGTACCTCACCCGGGAACTGATGGCTTCGCTTACATCCCCGGAGCGGGATTTTCTGATCCAGACCGGCTTCTTAACCTATCTGGACCCGGAAGTGTGCTCGGCGTTATTCGACGGCTTTACCGATACGGATTACCGCCGTATGCTGGATAACCTGATCGCTAAGAACCTTTTCATTCTCTGCGTGGACGAAAAGGCGGATATTTACCGTTACCACAATATCCTTTCGGACTATCTGGCCCAGCAGTTCCAGTGCCTTCCGGCAGAGCAGCGGCAAACCCTTCAATTGAAAGCAGCGGCCCTGTTTGAGCGGCGCGGCGACCTGGAGGAAGCCCTGCGGGTGTACACCTCGGCACGGTTTTACGAACCAGCCCTGCGCGTGGCGCGCGCTATGAACGGGCGAATGGAGGCGTGGAACTATCTGGACCAGATTCCCCTCGAACTGTTGATTCGGGATCTGGACCTGGCCGCGCAGTGTTTCCTCTACAATATGGGCAACATCAACCTGCCCCGCTGCCACCTGCTTTTTAACGCGATCAAAGAAGCCTACGATGGAACCGACAACTTCGGCGTTATCCGCTATATGGAAGCCTACCTGACCGAAAACGGCGTGGTGAAGCCTGAGTACTCCACCCTGACCGCGGAACAGATTGACTGTCTGCAGTTCAGCCCCATCGTAAAATCGATGATACTGGTCGAAAACGCCGCGGCGCTGATGGATCACATGTGTTATGAAGAAGCGGAAAACTGCATCCGGACAGCGATCCGCGTTTGCGCCGGAGACAACCGCTACGCGCATCTTTTTGCTTATAACGAGCTGGCGCAGGTATATGAGGAAACCGGTCGGCTGAACGACAGCCTTGCCTGCTACGAAAAAGCGGCAAAACTGCTTTCTGCGGCCGATTCCATAACCTGGCTGGAAGCTTCGTATTACTTCGGTCTGATCGGCGTTTATATGCGGCGGATGGAGCTGGACAGAACGAGAGCCGCTATCGAAAAAGCCCGTGAAATCGTCACGCGGCAATATCGTCGCCTCCCCATCATTGATATGACGCTGCTCTACCATGAAACCGAGTTGAAATTTCTGTCCGGCGACGACGGCGGCGGCATAGCCGATCTGGAGCGCCTGATCGGCGATTATCCGGCGTTCAGCCTGCTTACAATGGGCAGACTGTTTTATGAGGCGGATTGCGCAAACCGTCTGTCACGGGATCTGGCGGACCGGATGCTGACCACGCTGGAGGATAACCGTCACTACATGGCGCAGCCATTTTGGCAGATACTCCACGCACGGTTGATTTACCGGTGTGGCATGCGCAAGGAGGCGCTTGCGGAGCTGGACGGGGTGCTCACCTTTTCCCGGCAGCGCAGCAACAAACTTCGCCTCGTAGACGCGGGGCTGCTCAAAGTTGTGATTCTCGCCTCCGACAGCGAATTATCGCAAAAACGCGAAGTGACCAATCTTCTGCGCGAGGCGCTGCATTACGCACAGGCCGAAAAGAACCTGATGCCTTTTTACCTGGACAGGAAGGCGCTTTTACCGCTTTTCGTCGATCTGGCGAACGGCGCGTCGGGAAAGAACGCCCTGGTCGCAAAGGAAACGGCCTTCTTGCAGGAGGCGCTGGCCCTGATGGGGCAAACCGCCGCAAAGGATCGCGAACCCGACGCGCTTTCCGCGCGGGAAACGGAAGTGCTGGCGGTACTGGCGCGCGGATGTACAAACACTGAAATTGCCGAGGAGCTTTGCATCTCTCCAGCCACGGTGAAAACCCACGTGCTGAACATTTTCAGCAAACTCGGTGTGTCCTCCCGTGTAATGGCTGTAGAGGAGTCCCGAAAAAAGGGCCTTCTGCCCCGTGAATAGGAAGTTCAACGGAGCCTGTTACGGATTCCCGGCAACCCGTCGGGGATTTGTTACAGCCGCGCCTTGCGCGTTTCACCGGGAATATGCTACAATAACAGGAGGCTGTGGGCTGTTTTATCGATTCGATCAAATGAGCCGAAGGATGGTGCAAAGATGCGTAAATGGATTTACGGTTCCCTGCTGACGCTGGCGCTGGTGCTGCTTTTTGCCCTGCCCGCTTCCGCGCAGAGCATCGTATTGGATAAACTGTACGCATCCGTCGAAATACCGGATACCTACGTCGTTATCACCCCGGACAACACCGCGGATTTTGCGGATTGGCTTCAAGGCCGCGGAACAACATCCGAGGAAGCCGCCAACGACATGCTCAAACGGGGCGTGCTGCTACAGTGTTGGACCAGTGAAGGCGACGTGTGCATCGAACTGACCGCCACCCAAAACAACGATGCAGCGAACATTTTTGACATTAATGAGCAAAGCACGTCCGTGCGTGCCCAGTATCGCCTCAGCCATTATCCAGACAACGCTTTTTTAAGCGATGGTTATGATTTTTCCAGTTCCGACTGGAAGAACACCCCCAGCGGACGTTTCCTGATCCTCCGCTACGTCTATTCCCAAAACGGCCAGGTAGACCATCGTGGCATGATGCGGCGCACCATCCGGAATGGCTATGAGATTACCTTTGATCTGAAAGTTTATAACCGCAGTATTACCAATAAAGATAACACCAACCTGAACAAAATTTGGGACACCTTCAAGTTTGTTACCGTACAGCCCCTGCCCGCTGCGGCCAGCGCGAAGATCAACATTACCGATACGCCTCCCAAGGAAACCAATAAAGCATCTTTCACATTCGCCGGCACCGCGGCGGAAGGCGTGCAGTTTACAGCCGTCGTCATGGGGCTGAGTAACCCGACGCCGGTAGTTACCAATCTGGAAGTTGGAAAATCCGGTAATTTCAAGATGCCTATCACCTTACCCAAGGAAGGCGTCTTCATGGTCACCGTAACCGCCGATTATCAGGGTGTGGACGTGATGGAACTGGCATATCCCGTCACCTATCAGCGCACATTGCTTGCCGTAGACGTAAAAACCGAAATCCCCGAAAGCGTCACCAGCGACGAGTTTACGGTACTGGGCGAATCAACACCGGGGGCGTTGATACAGGTTTTTGTCAACGATGAGATTGTCGCTAAGAAGAAAGTGAACGGCGAAGGCAAATTCAAGATTGATCTGGACACTTCCAAAGAGGGCGCTTATACCCTCGTGCTCGCCTTCAGCAAAGAAGGGCTGGCGGATCGCCGGGTCAGCTACAATTTCTCACGGCAATGGTCCGACAACGATATGCTTTCCACGCTGAAAAGTCAGGCGATCAAACCCGCTTATAACAATCTGGTGAGTAAAATTGAAGGGTACGACGGCCGCGTGATGGGGTACAAGTGCTACGTCGTCTCCATCGCCCAGTCCGGTAACGAGTGGATTCTCAAGCTGGCGCTTGCCAAGAAACCGACCGGGTATGACAACATCATTCTCGCTGTAACTGATAGCGAACCGACTGTAACGCCGGACAGCCGGGTGATGATGTACGGAACCTGCGCAGGCATGTCCCTGCCGGGGGATGGTACAGATACGGATACGACCGGGGACACTTCCAGCAAAGAGGGTTCTTATCCCACGTTTGAGCTGCTGCAGATCAGCGCTCTGTAAACCTGACCCAAACAGAATTCGCCCGCGGTGATGAGCCGAGGGTTTCTCTTGTCCGGAAACGGCGGCTTGTACTTTACGCCGTTTCCCTGTATACTTTCGATGTTCAGGGAGAGGGAGGGTACGCTATGGCCTTTTTACCGATCACGCGCGAGGAATGCCTTCAACGTGGCTGGGAAGCGCCGGATTTTGTCTTTGTCGTAGGGGAAGCCTATGTGGATCACCCGTCTTTCGGTCACGCCATTATCAGCCGCGTATTGGAGCAAGCCGGGTATCATATCGCCATGCTCTGCCTTCCGGAGTTTCATACCGATAAGGATTTTCAGCGCTTTGGCAAACCAAAACTGGGCTTTTTAATCACCTCCGGTGTAATCGACAGCATGGTGAACCATTATACCGTGGCGAAAAAGCGCCGGCACGAGGATGTTTATGCTCCCGGCGGTCAGGCGGGATTACGCCCGGACAGGGCCGTTACGGTGTACGCCAACCTGATCCACCGTGCCTATCCGGGCGTGCCGGTGATTATCGGCGGGATCGAAGCGTCTTTGCGTCGATTTTCTCATTATGATTACTGGGATGACAAGGTTCGCAGGAGCGTGCTGGTGGACAGCGCCGCAACCCTGCTGGTGTACGGTATGGGCGAACGGATCATGCTGGCCTGCGCGGATTGGGTAAAGCGCGGCATGCCACAGGAAGAACTGCCCACGCTGAGCGGTTGCTGTTATATGGCTAAGCAGCCACCCGCGGACGCCGTGATGCTGCCCTCCCACGCGGACGTGGTATCGGATAAAGCCGCTTACGCGCGCGCTTTTCTGCTGGAATACGAGGAGCAGGACGCAGTGCGTGGGCGAACCCTATGCCAGCCTCAGGACACACAGCGTTATCTGGTGCAAAACCCACCCGCGATGCCCCTGAGTCGGCAGGAACTGGACGCTGTGTACGCTCTGCCTTACGAGCGCACAGCGCATCCGATTTATACTCCGTTGGGTGGCGTGCCGGCGCTGGAAGAGGTTCGTTTTTCTGTTTCTGCCGTTCGCGGCTGTTTTGGCGCCTGCAATTTCTGCGCGCTTACTTTCCATCAGGGGCGCGTCGTCACCTCGCGAAGCGGGGACTCCATCGTTGCCGAAGCAAAGCAGATTACCGAAATGCCCGATTTTAAGGGATATATCCACGATATCGGCGGCCCTACCGCCAATTTCAGGGAACCGGCGTGCGATAAACAGCTAACCAAGGGATGCTGCAAAAACCGCCAGTGCCTCTACCCCACTCCGTGTAAAAACCTGCGGGTAAGCCATCAGGAACTGGTGCAAATTCTGCGCCGCGTCCGCGCGCTGCCCCGGGTCAAGAAAGTGTTTATCCGCTCCGGTATCCGGTTTGACTATCTGATGGCGGATAAGGACCCGACCTTTTTCCGGGAACTGTGCGAACATCATATCAGCGGGCAGTTGAAAGTCGCTCCGGAGCACATCAGCCCGGCGGTTCTGGATAAAATGGGCAAACCCCGGCGGGAGGTGTACGACGCTTTCGTGCAAAAGTACACCGCCCTGAATGCGAAACTGGGACTGAAACAGTATCTGGTACCTTATCTGATGAGCAGTCATCCCGGTTGCACCTTAAAAGATGCGGTGCTGCTTGCGGAATATCTGCGGGATACCGGTCACCAGCCCGAACAGGTGCAGGATTTTTATCCGACGCCCGGCACGTTAAGCACCTGTATGTATTATACGGGATTGGACCCGCGCACCATGCAACCGGTGTACGTGCCAAAAACCATGCATGAAAAGGCTATGCAGCGTGCCCTGATGCAGTGGCGCAATCCGAAAAACCGCGACCTGATCCGCGAAGCGCTTCGTCTGGCAAGCCGCGAAGACCTGATCGGTTTTGGGCGTGACTGCCTGGTTCCGCCGCGCGATCCCCGCTACGACGCTCCATATCGGCCGGGCATGCGGGGTGCAGACCCGCGACCCACACCAGCACGGGCCGGAAAGAAGAGCGTCTCCGGCTCACGCGGAACCCGCTCCCGTAATGAATCTCCCTCCGCGGTCAGTTCCGGTGATTATGCCCATACGGAAAAGCGGGACGATCGGAATGCGCGCGGCAGGGATCATCTCGCTTCCGGCCAGCGCTCTACAATGCGTACCGGAACCGCCCGTTCCGCCGCGGGCAGCGACCGTCGCTACGCGGAACCCCGCGCTTCCGCACCGCAGGGTTCTTCGTCCGGAAACCGCCGTACACAGACCACACCGGCGCGTACGCCCAGCGGCAAAGGCAACCGGGGCAGGCGCTGACAGGTCTCCGAAGGGAGGGCAACATGAAGACACTGCTGTGGGATTTTGACAACACGCTGGCGTACCGCGAGGGCATGTGGAGCCAGACTCTTTTTGATCTGCTTCAGCAAAACGGATATCCAGCCATTCCAATCGAGCGGATTCATCCCCTGCTTGCCACAGGGTTTCCATGGCAAGCTCCGGAGTTAAGCCACGCCGAGTTTTTCAAAGGGGTACCCTGGTGGACGCATATGACCCGTCATCTGTCCGGCGTACTTGTACGGCTGGGTTTACCGCAACCCGATGCGGAGCGGATCGCCAGTCAGGTTCGCGGTCGTTTTCTGGATTCCTCACAATGGCATGTATACGATGACGTTTTCCCCTGTCTGGCGGAAGCCGAAAGGCGCGGTTATCGCAGCCTGATCGTTTCCAACCACGTTCCGGAGCTGCCACAGCTTGCGGACGCTCTGGCGCTGACCCCGCACTTTATCCGCGTGATCACCTCCGCCGCCGTCGGGTATGAGAAACCAAACCCGCGAATTTTTCAGGCAGCGCTGGCCGGACTGGAAGATACCAAGGATGTTGTGATGATCGGCGATACCTATTCGGCGGATGTTGTAGGCGCGTTGAACGCCGGGTTGAAAGCCGTGCTGGTTCGCAAGCCCAATTCAATGAAGTATCCGATCTATTGTGAGGATTTGCGTACCCTCTGGGAACTGCTTCCCTGACGCGATTTCGGCAGAAATGGCAGGTTGGTCAAGCGTCCGACCGCGTCTGTTATAAACAGCCCGGAACCGTTCTGTTACGGTTTCGGGCTGTTTGCCGATCATAATGGTTTTTGTTGGTTTCTTCTGACAGCGGTTTCAGCCATTTTCCATGTTCTCATCGCTTCCGGACAATTCCTCGAGGATTGCCGCCAGATCGGATTGATCCAGTATTTTTGGCGCGGGATAAAACAGATTCCCTTCATTTGCAGCCTGTGCAGCCAATACCGGAATGTCCTCCCGTGCGATTTGCGGATAATGAAGCGGCAAACCAAGCCGCGTGTTCATACCTTCGATGGAGCGGATCATGCGATCCGCCTTTTGCTCTGTTGAATCGTTTTCGCCTGCAATCCCCATCGCATCCGCCAGTTGCGCGAGCGGTTTCCATGCGAAGCGCCCATAAGCCCGCAGCACCGGCGGCATGGCGGCCGCGCAGGCCGCGCCGTGCGCGATGCCGTATCGCCCTCCAATCGCGTGCGCCACCGCATGAACGTATCCCACGTTTGCCCGCGTAAACGCCAGACCCGCCTGATAAGCCGCTTTCTGCATCGCTTCTCGCGCACTCAGTTTTTCGCCGTCACGGTAAGCGGTTTCCAGATTCTCAAATATCAACCGGGCTGCCTGCACTGCATTCTCACGGGTGACTTTCGTATTGCTGTGGCCGATATACGCCTCCACCGCATGGCTCAACGCATCCATTCCGGAGGCCGCGGTTACGCGCGGCGGCATGCCCACTGTAAGCGCGGGGTCGAGAACCGCCACGCAGGGGATCAGCGACAGGTCTCCCACCGCGAACTTCCGGTGGTGTTCGTCGGTCACTACGGCGGCAATCGTTACTTCGCTTCCTGTTCCTGCGGTCGTTGGCACTGCGTACAGCGGAGGCAGAGAATGCCTGATTTTTAACATGCCTTTCAGCTGTTGCACTGTACGGTTTGGCCTTGCTACCCTTGCACCGCATACCTTGGCACAGTCCATAGGCGACCCGCCGCCGAAAGCGATGATTCCGTCGCAGCTGTTTTCCCGGTAGCAGGCGTAAGCATCCTCCACATTCGCGATTGTCGGGTCGTTATCGACCCGGTCAAAAAGGATTGGCGTAATGCCTGCGCGCTCCAGAGCCGCGCATAGACCGTCCATAGCACCCAACCGGTGCAGGGTAGGGCCTGTGACCAGCAACGGTTTACGAACGCCATCCGCCAGCAGCCTTTCCGGCAAGCGAAGCGCACTGCCTTCTCCTTCCAGCAGGAGAGGCTCCCGCCATGGCAGAAAGGCTTCCGCGGCCCGCATGATCTGCTGATACGCCCTGCAAATCCATTTTGTCATTTGACATGACCTCCCAATCGAATACAGCATAACACAAAACGGAATATTTTCCCATGGCTGTTATCTGGTTCTGTTCAATATCCATACACAAATGCCCCGCGCTAAAAATGCGCGGGGCAGGAGGAGGAACGATCGGTACGCGGTGTTCACCCGCAAAAGGAAGACTGTTCTTCAGCGTCCGACCGTTTCGGGTTATTGGGCCGGCGTCGGCGTCGCGGTAACTTCCGGCGTTGGCGTAGCCTCCGTGGCTACCAGTCCGTCAAAATAAGTAATCAGCTGTTCCACGTCGCGTTTGTTCACCAGCATGGTCGCATCCCCGTTCACCAGCGCCTGATCGAAATTTTCGTCGTAAGTGTAGAACGCCACGTCGACGGTTTCAAATCCGGTCCGATTTTGGGTCAGCTTTGCGGTCAACAGCGGCGTCGCGCCGTCCGCAACCGGCTTGTCGGTATATCCCTCCGCCTTGATCTCGTTCAGGTCGTTAATGAACATACTGAACAGAGTAGACTTCAGTTCTTTGCCGTCAATCTGGTATACGACGGTTGTGGTTACGTTTCCATCCTTGGATGTGCTGGTTTGATTGGAAGCGCTCACCGTTTTGGTAACGCCGTTCGCCGTCGCCACCATCCCGGTCAGGTCAGCGCGCGCAATATTCGCGGGGATGTTGTTGCGCAGGTCGGAATCGGTCAGCTTCTGCAGCGTAGCCAGGGTATCAGCGCTTACCAGAAAGACACGGTCGGTCTTGCTGTGAGTCATGTACACCTTACCGTTTTCATCCGTTTTTCCAAACCACAGGGTAATCGAACGCTGAATCGCAATCGTCGGTTCCGGCGTAGCCGTCGGCGCGGCGGTTGGCGTTTCCGTGGGTACAGCGCTCGCGTCTTCCGCCATAGCGTTACCAAGCCCGCCAGAGATCGCGGACGTAGCCGTAGCCGTCGGAGACATCGTTGCCGCAGGTACAGTTGTTGCCGTGGGCATCGTCGTTGCCGTGGGCGTGGATGTTACGGCAGCTGTTGCAGTGGATGTGGCCGTCGGCGCTGAGGTGGGGGTCGCGGTACCTTCCACGGCGTTTGTTACCGCTGGTGTGTCAGTTGCCAAAGGCGTTGCCGATACAGTCGCTTGCGGAGTTGCTGTTGCGGAAGCGGCTTCCTTTGCCAGCTCATCTGCCGCCTGCGATTGCGGAACATTCTCGGTGTAATGCAGCGTCACGCTCAGGCTTGGCTGATCCAGCCCATAAGTTGCCAGCTCATCCTTGTTATCCGATACGGTGCTGTCGTATGTGATGCCCGTAGCCGCTTTCAGGAAAGTATCCACGGCGTCGGCATTCACAGGCATCAGCGTTTTCCCGTCTTCTCCGTTTTCAAACCACTTGAAGTTTGAGGAGTAGGTGCTGGGGTCACCGTCCGGCTTGTGGGTCAGCAGAGTCGTTTCATCGCCGTTGCTCCATTCCACTCCGGTTACGCTGTCCGCTTCAATCGTGGGATAACTTTCCGGAGTCAGCAGGTCCATCAGTCCCACGTTGAAGGTGTTGTAAAGGTCCTCGGAGATGGTGTAAACCCCGGGTTTTCCGTCTACAGCCACGTAATAGTTGCCCGTTACGGAGTTTTTATCGCCAATGGAGATTTTCTGAGTGGTTCCGTCGGTATTGGTGACTGTAATCGCCACTGCCGGCTCCTCCAAGCCATACTCCGAAGTGTCCGTGCTTGCGTTTTCTACGGTCCGTACGGATTCCACATCCTTAAGGCCCGTAAACAGCTCCGTTACTTTAGAGGTGTTCAGCGCAAAGCTTTCGCGGGGTTCATATACCCACGCGCCATTCTCCTTGGCCAGGTCGATGGCCTGCCCATCGTGCGTAAAGGAGAGCTTCGCGGCATTGTCCTCCGTCGCGTTGATCAGCGTGGTTTTTGCTGCTTCTGTTGACGCGGTTTTCGCAGCTTCCTGCTGCTTGGCGTTCAGGTTGAGCAGATAAGCGCCAACGCCGAACACGGCTACGATCGCAAGCAGGATCAGCAGGCGTTTCCCTCTCTTCATCAACGCTTCCTCCTCTTTACCACCACGTAGATGCCGACGCCGATCAACCCCAGCGGCAGAAGAACCGCAAGGATAACGCTCCAGAAAGTCGCCGTGCCATCCGGAACGGTCAGATATTGCTGATCCAGACTCTTGGCATGGATCGAGATGTTATTCTCTCTTGCGCACATCCAGTTCAGGCTGTTCAAGAAAAGGTCCTGGTTGGAACCGCCGACCATCTCGTTGACCTGATCCTGAAGGAACGCGGAACAGGAGAACCACACCATGCGGGTTTCCTTGTCGCCCACGGTTTCCGTTACCGCGACACCCAGATCGAAGGGGCCGCTCACATCGCCGTCCGCACGTTCCAGCGAGGTGATCTTTTCGGGATCAGCCTTGCTGTACGCGCTGTCGCTTGTGGTCAGCAGATCGGTAATCGTAAGGGAAGAACGGTAGTTGTCCAGCTTCACGATGCCTTCTACAATCGGCATCAGCACGTAAAGCTTTTTGTCGATGATCGGCTGAGTAATGTCATGCGTTTTTACATCTGGCAGCAAGTAGTGCTGATAGCCGCGTACGTAATGGTTCGCGTCGCCTTCTACCACCATGCCGCTTATTGCGTCCACGCCGTAGTTATTCACCAGTTTTTTCAGGTTGGGGCGCTCGGTAGCGGAATAATCGGTAATCAGCAGCAGGTGCCCGCCCTTGTCCATATAGGTGATGATCTTGGTCGTCTCATCCTCACTCAGGTCGGATGTGGGCGCATAGATCAGCAGGCTGTCGCAGTCTTCCGGCACTGCTTCCAGCGAGAGCAGGCTAAGATCTTTCACGGTCAGGTTATCCTTGTCCACAGCGGTCTTTAAACTACCGGACAGCGCGGTTTCGCCATGGCCGGTCAATTGATAGATAATCGGCAGGTCATCGCTGGTCACGTAATCAATCGCGCTGGTCAAAGCGCTCTCACCGGCGAAGGACACATCATAATTCCCGGTCGTGTAGTAGTTGGAATAATCATACTGGTAAATATCGTCCTTCGCGACCACCTTGCTGCGTTTTTCGCTTTCTACGATCACGCTGTTGGAGGCCACGGTATCGGTGGTGTATTTCGCAGTGAACTTAGGCTGCACCACCGGATCAACGACATTCACGGTGATTTTATCGCTGAGTGCCTTATAACGGTTGAGCATTTCCTGTGTGGTCGCATCCTCGCTTCCGCTTTCCGCCACCAGTGTCAGGGTTACGTTGGTGCTCAGGTTTTTCAGCAGTTGTTCCGTCTGCTCGGAAAAGGTAAACAGCTTCTGCGAGGTTGTGTCAAATTTGGTTGCGGTGGAAGGCAATTGCCCCACAAACAGGTTGGCCGCGACAGCCACCAGTATGACAACGATGGATACCAGCACCGCGTAACCGCCGCTTTTAAACCGACGGCTTTTCAGCAGGGACGGCTTCTTCTGGGCAGGGTCCTTGATCTTGTTTTTCATACGCTCACTCCTCCCTTAGCTCCAGCGCCTCTTCTCCACGGCTTGCACCGTGAAGAAGCAGAAGAGCGCCGCGACGGATACAAAGTACACGATGCCCGTTAAATCGAAGATACCGTTGGTGAAATTGGTCATCCGATCAAAAATCGCCAGCGCGCCCAGCGCGTTCGTGAACGCTCCCGCCATGGTGGTCGGGGAAATCAGATAGAGCGCGACCAGCGGGACGAAGGTAACGACAGCCATAAGGCCCGCCGCCATCCAGCTCCTGGTCATCAACCGCACTACAAGGCTGATCAGCAGGGCTACCACCATCAGTGAAATTGTTGAAGCCAGCGCGGTGGAGGTCATCAGTTTGGATAGCGCGGTCATCAGGTAGCAGAGGATCAGCGTGCCCAGGCACATCACCGCAGCGATGATCTGGTTCTCGGTGATGCTGGACATGAACATACCAATCGCGATCAGCGCGCAACCCATCAGGAAGAACGCGCCGATGCTGGAGTACGCGGTCGCATAGCTGATGGGGCCGAAGCTGCCGATCAGCAGCGGGTACAGCGACACGACCGCTGTCGGGATCGCAAGCAGCACAACCATCGCCAGATACTTACCCATAACCGTGTCCATCACGCTTACCGGCAGAGAATACAGCAACTGGTCCGTGCTCTGTTTGCGTTCTTCTGCAAATACACGCATCGTCAGCACCGGAACGGCAATCAGGAACATAAACGAAGAGCTGTTCACTACGTACTCAAACCCTGGATACCCATATTTCAGGTTGAGCGCCGAAGTATAAATTCCCAGAAACAGCAACACGAACGCAATGAAAACGTAACCCATCATACCGGTAAAATAGCTTTTCAGTTCCCGTTTAAAGATCGCTTTCATCAGGCGGCACCTCCCTCTTTGGCCGTGCCGACAGGCTTGTCGGAAGCGCCGGAACCTGTAAGTGCCAGGAACACATCTTCCAGGCTCTGCTTCTCTCTCACCATGGACAGAATAGCGCAATGCACGTCCGCGAAGGCATAGAAGAGCTTTTCCCGAATATCTTCTTCGGTTTGAATGCCAAGTTCCACTTCGGTTTCTTCGTTGTTTACGGATTTCAGCGACCGGATTTCCACCATGTCCCCGAACGCCGCCAGAATATCCTTCGTCTTCTCCTTGCCCGCATGCACACTCAGCTTCAGCGTCTGTTCGTGTTCGGCCTGCTGCTCCAGATTCTCTGGCGTATCCTCCGCAACCAGCTTACCGTTTGCAATGATGATCAGCGTATCGCATACCGCGCTGATTTCCTGCATGATATGGCTGGAAAGCAGCACCGTGCGGTTTCGGCCCAGCTGGCGAATCAGCTCGCGGATTTCTATCAGCTGCTGCGGGTCCAGTCCGACCGTCGGTTCGTCCAGAATGATCACTTTGGGGTCGCCGAGTATGGCCTGCGCAAGCCCGATGCGCTGCCGGTATCCCTTGGACAGGTTCTTGATCAGGCGCAGGCGCATGCTGCCGACATCCGTCTGCTTCATCACGCGCTCCACCTCGCCGGATAGTTTCTTGCTTTCCACGCCTTTTGCTTCGGCTACAAAACGCAGATAATCCATCACCGTCATGTCCTGGTACAGAGGCGGCATTTCCGGCAGATACCCGATGCACTTTTTTGCTGCGATTGGTTCCTCGTAGATGTCATGCCCGTCGATCGTCACGGTGCCTTCCGTGGCGGCGAGGCAGCCGGTGATGATGTTCATCGTTGTGGTTTTGCCCGCACCGTTGGGTCCCAGAAAGCCGTAGATCTTTCCGGAATCGATGGTGAAGCTCACATGATCCACAGCGACGTGATCGCCGTACACCTTGGTGAGATTCTTGACCTCGATCAATGTGATTCCTCCCGTCGGATTTTGTCAGCATGATTGTAACGGGAAGTTATGAATAAACCATCGTACATGTGTGTACAAATTTTGAACGCATCATGAAAGATTGATGAAAGTCTGACCTTTACGGTGAAGGACAAGGTCGGAGTCTCTTCATCAGTTAACCCGTTTCTCCGAAAGGTCGCAAAAATATAGGTTGCGCCTCCCTCCCCTAACCGTTACAATATTCACAGGATTTGACCTGAAAATACGGTCCGTTGGTATTTTCAGTTTATGCCCGGCATTTTCCTAAAATATCACCGGAAAAAGAAGGGGACTTCAATGAAGAATCGCATTGTGATTGATTCTCCGAAGATTGCGGATCATACCATTGCCTATTCTTACTGCGTTGAGGGCGAATGGGCGGAGGTCTTCCGTGCGGGCGAAACATTCTTTATCGATTACAGTTGCGATCTCTCCTCCGTGCCGGAAGGGGTCGCTGTGATTCCCCTGCTGGGCAATCTGCTGCCGGTGGCCTGGATATACGATGCGGAAATCGTTGTGCCTGTCTGCGACCGGGATTTTTACGAAAGCATTCCGGCTTTCCGGGAAGGATACGTGGCCATGTATCCCGCGATGGCGTTTGGGGGAAAGATCACGGTTGGAAACGTACAGGATAATCCCGCTGGCAACAGCAGTAAAGCAGGCGCATTCTTTTCCGGCGGCGTGGATGCTCACAATACGCTGATCCGTCACGCGGAAGAGAAGCCGGTTCTGCTTACATTATGGGGTTCAGACGTCTGGCTGTGGGATACCGCCGGATGGGAGAATGTACAAACCCATCTTGCGCAGACAGCGCGAGAGTTTGATGTAGATTTTATAACGATCAAAACCCGTTTTCGATCTTTTCTGAATGAGGAAAAACTGTGTGCGCGGGTCGCCGCCTCTGGGGATAACTGGTGGCACGGGTTTCAGCACGGCCTGGGCATCATCACTCACGCCGCGCCGGTCGCCTGTTCGCTGGGGCTTACGAAGTTATTCTTTGCTTCCACCTATTCCCCTGCGGAAAAAGGTCGTCTTACCTGCGCCTCCGACCCGACGATTGACAATTTCATCCGTTTTTGCGGTGTGCAGGTAGTGCACGACGGATACGAGCATAACCGCCAGCAGAAAGTACATCATATCACGCAATATGCCAAGAATACGGAGCGTAAAATTGCGCTTCGCGTATGCTGGGAATCGGCCGGTGGCAACAATTGCTGCCACTGCGAAAAATGTTGGAGAACGATTCTTGCGATTTACGCCGAAGGCTTTGATCCGCGTGATTTTGGTTTTAATTATCCGTTTTTCCCTGCGCTTTGCCAGACCATCCACGTTAACGTCGCTCTGCTGAAGGTTCACAGAGATACGTGGTATCCGCCTATACAGGCTGCGCTTCGAAAGAACTATTCCATTCTACAAATTCCTAAAGAGTTGCGCTGGTTTTACCGTATCCGTATGGATCGGCTGGGAGAGGTTACGCTACGGGAAAAAGCGGTTCGGAAGGCAAAAGATGTTCTTCGAAAAGTACGGAACCGCCTTCTCCGCCGCTGAATGTTAGATACATGCGGACCTGGCCGGATGCCTCTCACGACTTCTCGTTTTCCTTTGTCAAAACAGGTTCCCGATCACCAGCGCCGTTCCTGACAGGATCAACGCAAAGTTCACCATTCGTCTCGCGTTCTGCTCCGTTACCCGTCTGGCAATTCGCATGCCCAGAAACAGGCCAGCCAGCATAAAAGGCGTCAATACCAGCGCGGTTACCAGCACAGGGCCGGTTATAATTCCCAGCGCGCTGTATAAAAAGATTCGAAACACATTTTCAATCGAAAAAATAATACAAAGATTCGCACGGAACTCCGAGGCGTTGTCAGACGCACGGTTTACGCAGGCAGCCAGCAGCGCACCCACGCCGTACAGTCCGCTCAGCACGCCGGAAATCAGCCCAATGCTTAAAAATGCCCATTTGGGTAACGCTTTCTGTTCCACCCGCTTCCGTAGCAGGTTTTCCAGACCAATTGTAAACCACAACACCGCCGAAAAGCAGTTTTATACTCTGCGCATTCCCGTTCTTCAGGAAGATCGCACCGGGTACCACACCCAGCAGCACAACGATGCTTAAGGGCCCCCACACAAACGATTTCGCGTTTTTCCGTTCCCGCCAGGCCAGCAGCAGGTTCGCGGGAAAGCCAGTGAGCAGATCAATCGGTGAAAGGGAGACATTATTCATCTGAAAGCTCATCAGGGTGGTAAAAACCAGCGTGTTGGCAAAACCGCAAAGACCTTTTACGAAATATGCCACCGCAACTGCAAGCGCCATGAACGCGTTCATAAAGATGCTGCCTTTCTCGCGAGGCCGTTAAACGCCCGGCGTATGATTACGCCGGGCGTCTTCTCCACTATCTCGCTTTTAAAAGTTCGACCAGCATCTTTACGATCCGTTCCATCTCCGGCACGCTCACGTACTCCAGTACGCCGTGCATGTTATATGCGCCGGTGGGCAGATTGGGGCAGGGCAGCCCCATATAGGACAGACGTGCGCCGTCCGTGCCGCCGCGAATGGGCAACAGCTTGGGTTCGTCCCCCATGGCTCGTATCGCGTCCGTCGCACGGCGGATAATTTCCGGGTGCTCGTCAATTTTCTCTTTCATGTTGTAATAGGAATCCCGAAGCGTAAGCGTAAAACTGCCTTCGCCATACTTGCCGTTCAGATATTCCGTTATGGCGGTCACACGGAGTTTACGCTTTTCAAACTTCACCCGGTCATGATCGCGGAGGATGTACTGCAGAACCGCCGAGCTTTCGTCCCCTTTTAAGCTGCAAAGGTGATAAAAGCCTTCCCGGCCTTCCGTATGCTCCGGCGTTTCGCTGTCCGGGATCATCGACACCCATTCCGCCGCCATTCTGGCTGCGTTCTTCATCTTGTTCTTAGCCGTTCCGGGATGGATATTAAAACCGCGCACCGTAATTTCCGCGCTGCAGGCATTAAAATTCTCGTATTCCAGTTCGTCGGGCATACCACCGTCCACCGTATAGGCGAAATCCGCTCCGAACCCCGCCACGTCGAACGCATCGGCGCCGGACCCGATTTCCTCATCCGGCGTAAACCCAATACAAACCTTACCGTGTTTGATCTCAGGATGGGTTAACAGCGTTTCGCACGTTGTCATAATTTCCGCGATACCCGCCTTATCGTCCCCACCCAGCAGGGTCGTTCCGTCCGCAAGAATCAGTTCGTGACCAATGTGGCGCGCAAGCGTATCATACTCCGCGGCCTTCATCACCACGCCATGGCCAACCTCCAGATCGCCCCCCTCATAATGTACAGAGTGGGGATGCACCGGTCCCGTCGCAACGGCGGGCGCCGTGTCCATATGCGCGATCAAACCAATGGCGGGCTGCCCGTCCACGTTTGCGGGGATTTCGGCGTAAACATAACATTTTTCGGACACCCGCACGTTTTGTGCCCCCATGTCCTTCAGTTCCGCTTCCAGCATGCGGGCCAGCGTCCATTCCTTCTCGCTGGAGGGATGGGTTCCGCTGTTCTCATCCGACCCGGTATCCACGGCGGCATAACGGATAAAACGGTCTTTAACAGTCATATCAGTTCCTCCTTCATTCGCTGCTTTCAAGAATACCACTTCACTCTTTCGATGTAAAGTTTGGAGGGTGCCAGATAAGCGCGCACTATACAAATTGGTGAAAAAGCGATATAATCTGTTTCGGATTGACAAGCGAACCAATGCCAATCCTTTGTATTATTTCTGGACGGCACGGCGATCCAGCAGCCGGATGAAACGCTATGCCCTGCATGAGGAGGATTCACTTGCACCCGCAGATGTCGGAACGCCGGAGCTCGTTTTTCCAGCGTACCATAAGGCCCGAACGTGTAATGGCACTGGGTTTCCTGGGGGTCATCCTGATCGGCGCACTGCTGCTTACCCTGCCGGTTGCCAACGTACACAACCAATCCATCGGTTTTCACAACGCGTTGTTTACCGCCACCTCGGCCGTATGTGTGACCGGGCTGGTCGTGGTGGACACCGGAACCACCTTCACTTTCTTTGGCAAACTGATTATCATTCTGTTGATCCAGATTGGCGGCCTCGGCTTTATGATCTTCGCAACGCTCGTTATGGTGGCGCTGGGGCGCCGCATATCGCTGCGAAATCGCGTGCTGATCCGCGAATCCATGAACACCACCAGCCTGAGCGGGCTGGTACGGCTATCCAAGTGGTTTTCAATGCTCGCCCTGATGATCGAGCTTGGCGGCGCGTTGTTGCTGAGTATTCGCTTTATACCCATATTCGGCTTACGGCGTGGCATTCTGTACAGCCTGTTCCACTCCATCAGCGCATTCTGCAATGCGGGCTTTGATCTTTTTGGCAACTATGTCAGCCTTGCGCCGTTTCAGCACGACCCGCTGGTGCTGTTAACGATCGCTGGGTTAATTATCTTGGGCGGTCTTGGTTTTTTCGTATTAAACGAATTCCTGCATGATCGGTTTCATATACGCAAGTATTCGCTGCATTCCAAACTGGTGCTGGCAATTACAGCATTTTTACTGATTACAGGTACATTGTTAGTGCTGGCGCTGGAATGGGATAATCCTTCCACGCTCGGCAATCCCTCGTATGGCATCGGGGATAAAGTAATCAATGCATTTTTTCAATCCACTACTTTCCGTACGGCAGGGTTCAGTTCCATTGATCAGGCACGGCTCACTGACAGCACCAAGCTGGTCGGCGTGATCCTGATGTTCATCGGCGCATCTCCTGCCTCCACAGGCGGCGGCGTGAAAACAACGACAATGAGCGTTGTACTGCTGCTGATTGCCAGCGTGATCCGCGGACGAGATACTGTGCGTATCTTTCATAAGCAGTTGCCCCCCGACACCGTCAAGCGCGCGCTGACCATCGTAGTCATCAGCCTGTCCCTGATTCTGGTGTGCACCTGCGCATTATCCATATCGGAACGCACATCCGGAAAAAGCATGATTGATCTGGTTTACGAAGCCACCTCGGCATTCGCGACCGTCGGCCTCAGCGCCGCTGGGACACAGACCCTCAATCCGTTTTCGCAGGCACTGCTGATTCCGCTGATGTATTTCGGGCGCGTCGGCCCCCTCACGTTGGCCTTTGCGCTGGCCAGCCGTACGAACGACAACCCGAAGAACCGTTTGCATTTCCCTGAAGAAAAGATCATGATCGGATAACGGAGGAACGTTGGTTATGAAAGAGAAGAACAAACAATATATGGTGCTGGGTCTGGGCCGTTTCGGAGAGAGCCTCGCAAAATCGCTTTATAAGCAGGGGCATGAAGTGTTAGCCATCGACTCCGATGAAGAGCTGGTGGACGCGATAGCGCCGTATGTTACTCAGGCCATCCGGATCGACGCGACCGACGAAGGCGCACTTCAATCGCTGGGTGTTCGTAACTTCGACGCAGCGATCGTATCTATCGGCCAGAACATGCGGGACAGCATTCTGGTCTGCGTGCTGTTGAAAGAATTGGGCGTGCCTTATCTGATCGCAAAAGCCACCGATGAACTGCACGCAAAAGTGCTGCGTAAGGTAGGCGTGGATCGTGTGATCTTCCCTGAGCGCGATATGGGTATGCGGCTTGCAAAATCTCTGTTGACACCCAATGTGCTGGAACTGATGGATTTGAGTGATGATTATCAGCTGGTGGAGATCATCCTGCCGATGAAGTGGGCAGGCAACACGATCATCGGTGTGGATGTCCGCAAAAAGTATGGTATCAGCATCCTCGCGATTCATCGCGGCGGGCAGTTCCTTGTATCTCCTTCTCCGGATACTGTGTTTGAAACGGGAGATATCCTGCTGGTGCTGGGCCAGAAAGATGATCTTGACAGTTTGGATAAGTAACGATTCCGTAGAGGAGAAAATTTATATTTCCTATCACAACACTTTACCGTAAGGAGAACCGGAAAAGGGGGCTGCCTGTGAAAACGTATGAAGAGAACCCATTTGACGCCGATTGCTGCCAGCCCTTCTTATTCCCCGGCGGGCCAAAAGGTATTCTTTTGCTGCATGGTTTCACCGGCAGTGTTTCCCATATGCGTCCGCTTGCCGATCTGCTGGCGGGAATGGGTTATACCGTGCAGGGCATCAACCTGCCCGGGCATGCGACCACTGAAGCGGGAATGGCCCGCTCTGGCTGGAAACAGTGGCTGGATGCCTCCCGCAGCGTGCTCATTGAGCTTCGTAAACACTGTCCCGTTGTTACGGTTGCCGGTCTTTCCATGGGCGGAGTAATCAGCCTTCTGCTTGCAGAAGAGGGGCTTCCTGATGCCTGCGTAACCCTTTCCGCGCCGATGGCGACACAGAACAAATGGATTGGCCTGTCCCGGATCGTCGCGCCCATTAAACCCCGCATCAGCTGGGCGCCACCGGAAGAACGAAAAACACTGCCCTATGCGGCGTACGATTTTGGCTATTCCGGTTTTCCCACCGCCAAAGCGGCGGATTTAAACCGCCTGATTCATATGGCTCGCAAAAACCTGAGCCACGTTACCTGCCCTGTTCTTGCCGTGCAGAGCCGGAAGGATGGAACAATTTCCCCCGACAGCGCGGAAGTGATTTTACAGGGAGTGAGCAGCGTGATAAAGCAAAAGCTGATGCTGGCCGATGCGCCTCATGTGTGCACCCTCTCTTCTGAATTGCCGGACATATCCAACGCAATGGATCTCCTGATGTCCTCCCTTTAGTGCAAGATACGGCGTGCGCACCGGAAACGAAGCTTCCTGATCGGGTAACGCTTCCGAAACCCAATATGAATATCAAATCATAAAGAAACGCGCCCTTCAGGCAAGGTTATGATCACCTTCCTGAAGGGCGTTCTCTAATCCCACGTTTACCGAATATCAGTTTGGTCGACTTATACTATTCAATTCACGAATCTTTTTTATGACAACGTTCGCATAAAGTTGGCAAAATGGGCAAACACAATGCCCGGTTCTTCCAGCGTCGTATCCCAGCGCTTCACCCATTCCAGAGAATAGTAACCGGCATATCCCGCCGTTTGCAGCGTATGCACCGCATCCGCAAGGGGCACATCGCCAAATCCGGGCAAAGCGTACCGATATCCTTCCGGGGTTTTTTGGCTGTCTTTCATATGGGTATGCCACAGCCACGGCTTCAGATTATCCACGGTCGTTTGTGGCTTTTCGCCCATAAAGCGGTAAGGGTGATGCACATCCCACAGCGCGCCTACGCTGTCCGATCCGATGCAGCTAAGCAGTCGGGCCAGTTTCTCACTGTCACTCCAGACCCCGTGCGTCTCAATCAGCAGTTTCACACCGTGTTCCCGTGCCATCGCGCCCAGACGTGCGGCCCGCATACAAACATAGCCTTCGTCTACCGTGCCCACAGGCTGGGGCACCGGGGCCGTCGCCATAATACGCACATATGGCGTTCCAAGCTTTTGCGCCAGCAGAACGTACGCCTTAATTTCGGCATCCACGGCCTGTTCGTTTTCACGCAGGTGGATACAGCAGTCACTGTCCAAACAGGGTATGGTTAAGTGAAGACGGTTCAGTTCCGCAACCGTTCGGGGAAGGTTTTCCGTCGAAAATTCCGGCACGCTTGGAGCAGAGATATCCTTCCCTACGCCGCGCACCTCAATGCCCTGATACCCCAGATCATACGCCGTCGCTGTGATCTCAGCGAAGCTCCATCGCGGGCATCCCAATGTGGAAAAGCTGATTTTCATGGCCGTTCCCCCCGTCTTGCATATCGAATGTCATTATGTTATCATTTCCGTATTGGTCGGTCAAGAGTCATTAATGCAAGCTCCGTAGAGTTTGAAATTGCAAACGGGAGGCGAAATATGCGCAGACGAAGCAGACGTACCGGCGGCCTATCGTTTGGGACGATAGCGGCGCTGACCCTGCTGGGGCTCGTCGCCATCGGCTGTGTATTTCTGTTCCCCAGATTGATGGGTAACGTACAACTCCGGATCGATCCGCAGCGCGTAGGCGTTGCCATTGACTCTTCCTTGCGGAGTCTGCGCAACCTGAGCGCCGCGCCGGCAGATACCGCTTCTTCCGGAGCCGTTCCCAACGCCACACCCGCAACCGCGCCACCGTTGGAGGTAGCTGTGTCCGCTACGCCTCAGCCGACGGCTTCGCCGGTTCAAACGCACACGCTGTCGCTCACAGTTGGCGGTGCGCTCAAGGTGGATAATGCAATTCAGAAAACCTGTTCCGGCTCAGATGGTTATACCTTCGGGCCGGTGTTCAACAGCCTGTCCGCTTTCTGGACAGGGAATATCAACCTTGCAACGCTTGAAAACCTGAGCGTGCCCCGCGAGAAGCTGACAGATATCAATATGCCCTCCGATGCGCTCACGGCGCTTGCGGGCAGCGGTGTTCAAGCCCTATGCCTCGGCTTCCCGGGTGTTCTCAACAACGGTATGGACGGACTTGCCGCAACCTTAAACGCGGTATCGCTGGCAGGGATGACCCCATACGGAGCATACACTTCCTTGGAAAGTCGAAACCATATCACGACTTTGCAGGTTCAGGATACCATGCTGGCGTTCTTAAGCTTTCAGAACGACTTGTCCGCAGCCGGTAAAAAAGCCGCTACCCGGGAAGAACAGGCATACGCAATCGCGCCGCTCACTCTTCCGACTATCGAAGCAGACATTGCCGCCGCGAGGGCCGCAGGCGCGCAAATCGTGGTCGTTTCCCTGCGATGGGGAAAAAGCGGCGCAATTTCGCCAACCGCTACCCAGCGTGACTTAGCGCAAAGTATCGCCGATGCCGGAGCGGACATTCTCCTTGGTACAGGCACGGGCGCTGTACAAAACGTCGAGCTGCTAACTGCCCATCGTAAGGACGGGAGTACCCATACCGTCTTATGTGCCTATTCACTTGGCAATCTTCTCGCGTCCGACCGTTCCGACCGTGAGAACATTTCCGGTGTCCTGCTGCATATCGGGTTTAATTACAATCTTGCGGCGGACAGCCTGCAGTTTGATTCGCTTACCTATACCCCTACCTATGTATGGCGCGGAAAAACCGACGGAAAAACGTTCTATCGCATTGTTCCAAGCAACGCATCGCCGCCTTCGGACATGAGCGAGGATCAGCAAAAGGTCATGGAACGCTGCCTCGCCTTAATCCGCGACCGATTGGCGGATTCGCCCATTCAGGAAGCTCACTAAAAAGCACCCGGTTCTGCCGGGTGCTTATCGTTTGTGAGTTTTCCGTCTTGCACGCCATCCGTTCCAGAGGGCGTAGCAGCCTGTCAGCGCGAAACTCAAAGCCGAAGGCCATGGCAGGCCAAGCCAGCGTGGCTCGACAGCCGAAAGCGCCAGAATTGCAGAAGTGATCAGTCCTGCCGCATACAGCGCCGTATGAATCAGCAGGGTCTCCCGTACCCGACGCGCTTCCGCCTCGACCTGCGCCGAGGGGTTCTCCAGCCGCAATTTCAACTCGCCCTTTAAAGCCGCCCGCAGTGCGTCATTCACCAGCGCGGGGGTGCTGAGCGATTTCTGCACGGATTCGTACACAGCCCGCGCATCCTTAATCGCCGTCTTCTTCAGGTCGATGTCCCGCAGGCTGTCTCCCGTAAAGCGTTGAGTCACAAGCTCCATCAGATTTACGTTCGGGCTGATGCTGGCCACCAGTCCTTCCAGCGTACTCATACCCCGAGCCAGCATGGTTACGCCATCCGGCATGGCCAGCCCATGTTTCTGCGCAAGCGCCATCACCTGCTGCATGATCTCCCCCAGGTTCATCGCTCCGATATCCATTTGCAGGTATTCCGCCATCATTGCATCCACATCGGCATACAGAGCTTCCCGCCGCACGGGGGTGTTATGTCTGCTGATGGCCAGTACCGCGTCCGTAACACCGCCTACGTCTCCCGTCGCTACCGCACCCAGCGCCTTTTGAAACGCGCTCTGGTCCTTTGCGGACAGCCGCCCAACCATGCCCAGATCCAGCCAAACGATTTGTCCGTCCCGGATCATCAGGTTACCGGGGTGGGGATCCGCATGGAAGAACCCGTCATCCAGTACCTGCTTCATGTAATTCAGGCACAGTTTACGGCTGATTTCATCCGGATCGTATTTTTCTGCTTTCAAGGCTTCCATATCGTCTATACGGATGCCTTCCACCGCCTCCATCACCAGCACCTGCCGGGTGGAAAGCTCCCGATAGATACGGGGGCAGGTCACATAGGCGACATCCTGATTCAGGCGGCGGAACTCTTCCGCGTTGGCCGCTTCATTCAGAAAATCCATTTCCTGCTGGGATACCACCCACATCTCGTCCAACACCATGGTAAAGTCGATGGTTTCCCCGGTCGGCGTAAGCTTCAACAGTCCCGCCGCTTTGCGCAGCAGGGCAATATCGCTGGCCATCACATCATGGATTCCTTCGCGCTGCACTTTTACCACCACAGGCTTGCCGGTCGGTAATACGGCGCGGTGTGCCTGCGCAATGGAAGCGCTGCCCAACGGTTCGATCGTAAAGGAAGGGAAAGCGTCGCCGAGGGGAATGCCCAGCGATGCTTCGATTACACGTTTCACCTCGTCCGCCGACATAGGCGCGACGTCAGAACGCAGTTTTTGCAGTTCTTCGCAATAGGCGGGCGGCAGCAGGTCCGCGCGCAGAGAAAGCATCTGCCCCAACTTCACAAACGTAGGCCCGAGGTCCTCCACGATCAGGCGCAGTTTTTCCGGGGTGATCCCGCGGATAGCGTTATGTTTTTGCAGGACCCCGATAATCTCCATCAGGCGGCCTGCGCTGCTCCCACTGTCGGGTTTGCTCATTGCTGATCCAACTGGTTCAGTTTCTCCTGAACAGCTTTACGCTCTTCCGGTGAAAGCTTATCCAGTGCGGAAAGAACTTCGTCCTTTCCAACAGAGGGAGTCTCCGTATCCTTCATTGCCTGCCGGATCTCATGGCGGAGCCGTTCGTTCACGTCTTTTCCCTGTGCCAGCACTTCTTCGCCCCGCTTTGCCAGCGCGTCGATCGCTTCGCCGGTTTTCTCCGAAGCTACGCTTGCAGCGCCCAAACCGGCCATCATTAATTTCTTCAGATCTTCATTCAAACTCATTGTTTTTCCCCTCCTTAATAACTTTCCGTACGGTCGTAAACAAAAAGCGACCGCATTATTATCATTCGGGAAATCCCTGCATTTTCCTCCTTTTCTCTGTGTTCAGTCGCTTTACAGCCCCTATCCAAAATGATATGATTGTACCAGTATGAAGGGAGCGCGATGGCGTGAAAGCGAAGAAATGGCTGAAAATTGGCGGCTTTGTGTTTTGCGCCGCCGTATTCGCATGGATTGCGTCTAGCCTTCAAAGTGAGGCCTTGCAAACGCTGGACCTGAGCGTTACCCATGCTCTGGCGGCGATACGGCAACCGGCTGTATCGCTTATCATGCGGGGGGCCACAGCGCTGTGCGCCCCGGTAACGTTGCTTGTTATCTGTTTTGTGTGCATGTTTTTATTTCGCAACCGGCATTACAGCATTCCGGTCGCCATCAACCTCATGGTATCCGTTTCCCTGAATTACACACTGAAAACTACGTTTCTCCGCCAACGCCCGCCGATTGAGTATCGCGCAATCGCCGAAGCGGGATACAGTTTCCCCAGCGGCCATGCCATGGCTGCCGGTGCGTTTTACGGGTTCCTGATTTACATTGTCGCATGCTCGAACCTTTCCGCTCGAAAAAAGCGCCTGCTGATCGGGTTACTTTCTCTGTTCATCGCGCTGGTCGGCTTCAGCCGCGTTTATCTTGGCGTGCATTATCTGTCGGATGTGGTTGCCGGGTATGCTGTTTCGCTGGCCTATCTGCTGGTTTTTACCTCGCTTGTCGGTTTATACCTGCGGGCTGGAAAATCTCAGCCCGCTTACGTTCGAGGGGTTCAAAAAGACAAGCGCTTCACAGACAGCTTCCTTCACGCTTTCAGCGGTATTGCCGGCGGCATGAAAAGCGAGCGTAATATGATGGTGCACTTTGCTGCCATGGCGCTGGTAACGGTTTTCGGTTTCCTGTGCAATATCAGCAAAAGCGAGTGGCTGGTTTGCATCGTACTCTTCGGCGTGGTGATCGGCGCGGAACTGATGAATACCGCCGTGGAAACCACCGTGGACATCTGTATGCCGCATCGTGACCCCCGTGCAAAGCTGGCGAAAGATACCGCCGCGGGCGCCGTGCTGATGGTTTCGCTTGCGGCAGCGGTTGCCGGTTTGATTATATTCGTTCCCAAACTGTGGCCCATGCTTGGTTAACGAAAGGTCGTCATGATGGAAAGCAATTCTGAAAGCGTTATCAGGCACCACGCAGTGCTTGAATATGTCCAATGGCGCGGCGATCTGCCTTTTTCCGTATCCCCGGTCAACGAAATTGACGCGATGATTTTCTCGCAGTTATGCTATCTGCATTTTCGGGATGCCTTCGGGGATGGCGAGATGCCACTTGGTGAAGCCGCTCCTCTCATCGATCGCCTGCCTATGGAGCCCGGCAACGCGCAAGTCGTAGCCGAACGGCATCGCCTTTTGCGCGCGGTCAGCAAAACGGCGCGTTTTGGCGGTCTTCTGGTGAGCCATTGCGCGGATCGGTTTGAACCGGAACTCAATATGCAATTTGCTGCCGCTGCCTTCATCCTGCCAGATGAATCCACTCTGATCGCTTTCCGCGGCACCGACGCCACAGTCGTTGGCTGGCGAGAAGATTTTACCATGTCCTTCTCCTGCCCTGTTCCTTCGCAGGCTGAAGCGCTGGATTACTTACATTCGATTGCACGGGAAACCAAAGGTTCGCTGCGCCTTTGCGGTCATTCCAAAGGGGGCAATCTCGCCCTGTATGCCGCTGTTTGCTGTGCTCCGGAAATTCGTGACCGGATTTGTTTTATTGATCTTTTTGACGCTCCCGGGCTGGACGACGCCACTTTCTCGACCGGCGGGTATAAAGAAACGCTTCCAAAAGTACGCAGTTATGTGCCGCAGGGATCGGTAATCGGCCAGCTTATGAATGTGCCGCAACCCTTCACCGTGGTGCATAGCCGCGCGCTGGGCATTGCGCAGCATAATGTGTTTACCTGGCAACTGGATGGTCCGCACTTCGCTACCCTTCCCACATTGGATAAACCAAGTCGGCTGACAAAAGCGACCATGGATGAATTTTTACGCACCAGTACCCCCGAAACGCGCCGTGTTTTTATCGATACGTTGTTCTCCGCACTTGGCGCTGGCAATGCGCTCACCTTAAGCGATATTGCCGGACACTGGACCGACACGGCCGGCGCCCTGCTGGCAGCGCTTCGCACGCTCGATCCTTCTACCCGTAAAGCTGTGCTTTCCATGTTCGGAACCATGGCAACCAGCGGAGTGGAAAGCGCGCGACGGCTCCTGGGTGCCCTTAAAGACGCTTCAAATTGAGTTCTCTCCAAATAGCCACAAGCCGGACTCCACGAATGGAATCCGGCTTGCGGCTATTTACATCGGACAGGCTTAAATATCGATAAATTCACGAAATTCCCGCAGGATACCGATCCCATCAGGATAATGCGCCGCAAACTGCGGCACCGCATGGCTGGGGAACGAATTGCCTTCGATAAAACAGGGGCCCTTTTCCGTTACGGCGACATCCCAGGCAATATAACGCATCTGCGGTACTTTCTGCGCCGCGTCCATACACATCTGCATCGCTTCCTGAAAATATGGCACGGTAAACCCGATGATCGGGGTGCCTGTAATGGGATGCTTCTCGTAAGTGTTGCCTGCTTTGTCCGCGCCAACCGTAAGCAGTTTGCCGCTTTTCAGGTCCACACGCGCCGCCATTCCTCCGCAGTCCACGTTATCCATCACTTTCCCGTTACCAATCCGCAGGAAAGCATACACAACCCCCTGCTTCTTATCCCCCAGAAGCGTCGCGATCCGGATGGTGTTTACAGAAGTCGGACACATTTCCATCATCTTCGGATGCTGGATCACCCGTTCCTCCACAATCCCGATCCCTTTCCCCTGCAATTCCTTCAGGAATTCAGCTTCACTGCCCTGCCAGTGTTCCCGTGTGAAGCGTTCAATTCCGACTCCGCTGCTGCCCTCCAGCGGCTTGGCGATCAGGTCGCCGTTTCCTTCCAGAAAAGCCTTGAAAGCCTCTAGAGTCGTATCAGCGGAAATTTTCAGCCAGTTCCGGTTGATGTGCTCCTGAAAAAGCTCGTTAAAGGTTGCCTTATCATCAAACAGATACCAGTAGGCCTTGTCGTTCATCCGGCGTACGATGGTGTTGCTGATGCCGCGGGTGATCACCGTCTTTTTCTGTTCGTCCGTCAGTCGGTACATCTCCGCGATTTTATAATCCATATATCCAGCGTTATATTTCAGTGCGCAGCGAAGCATGTCGCACAGCAGCCAGATTCGGCTTTTCCCGCTCCGCTTTTTCAGGAAAGCGGTCGTTTTCCACATTTTCCGAAAATCCATTCGTACCAGCCGTTTG